>QHUJ01000123.1 GCA_003221895.1 Gemmatimonadota bacterium | reverse complement strand
AAGAGGCGCCCCAATTGCAACGAAGGTTAGGAGGAGCGCTCGGCCAGTTCGTTTCCCGTGTCCTGAAGGACCGGCTCGGCGAAGACACGCGCCCTTCAAGGGCGCGCGCAGTGGCCGAGCCGGGGCTTCAGCCCACGGGAACAATGCGACATCAATTCTGACTGGTGCTGGAGGGTTTTCGGACGAACTGTGAAGCCGGCCGCCGCCCCAGCCGATACAGGAGCAACGCCGCCCGCTCAGTTTGCATCGTGAGCGTAGCGAGGTCGACGTGCTCCTCCGGCGCGTGCGTCCCCCCGCCCAACGCGCCGAGTCCGTCGAGCCCGTCGATCAGCGGCGCGACGAAGGAGATGTCCCCCGCGCCGCGGCGTCCGGGGTCGAGCGGCGCGACGGCGCCGTAACCGAGTGCCTTGCTCGTGGAATCGTAGACCGCGAGCAGCCGCGCGTTCCCCGGAGTCGGGGACATCGCGGGGTACTCGTCACGAAAGACGATGGTCGCGTCGGTGCCGGGAAGGTGCTGTGCCACGATGGCGCGCATGCGCTCGCGGATGCGCGTGAGCTGCTCGGCGGAGATAAAACGGAGATCGCCGTGGGCGATCGCATGTGACGGCACGATGTTGAGCTTGCTCGCGGTCGTTCCGCTGATTGCCACCGTGTCATACGTGACGTCTGTCCCACCCACGATCGTCGCCGCGTTCATGGTCAGGTACTGCTCGCCGGCGAGCTGGGTACGGAAGGCGTCGAGAATCCTGGCCAGCTCGTAGATGGCCCCGTAGCCGGCATTCTGACTGAATACGCCTGCCGAGTGCGCCTGGCGGCCCGACGCAATGACCCGCCACCCGCTGGCGCCCCGGCGCGCCACGGTCGCGTCGGACCGGTTGCCGGCCTCGAACGCCAGGGCCACGTCAGTGCGCTGCGCGGCCTCGATCAGCGCGCGGCGGGCGTCGGCGAGCGGCTCGCCCGGATGCTCCTCGTCGCCGGTGAAGACAATCGTGATGTTCATCTCGCGCAGCGCACCGGCCGCCTGCAGGGCCTTCAGCGCGTACAGAATGACCACGTCCCCGCCCTTCATGTCGGCGCCGCCGATGCCGCGCGCCGTCGAATCCTGGCGCACCCAGCTGGCTCCGGCAGGCTCGACGACCGTGTCGAGATGCCCGATGAGCAGCATACGAACGGCGCCCGATTTCCCGCGATGCTCGGCCACGAGATGCCCTGCTCGACCGACGGCGTCAGGCACGGCGACCCAGCTCGTCGTGAACCCGAGGGAGTCAAGTGATGCGCGGAATACCGCTCCGACTTTCCGCACGCCGTCGAAATTCAAAGTGCTGCTGGGGATGTCGACCACGCGCTGCAGGTAGCCGATCTGTGCCTCGCGCGTAGTCGCGATGGTCGTGCGGATGCCCTGCTCCTGGCGGTCGAGCGACTGGGCACCGGCCCCGGCGGTGATGAACGACAGAATGGCGAGGCTGGTCACGAGACGGCGGCGTTGCACTTAGGGGACCGCTTTGACCGTATCCTGGGCGCGCCGCCGCTCTTCGGCCTCGTGCTCGGCCTGGCGCCGGTCCCGAAGCTCGTGGACGTAGCGCTTGAATTCCTGGAGCGACTGCGCGCGATTGGCTGCCTGGAGGATGTCCTGGCGCATGTAGTTGAGCTGCCGCATGCGCATCTCTTCGTCGAAGTTCCCGGGCGGCAGCAGATTACCGAGCAACGCGAGCGCCGGCGTGGGAATCTTGATGCCGGCGACGTGAATGTACGCCGAATCGATTCCCCACGTCGGATTCTCCGGCGTCCCGCCTGTGGTCCACTTGGGCCGCTGCTTCTCGCGCTGTACCTGATCGAGGATCTGGTTCAACGAGTCCACCATCGCGCGCAACCGCTCGATGGCCGCGGAGTGCTGCGCAGCGGTGTCGCCGTACAGCGCAGACGCGACGGCCGCGGGCAGTGCCGGGCGGGCGCTGACCCACAACCGCCCGTCACCCACTTGCGGCGACGGCGCCACTCGACTGGCGTTGGGGTCATAGGCCGGCATCGTCACGCCGGTATCGCGTCGGGTGAGCGACGCGGCGGCTGTGGAGCCAATCACCGCCGCAGGCGCCGGTGGCGGAGGGGGCGGGGGGGGGGCAGGAGTGGGAGCGGAGGCAGCGGCTGCGGCTGCCGCTGCAGCCGGCGACCGCGATGTATGATCGGAAACGCGATGCGCAGGCCGTTTCGCGCGCGCCTCCCGCGTCCCGGGCACGAACACGAGCGATTCGCCGCTGTCCACCGGCTGCAGGACGATGTAGTTGGCGTGGCGCCATGGCGCCTCCCACGACACCGTGAAAAACAGAACCACGACGACGATGTGGATCGCCGCGGCCATGAGCCACTCGCGACCACTCGGAGGCGCCGTTACCGGACGATCAAACAGCGGCCAGCACCTTTCCCAGCCGCTCCGCCGCCTCGAGCAGGCGCGGCGTGGCGACCGTGAGCGCGATGCGGAAGAATCCTTCCGCCCCAGCGCCGAATGCACTGCCCGGCAGCGTGATGACGCCGACATCTTCGAGCGCGCGCTTCTGGAACGCCGCCGATGCGAGACCCTCGGGGAGCGGCACCCACAGATACAACGTTGCGCGCGGCGTCTCCACCTCGAAGCCGTTCGCGCGCAGCACGGGAAGGATCGCGTCGCGCCGCTCCTTGAACTGCGCCACGTAGCCGGCGGCCAGGCGCTCCGCCTGTTTCAGTACTTCGGCGCCAGCCGACTGCACGGCCAGAAACGCGCCGGTGTCGATGTAGTTCTTCACGCGCGCCAGCGCCGCGATCCGGTCCGGACGCCCCACCGCCCAGCCGAGCCGCCACCCCGTCATGCAAAAACTTTTGGAGAGCGAGTGGAACTCGACCGCGACGTCCATCGCGCCCGGAATCTCGAAAATCGAGGGCGCGACGTACCCGTCGAACGTGACCTCGCAGTACGGATTATCGTACGCGAGCAGGACATCATACTCGCGGCACGCCGCAATCGTGCGCTCCAAATAGTCGCGCGGCGCGATGGCAGCCGTCGGATTGTTCGGATAGTTCAAATAGATCAGCTTGGCGCGTTTCAGGACATCACGCGGGATCTCGTCGAGCTCGAGCAGGAAATCGGTGCGCGGCGTGAGAGTGACGAGGTAGGGCTCGCCATCGGCCAGCACCGTGCCGCCGTGGTACACGGCGTACCCGGGCACCGGAACGATCGCGACATCGCCGGGATCGAGCACCGCCGTCGCCAGATGCGCGATGCCTTCCTTGGAGCCGAGAATCGGGTGCAGCTCCTTGAAGGGATCGACCGACACGCCGAAGCGGCGTTGCATGTACGCGGCCGCCGATTCGCGGAACGCGGGGAGGCCGAGCTGGAATGCGTACCGGCTCATCGCCGGATCCTGCAGCGCGCGCGTCAGCGCTTTCACCGCAATGTCGGGGGGAGCAAAGTCCGCGTCCCCAGCCCCGACGTCGATCAGATCCACGCCCTGCTCGATCAGCCGCCGCTTGATCGCCGGCAACTCGGCCATCGGATATGTCGGGAGCTGTGCGACCCGCTTACTGAATGCCGTCACTGCTGCTCCTGTGCCGTCGTTTCGAAATCGCCGAGCTTGTGCTCCGACTCGGTCAGCCCGACGCAGCGCGCGTCGAGCGCCTCGTATTCAGCGCGGAACGCGTCCTTGAATCGATAATAATCCTCGCGCGTGCGCCAGCGGTCGATGGTGAGATAGTGGGAGGCGCTATCCGTCCCGTGCCGTAGCTCGGTCCCCGCGAATCCTGGCGCGCGCTGGAACAGCCTGACCCAATCGCCGTCGGGACCGTACGCCCGCTCGAACGCTCTCTCATGCGCGAGCTTCACGTCATACGACCATACGATCCAGTACACCCCACAAATCTAGCTCGAGGACGCGGGCACGCCGATGCTGTGCATTGCAAAGAATTCTTCCAGCTCGCGCCGCACATCCGGCCAGTTGCCGATCGCTCTCGTGGCGGGGGGGAGGCCCTCCAGCATCGTGATCCCATACCGTTTCGTTACGACTCGCCGGTCCAGGAGTACTACCGCGCCCACATCCGATTTGGTGCGAATCAATCGGCCGAACCCCTGTTTCAGCTTGAGCGCGGCGAGCGGCACGAGGTAATGCGTGAAGCCATCGACGCCCGCCTCCGTGAGACGCTCCAGCCGGGCGGCAGTTAGCGGTTCGGTTGGCACCTTGAACGGAAGCTTCGCGAGGATCAATACCCGCAGGGCGCGGCCCGGGACGTCGACGCCTTCCCAGAACGAATCGGTTCCCAGCAGAATCGCGGAGCCGGCATCGCGGAAGCGGCGGAGCAACTGGTCGCGCTGCCCCTCACCCTGGACCAGGAGCGGCCAGCGCCCGCTCAACTGCCCGCGGATCGTGTCGGCGGTGCGGCGCAGCGCCCCGTGGCTCGTGAACAGCGCGAAGATGCCCCCGTCGGACGCGTGCGCCAGCTCGAGCAGCACGCGCGACACCGCGGCTCCATGTCCGGACTCGTCGTCGCGCGGCTCGGGAATGTCGGTGGGAATCCCGAAGACGCATTGCGCGCCGAAATCGAACGGCGACGGCAGGACCTCGCGCACCACGACCCGCGACGGCGGCAGCGACAGGCCGAGGCGCTCCTCGAGGAATGTGAACTCGCCGCCGGCGGCCAACGTGGCGCTCGTGAGGACGACCGTCTCCACGCGATCGAACAGCGCGTCCTTCAGGACCGGCGCGAGGTCGAGTGGCACTGCGGAGAGCGTGAGGTTGGGCGTACGGCGTCCGCGTCGTTCCAGCCAGCGGACCGCGGGACCGGCAGGCACCTTGAACCCGACAGGCTGCAACGTCGCCTTGAGACCCTCCGCAGCCGAGTCGAGGCGACGAACCACGCCACGCAGCTCGCCGATCAATCGCGTGCGCATCTCGGCGGGATCGTCGATCGAGAGGCGGTCGGCGATCGTCTCGACACTGTCGCGCAGCTTGGAGAAGGCGACGAGCAGATTATCGAGGGCGACATCGAGCCCCTCGCGCCACACGCCGTCACTCGAGAACGCATCGGTCAATCGCAGCACGGGCGCCGTGCCCTGCTCCGCATCCAGCCGCTTTGCCAATCGGCCGAACAGCTCATCGGCCCAGCGCCGCGCCGCCACGAGCGCGTCGAATACCGTGCGCGTGAGCAGATCGCGGCTCGCCGAGGCCAGCAGGTCATCGCGGGTCCCGAGCTCCAGAGCGAGCGTGGGTAACAGGCCGCGCCCGTTGCGCTCCAGGCGGCCCAGCAGCCGCTGCACGCCGATCATGCTGACCTGGGTGCCAAGATGCTGGGCGGCGACGTCCTCGAGATGGTGCGCTTCGTCGAGCACCAGCCGGCGGTAGGGTGGCAGCACCGCCGCTTCCTGCCAATTGTCGGACGCGATGCGCACCGCGAGGTCGGAGGCGAGCAGGTGGTGATTGACGACGACGACATCGGCCTCGGCGGCGCGGCGTCGCGCCGCGAACACAAAGCACTGATCGAAGTGGGGGCATTTGAGTCGCGTGCACAGGTCCGACTCGGCCGCCACCGCGTCCCAGACTTCGCTCGACGGCTCTTCCACCAGATCGGCGAGGCTGCCGTCGGCGGTTCGGGAGGCCCAGCCTGCGATGGCCTCGAGCTCGGCGGCGCGCGCGTTGTCGAACAGCGACTCCTGGCCCGCGCGCGCCTGCTCGAGCCGTGAGAGACAGAGATAGTTCCGCCATCCCTTGAGCAGCGCGAAGGTCACGGCGCGCTCGCCGCTGGAGAAGGCGCGCGCGAGAATCGGCAGGTCCTTACCGACGAGCTGCTCCTGCAGATTGATCGTGTTCGTCGAGACGATCGTGCGCTCGCCGTTCACGCGCGCCCATTCGAGCGCCGGGACGAGATAGGCGAACGACTTGCCGACCCCCGTGCCCGCCTCGAGCAGCGCAATCCCGCCGTCGTTGTAGGTGTCGGCGATGTAGGCCGCCATGTCGCGCTGCCCCGGACGATCTTCGAACGCCGTCGACCCGAGGACCCGGGCGACAGGACCAGACTCGGTGAGGAGGTTCGCGACATCCAGGGAATCGAGCCGGGTGAGCGTGCGCGCGCGCGGACATTCGACTACCACGTACAACGCGTTCACGGCGTTGTCGACTATACCAAAGCCAACCCCTTCGTCATGCAGCCGCGCCGCGACGTGGAGATCTGCGCCGGAGGGCTCGAGGAAGCCGCTGGGATGGTTGTGGAGCAACATCTCGCCGCGCGTGGCGACCCCGGGAAGCGCGAGCACCGCGTCGATCGTGCCCCGTGCCACGACGCGTGCGTCCGCGAGCGTGCCGTTGGCGTCGGCGCGCACCACGAACGACACCTCGCGCCCGTGGGCCGCGGCGATCTCGTCCTGCATCAGGGTTCGCGCGGCCGCCACCAGGCGCTCGACGCTCACGTCTTGAGCTCGCGCTTCTTGGCTGCGGGAAAGAGCACGTTGTTCAAGATCAACCGGTAACCCGGCGAATGCGGATGCAGCGACAGATCCGTGGGAGGATCACCGATCTGGTGTTGTGCGTCCTCGGGATCGTGCCCGCCGAAGAATGTCCAGGTTCCCTTCCCCAGGTCGCCGTGAATGTACTTCACCCACGGCGCGCTCTCTTCGTCGCCCATGATGGTGGCGCCCGGTTTGAGACGATTGCGCATGAACGACGTGGTCAACCCGTAGAAATCGGGGATCACACTGCGATGATTCTGCACCAGCATCGTCGGCACGGGATCGATCTTGGCGCTGAAGTTGAAGAGCTTGAACGCGCCGAGCGGCTGGCGGCGGGAGCCGCCGTTCACCTGATGACCGTCGATATCGGAGAAGCTCGCCACCAGCGGATTGGGCTCGAGATGCGCCCCGGTGAAGGCAAAGCTTTGAGACCAATCGAGTTTGGAATCGGCGTCCGGATCGATCGGGGTGCCGTCGGCGAAGGTCGCGGCGATGTCTACGCTCTTCGCCGCGAGGGCGAGGTCGATCGTTTCGGTCGCTGTGCACATCGCGAACAGAAACCCGCCGTTCTCGACAAACCCGTGGATGCCCCGCGCGACCGCCTTCTTCAAATCCGGCACCGTTTGGAAGCCAAGCCGCCGCGCCATCTCAGAGTTGCGCTGCACCATCTCGGCGAGCCACGGCATACCGGAGTAGATGAGGAAGAACTTGGAGTACTGGCCGGTAAAGTCCTCATGATGCAGATGCAGCCAGTCGAAGTCCCGCAGTGATCCGTTTACGACCTCGGGATCCCAGATCTTGGTGAACGGAATCCCGGCATACTGCAGCGACATCGTGACCGCATCGTCCCATGGTGCGGCGTTGGGCGGCGCGTACACGGCGACCTTGGGTGCCTTCTCGAGCGGCACGGCGTCCATGTTGTTGGCTTCGATTTCTCCGCGGATGGACGTCACCGCGCTGTCGACCGGCTCGGCGCGAATCCCGTTCAGCGCCGCGTCGCGCCGTAGCGCGTCGAGGTCGGGAATCAGGAACGAGCCGCCGCGATAGTTGAGCAGCCACTCGGCCTTGAGCCCGGCCTGGATGGCGCGATAGGCGAGACCGTAGGCCTTGAGGTGATCGGTCTGAGCATCGTCCATCGGGATCAACAGGGACGCGCTCGCCGGCAGGCGGGCTCGCGGGCGGAAACCCAATACGCTCCAGCCGACCGCCAACCCGCCGGCCCCCCCACCGATCGCCCGAACAAAGTCCCGCCGCTTCATGACTTCGGTATCGCCCCCTTCGCCCGCTCCAGCTCCCGCCGCGCCTGGGGAACGACAGCGCTGCTGGGATACGTGAGAATCAGGTGCTCGAGGTGCGGAATTGCTTCGGCCGAGTGCCCCTGACGGATCAAGAGGCGCGACCATTCCAGCTCCGCCGCCGCGGGCGCAGCACCTTCACCGCCGCCACGGACGATTTCGTCGAACAACGCGACAGCGGCGACCTCCTGCTGCGGTCCGAGCCGCGCCGCCAGCTGTCCCGCGAGGAGGAGGACTTCGAGGCGTCCCCCCTGCACCGGCAGTCGCCCGGCAGCATGGCGCAGCGCGCCGACGGCCGCGACGGAGTCGCTGCGCGCGAGCGTCAGAAGAGCGGCGCCCAGCTCGGGGCTGGACGGCTCCTGCACGCGCTGGAGCAACGCCATCATTGCGGTGCGATCGGTGGCGGCTGCGCGGTCCGTCGCGTACGGACCGGCAATGCGGAATGCGTCCATCGCGCCCTTCAGATCGCCGTGATACAGCGCGATCCAGCCGCGTTGCGCGAGGGCCGCGACGCTCGAGTCGTCTCCCAGCGCTGTGGTCGCGCGGTCGAGCTCGCCGCGCGCGATGCGCGCCTGCGCGAGCGACAAGCGCAAGGCGGCGCGGTCGTCTGCGGCTAACCCAGCGCTGCTGTCACTCGCCAGCCGCCGCTCCACCACCTCGAGCTGACCATCAGCGATCAGCAGCTGCAGCAAGGCGGCCTGGCCGACGCCGTTAGGGTCGCCGTGAGACTCGAGCACGCGCCGAGCGGCAACGCGGTCATTGCCTTCCAGCAGCTCGTGCACCGCCTCGGCGCGCGCGCGCTCCGACAAGGGTGAAGGTATGAGATCCGCCCACCGGGCCAACGCCAGGCCGCGCACGCGATGCGCTTCAGGTGTCGTGAGTGCTGCGGCAAGATCGCTGAAACGCCGCAAGGCGGCCTGCGTCTCGGGGTCGCCGCTCGCCAGGGTCGGCTCGAAGGCGGCCCATGCTTCACTCGGCTGGCCCCACGTGAGCAACATCTCCGCGCCAAGCCGCCGCGCTGCGACGCCCGCGTCCGGGCCGATCAGGATTCGCACGATCCGGTCGCGCATCGTGCTGGGCGCATCGGAAAGCTGGCTCGCGGCGTTGGGCTCGACGTCGGGTGACTCCGCGACGGCACGCGCCCACTCGCGCGCCGCCGCCTCCCAGTTCCCTGCCCGCTCCTCCACCTCCGCCAGCTCGATCGCCAGCGTTCCCGCGCCTCCCAACACTTTGCGGCCAGTCAGATAGGCGTTGCGCGCGTCGTCGTACATGCGGCGGTCGGCGAGCGCCAGGCCCCATTCGCGATAGGGCGCGTCACTCTGCGGTGCCGCCGCAGCCCAGCGGTGCACGACGGCTTCCAGCGAATCCTGCTGGTTCAGGTCGGCGTAGACGCGCACCTCGAGGCTGCGCAGGGCCACGTTTTCGGGCGCGCGCGCGCGGGCGTGCTGCACCAGCGGCAGCAGCTCGGGCATTCGATTGAGCACGAAGAGTACGCGTTCGAGCCCGAGCAGCGCGGGGATGTTGTTCGAATCGGTGCGCAGTGTATTGAAGTAAACGGTCGCCGCATCGCCGTATTTGCCGCTGCGCTCCAATTCGAACCCGGGGCCGATAGCCTGACCCCGGGCGAGCGCCGGCAGGGCGAGCAGCAGACCGAGCGCTACGCTAAGGCTTCGTCTCATTCAGGCGGCGGAAGTACTCGAGCACCATGCGCCGCTGCTCGGGCGTCAACCCGGTCAGCTCTTCCCACGTCGGATAGCGCATTTTCGGCCCTGAGCCTGTGGCCCCCGGACGCAGGGCGGCAGGGATGTGGACGCTGTCACCGATGGCGGACTTGCTGACCCGTTGCTTCTGCTCGTCCGGCTCCTCGCCCTGAAGGCTGCGGCCGGCATCGAGCAGCTTGCGGTACAGACGCTCCTGCCGCTCGACGGTGCGGCGATCCAGCCGGCCCGCCTCGAGCTGGCGGGCCAGATCGCGCGCTTCCTGCGCCAGCTCTCCGGCAGCACTGGCATCGCCCTCGGCCTGCAGGCGCTCGAGCTGCTCGGCCAGGGCGCGCTGCTGAGCCGCAAGCTCACGCAGCCGCTGCAGGACCGCCTGGCCCCCGGACGCCATCAGCGGCAGCATCCCCTGCGCCTCGCCGTTCATGCCCTGCTGCTGCTGCGCCATCCGCGCAAGTTGCTCCAACGCTTCCTGGAATCCCGAGCCGGACTGCGCGCCGGCGACCTGCTGCGACGTACGCACGAGCGCGTGCGCGGTCGCGTTCAGCGCGTCGAGCGCTTGTTCGGCAAAGGGAGACGCGGTCGCCGGATTCGGATCGCCCTGCTCGAGCTGTTCGCGAGCCTGGCGCATCTGATTCTGGGCGTAGCCGAGTGCAGCCTCGAGCTGCGGGGAGACCAGGGCGTGCCGTCCCGCCGCCTCGCTGATCTGCTGCCCGATCGCGTGCGTTCCTTCCTCGACGGCTGCCTGGCGGGCGCGAGTCGCCGCACCGGCTTCGCCACCGCGCAGCGCGTCGACGATGTCTTCCTGCCGCTTGGCGAGCGCCGCAGTCTCCGACAGCGCGCGATCGAGCGCGTCGAGCGTCTCCTGTTTCCACGTCGTTACCAGCGAATCGCGTCGCTGCCGCAGCTGGTCGGGGAGCTGGGAGAGCGAATCGGCCGCTTCCTGACCGGAGCGTCGCGCGCTATGGGAATCGCGTTGACTCGCGGCATTGGCCGCCTGTTGCATCGCGCGCTGGGCACCGCGCGCGGCGTCCTGCGATTGCTTGAGCGGCACGCTCTCCCCGGCGCGGTCGAGGCCACGCGCGAGCGAATCGGTGGCACCGGCGAGATCGCGCTCCGCCGCGGCCGCGGCCGAGTCGGCGCGTTGCGCGTCTGCCTTCGTCCATTCGGACTGGCGCCGCTGCAGATCTTCCGCGTCTTTGGCAAGCGACGCGAGCTCTCCCTCCAGGGCGGCACGCTTGAACAGCTCCTGGCTGCGCTCCAGCTCGCGCCGCAGCTCTTGCTGAGCCTCTGCCAAACGCTGCAGCGCCTGGCGCGTGGCTTCAGGATCGAGCCGGGCGAGCGCCTCCTGCAGCTCGCGCAGCCGCTGCTCGAGCTCCGGCGTCAGCGCGCGTTGGAGCAGGTCCTGCACCTGGCGCAGCCGGTTCTGGAAGGCCGTGTCATCGACGCCCGCAGCCTTCGCCGCGCGAGCGATCTCATCGACCGCCTGCGCCAGCTCCTGCACGCGTTGCGACATGGCCGCTTGATCGCGCGCGATCTCTTCGGCACGCTGCGTGGCCTGGAACGACATGGCGCCGCTCTGCTGTTGACTGCCCGCCCGCGCGCCAGCCCGGGCGTCCGTGTCGCGGTTTCGCTCCTGCGCCAGGTCCCGCGTGCGATCGCTCAACTCACGCTGCGCCGCCGCAACGGAATCGGCCGCGCCTGCCACCGCCTGCGCTGCCTGGCGCGCCTGAGCGCGCAACTCTTCCATGCTCGGCAGACGCAGCGCGATTTCCTGGCTGCGGCCCATATGGGGCGCAGGCGCGTTGTCCCACGCCTCGACATACAGCCGCAGCGTGTCGCCCGGCAGCAGGCTGCGGTTCTCGGCATCGAGACGGCCCTGGACAATCGCGCGATCGCCCACACCGCTCACATCGAGCGACTCACGCACCGCGGGGTCGATCCGCCCGGTGCGACTGACGCGCCAGCTCACGACTGCAAGCCGCGAGATGCCGTGATCGTCACGCACGTCCGCCACGATCTGTTGGGTGAGCGAAATCGGCAGCGTCGTATCGCGGCCGGGGACAGGCAGCGCCACAACGGGCGCGGAATCGGGGACGATGATCAGGTGCAGCTCTGGTGCGGTGCCTTCGAGCGCGGAGCCATCGGCGCTCAAGGCGTGCAGGTGCCAGGTGCCGCTCACCGCCGGCGTGAAACGGCCGTCGATGCGCGTGCCGGCCACGCGCAGCGCTTCGGACTGAGGGGAGGATTCGAGCCTCCACGCCGCGCTCGCGAGTGGCACGCTTGCCGTGCCGTTACTCAGCACCGTCGTGCCGGCGGGCAACGGAATCGGATCTGGTCCAATGAGCAGCGGCTCATCGGAGCGAGCGAGATAAGAAGGAAAGCGCGCGGTGAGTGCCAGGTCTGCGAGGAATGCAGGGAGAGCCACGTCCACTTTGATCTCTCGGCTCGAACGGCCACCGCTCGCCGCGCGCAGAAAGAGATCGGATTCGATCGGGCCGACCTGCTTTACCGCCTGTCCAGCGGCATCGAGCGAAAGCAATGTCGCCTTCCACGGCTCCCCAGGGCCGCGGGTCCACAGTGTCACGCGCTCGGCACCGGGAACCGTGATCGTCGCCGTGACGGTGCCACCACGGCGCACGCGCTGCCGATCGACAAACAGCCGCACCGGCTCGTGCGCATCGCGCCATGCGCGCACCGGATGCCAGAATGCCGCGGCACGGCCGGACGCGGGTGCGGCCGCGACGAAGAGCAATGCGCCGACCAATGCAGCCCCCGCACCGAATGCCAGGCGCTGGGTGGTGGTGCGACGCAGCGCAGTGCCGACGGTTGGTGCGGCGAATGAGACGAATGCGGCGGCCCGCGCATCCGCGGCGAGCAGCAAGGCTGGGCTCATTCCGGCGCCAGTGCCTGCGGTGGGGCTGACGACACCGACCACGCTGCCGGCGCGGCCGCCGGTCGCCGACTCGACGAGCCTGGCGACCGGAGCGTCGGCGGCCTCGCGCCGCGCGCGCAGTCCGAGCCAGACGGCGGCAGCCGCGCTGAGCGCAATCAGCACCCAGGCGACCGTCACCCCGGGCACGGCGGGCGCGAGCGCGAGGCCGAGGGCAGCCCAGGCTAGCGCCGCGCCGAGGCCACCGAGCACCACGGCGAACGCGCGGGCGCGCGCGTGGGGGAGCCCCAAGCGACGCAGCCGGCGCGCCGTTTCTGTCATTTGCTCTCGCTTACTGCGTAGGTGAAGAGATTCACGCCCATGCGCAGCGCCGCCTCATGTAGCTCAGGAGGGTCATGGTAGACCTCAGGGTCTTCCCAACCGTTCCCGAGGTCGGACTGATAGGAATAGTATACGACAAGGCGGTCTCCCAAAAAAATCCCGAACCCCTGGGCAGGCAGCCCGTCGTGCTCGTGGATCTTGGGAATCCCCTTCGGGAAGGCGTAGACCAGGTTGTAAATCGGGTGGCTCAACGGCACTTCAACCAGAGGATGGTCCGGAAACACGCGCGCGATTTCCCGGCGGAATGACTTGTCCATTCCATAATTGTCGTCGGCATGCAGGAACCCGCCCTGCTCCAGGTAGTGCCGCAGATTGCGTAGCTCGACATCGGAGAAGTGAACGTTGCCGTGGCCCGTCATATAGATGTAAGGGACGTCCCACAATTCCGGCCCGGTCAGCGTCACAACACGCTCGCGGTCCGTGACCGGCAGCGTCGTGCGCTCGCGTAGCGCGGTCAACAGGTTGGGTAGCGCCGAGGGATTCGCGTACCAGTCTCCGCCGCCATCGTAGTGGAGGCGGCCGATGGTTAAGGACGTGCGTGGGGTGGGGCCCACCGGAACCAGCGCAGCCAAGAGGACCCCAAGAAGTGCTCTCATAGCCCGTTCACCAATCGATATGCCGCATTGCGTGAAATCCCCGTCTCCTCGACCAAACGATCCGCGACATCCTTTCGGGACATTCCCTGCGCCAGCAACATCTGCGCCCGTTCGGTGGGATTCGCGGCGGGCTCTTCAACCCGCGGCTTGCCTGTTCCCGCGAGCACTACCGTAACCTCGCCACGCACGGGAGCCTCTGCATAGTGCTCTGACAATTCTTGCAACGTCCCCGAACGCGTCTCCTCGAATACCTTGGTCAACTCCCTAGAGACGGCAGCTTGCCTTTCGGGACCACACAGCTCGATCAGATCGGCGAGGAGTTGGGTGACGCGATTCGGCGCTTCGAACAGGACGACGGTCCACTCGCTGGAGGCGGCGGTCGAAAGAAGCCGGCGGCGATCGCTCCCCTTACGGGGCAAGAACCCGAGAAACACGTAGCGGTCGCCAGGGATGCCGGAGACAGCCAGGCTGGCGGCCACGGCGGTGGGACCTGGAATGGTCACGATCGGAATTCCCCGTGCCCGTGCCGCCGCCACGAGCTCAGCGCCTGGATCACTGATCGCCGGCGTCCCCGCGTCCGTAATGAGCGCGACGTCCCTCCCATCCGAGAGGATGCGCAACACGTGCTCGAGGGCGCGCTCGGACGAATGGGCGTGGAAACTCACCAGCTCCGCGCGGGAGCCGGCGTGGTGCAGCAGGGGTTTGCTGTGGCGGGTGTCTTCGGCGGCAACCACCGCCACGCGTTTCAGCGTGTCGGCGGCGCGCGGCGAGAGATCGCCGAGGTTCCCGAGTGGCGTCGCGACGACGTAGAGGGTGCCGGCCACGTCACCACGTCACCCGCCAGGGGAGACGCCCGTAGAAACCGGCCGCCTGCAGCACATAGCGATGCTCGCGCGTCGCGTCCTTGAGGACTTTGGGCGCCGCTCCCGGCATCATGACTTCGGCTCCTTCGAGCAGCTGCAGGGTCCAGTCGGTGAGCGCGGTGGAGAGCTCTTCCGGCCGAACGACGGAGTCCGGCGTGTCGGTGCCGCGCGGCACGCTGATCAACGCGAGCGCCTGATGGGTGTCGACGATGGCGGACGTCACCTTCTGCGCGCGCCGTTTCGCCTCGCCGGGAAACTCCCGCTCGACGGCGTCGACGATACGCCAGTACAGCTCGCGATAGGTGTTGACGAGCGCTGTCGCGGCCTGCGCGGGAAGGTCGTCGGCCGCGGGGAACGTGCCGGCCGACATCGCCGGTTCGGCCCCGCCCGCCGGCGCGTCGAACAGCGACTCGAGGTAGCGAGCGGGCGGCAGGGAGCTGGGCTTATCACAGAAGTGACCGGTCAGATACTTCCCCTGATCGAACCTCAAGTACGACACCCGCCCATTCGAGATCAGTTCCAGCACGCCGCTCACCTTTTCTTGTTGCAACAGCGGAAAGAATTTCTCGGGCTGTTTGACGTTGATGGCGCGCGGTTGGTGCCCGCCGGCGCAGGACGCGTACATCCACGCCAGCTGCTCCATTGGGGCGGCGCAGTATTCAAGGTCCGCGCGCTCGACCTCCGCGCGCATCCGTTTCAATGCCTCGGTGATGGTGATGACGTGCCGTCCGGCGGTGTGGAGCGACGCCGCATTGACGGCCTCACCCTTGCGGAAGAACAGCAGCACGCACTCGTCCGGCAAATGCGCGGCGATGTACCCGTCGATACGGCCGTCGCGGTCGCGTTTGGCGTAGGCGAGCAGATTGTCGAGATGGATGAAGGCGAGGCGGGTGCGATGAATAAGCCGGTTCACCTGCGGGAATTGAAGATCCGCGAGGCGAACCGGCGAATTCGTCAGGCGAGCGGTGCTCGCGCGCATCGGCCTCCGGCGAGGAAGCTACGAGAGGTGTTGGTCGATCTTTTGCTCGAACGCCTGCGACGGATAAGCCCCGACCAGCGTATCGACATGCCGGCCGTCCTTGAAGAATAGAATACTCGGAATCGAGCGGACGTTAAAGCGCATGGCGGTCGCCTGATTGTCGTCGACGTTCACCTTCACGATCTTCACTTTCCCGTTGTACTTCCCGGCCAGCTGCGTCATGATCGGTGCGACCATGTGACACGGCCCGCACCAGGTCGCCCAGAAGTCGACCACCGCCAGGCCCTTGTGCTGCTCGACCTCGGCGGGAAAGGTTGCGTCCGTAATTTCGACGAGATGCGTCGCTTCCATGTCCCCCATTCTCCTTCTATGACGTTAGTTTGCCCGTATGAACCCTTCTGTCGCCCACATCGGCATTGCTGTATCCAGCATTCGTGACGCCTTGCCGTTCTATCGCGACATCCTGGGACTCGCTCCGGGACAGCCGGAGAATGCGGACGGCGCAACGATCGTCAGCCTGCATGTCGGCGATGTCGACGTCGAGCTGCTCGAGCCTGCCGACCCATCCAGTCCCGTGGCGAAGTTTCTTGCGAAACGCGGCCCCGGCATTCATCACATCTCCTACCGCGTCACGGATCTCGATGCCGCGCTGGCGCGCTGCCGCGCGGCCGGTTATCAGCTCATCGATGAGACGCCGCGGCGCGGGGCCGGCGGACGGCGAATCGCTTTTCTTCATCCCAAATCGACGAACGGCATTCTGCTGGAGCTGACGGACTAGTGGAACGTCGACCGTCAGGGCCGGGTTCCCGTCGCCGCCGGCTGGCAACGACCTGCCGGACTCCCGGCGGCCTCGAGATGCACGTCGTACACGAGCCAGCCGCCGCTGTGCGTCTTGATCAAGTCCATCGGCATCACCTGATTGCAACTCGCGCGCTGGAGCTCCACGCGATAGGTCCGCAGCTCCTGGTGCCCCGGCACGAGGAGCGGTCCTTCGATGACCCGGTACCCGCTGTGGTCGAGATACTTCTGAATCACGGTGAGGCGCTGGCGGAGAACGTCGCCGTTCATCGACTGCGCTGCGGGGCCGCGCTCGGTGCCCCACAGCTCGCCCATGCGTTTCAAATCGTTCGCCTTGACCGCCGCAAGAAACTGCGCAACCGATTCGTTCATCGACTGCGGGACCGGCGTCGCCGGTCCCTGCCCATTGCTACAAGCTGTCAGAGCGGCGAGCAGGACAACATGAACCGCGAGCCGTCGCTTCACGAGGCAAGCCCTGTGGTCGGGATGATCCGAAGGTAAGACACCATGCGTCTCTACGTCAACATCGATCACGTTGCGACGCTCCGTGAAGCGCGCAAGACCGACGAACCTGACGCTGTGCAGGCGGCGGCCGCGTGCGAGCGCGCGGGCGCCGACGGCATCACCGTCCATCTGCGTGAGGACCGGCGCCACATTCAGGACGCGGACGTGAAGGCGCTGGCGGGTCGTGTCCGCACCGTGCTGAATCTCGAGCTCGGCGCGAACGACGAGATCGTCCGCCTCGCGACGCGCGTGCAGCCGTTCCAGGCAACGCTGGTGCCTGAAAAGCGGCAGGAAATCACGACGGAGGGCGGACTCGCACTGCGGAAGACCGATCGCCGCCTGCAGCACGCGATCGCCCGATTGACGAAGGCCGGGATTCGCGTCAGCCTCTTCATCGATCCTTCATTGAAAACGATCGACGTGGCGCGAGAGCTCGGCGTCCCCGCGATCGAGCTGCACACGGGCGCCTACGCAACTGCGTCGAAGGAGAGGTCGAACGAACGGCGTCGAGCCAAGGCGTTGAATGCACTGCGTGAGGCGGCCACACATGCGCGGCACATCGGCCTGGCGGTTCACGCCGGGCACGGTCTGACCTATCACAACGTCCAGCCCGTGGCCGCCATCCCGGAGATCGAGGAGCTCAACATCGGCCATTCGATCGTGAGTAATGCCGTCTTCTGGGGCCTCGAAGAGGCGGTGCGCCGCATGAAAACGCTGGTGAATGCAGCCCGAAATCCCTAGCTTGAAGTCGCCATGACCGCTCCTGGCGCTCCACCGCCCCTCGGCATGTCGGACTTCTTCGCCCTCGAGGCGGGGGAGTATCTCGACCGACTCGACGCCCTGTTGCAGGAACCTGCGCCTCCGGCGCCCGAGGAGCTGGTGCGGCTCGCGCGCGCGCTGCGCGGCAGCGCCCTGATGGCGAGCCAGCAAGGCATCGCCCGGGCTGCTATGGGGCTCGAGGCGCTCGCGCGCGGTGTGCGCGAAGGCCGGCGTCCGTGGGACGTCGGGACGAAGCAGATCGCCACCCGCGCCGTCGACGATCTCAAGATCTTTGTGCGGAAAGCGGCGACCTGGACACAGGCCGATTCCGGCAAAGCCGAGGCCCTCGCCAGCCAGCTCGAACAGCTCGGCGGGCGCCCCTCGGGTCAGGTGCGCGTCGCCGAAGCGATGGGACTGGACGCGGGCGCGCGGGCGTTTGTCGCGCGTGAAGGAGCGGCCATTGCGAGCGCGCTCGACCGCGCCGGCCGCGTGCTGCGCACCAATCCGACGGCGCTCGAGCCACTGCAGCAGGTGCTGAAAGCGCTGCAGCCGCTGCGCGGTCTCGCCGCGCTGAACGATCTGCCACCGTTGCCTGACCTGCTGGAGGGCATCGAGCGCGCGATCGGCGAGATGGAGCGCAACCGGGAGACGCCGCCGGCCGGGTTTGGCGACATGATCGCCGAGCTCTTCCAGATGGCGGCGACATCGATCGCCCACGCTGCGCGCGAGGTTGCCGAGCGCGGCCGTCCCGATCCCGAAGGCGCCGAGTTCCGCAAGTTCGCCAGCCTGCTCGTCAAGTTCATGGACAGCGAGCCGGAGGTCGTGCCCATCGAAACGGTGGCGACGATCGTGCAGCGCGGCGCGCCGGTGCCAGGCTCTCGTCCCGCCTCACTCGGCCGTCTCGAGCTGGTGAGTCACGGCGAGTATCTGCGCCAAGCCGCCGATTCGCTGGAGCGCGCGCCCAGTCCAACGCAGCGCGAGCTCCGGGCGCACACACTGGCCGGCACATTCCGGGCGCTCGGCGCCGCTGGAGTTGGCGGCGGCCCCGTGGCGGAGCGCGTCACCGAGTTCGCGCAGGCGGCGCGCGAAGCGGTGTCGAGCGGGATCGCCGTGAACCAACCCGCGGCGTTCGCCGCCGAGCTGCGCAGGGCCGGCGAGATCCTTTCAGCCTCGGGGTCAGGTGATGAGACGGCGAGTGCCGCGGCGCTCGCCGCCGTAACACTCGCGATTCGGCGTCTGGGTGGAGCAGCACCGGCCCCCCCTCCCCTTCCCTCAACCTTCCCGAAACGTGCTGCGCCTCCTCGGCCTCCGGTGCCGCCGGCGGCCACCGCACCGGCGGAATCGTCCACTGATATCGCCGGGTCGTGGACCGTGTACCAGCGCATGGTCGCCGCGGGTGTGGGTGCGGCGTCGTTGGACGAGTTGCTGAGAGGCGGCGTATCCGCTACCCCCGCGGTCGCGCCGCGCGGCAACGGAGGCGCAACCGCTACCGAGCCCGTCGATATCCGAACCCTCCTCTATAAAGGCGATCGGGCCCGTCACCGCGCGCTGGAGCTCCGTGAGGCGGCCAAGCGCGCGAGCGGCGACGATCTTCGCGCCATCATCGACGAAGTCTGCGACCTCGTTGTCCTCGCCATCGAACCCGAGTAACAAACCCCGCTGGCGCTGGGCTCCGCTGATCGGGTTGATCGTCAGCGTGGCCCTGCTCGTGTGGGTGCTGCGTAGTATCAACCCCCGCGAGGTCTGGGAGCACGCTCAGCATGCCAACGGATGGCTCCTCCTGCTCACTGTCGTCATCGCGACGCTCACATTCCCCGTTCGCACGATTCGCTGGCGCGTAATCCTGCGCGACGTGGACGGCCGCCGCCTCCCCTGGACACCGCTGTGGCACGCGACGACGATCGGTTTCATGGCGAACAACCTGCTGCCCGCCCGTGCGGGCGAAGTCGCGCGCGCCTACGTCGCGTCGCGACAGCTGCCCGTGCGCTTCTCGACCGCGTTGACGTCGCTCGGCGTGGAACGCGTGTTTGATGGGCTCATCATGCTGGGGTTGATGGCTTTCGCTATCGCCGCGCCGTCATTCCCGGCACAGGCGCACGTCGGCGGGCGCTCGCTGGCCGCGGTCGTCACCTCAGCCGCCGTGCTGTTCGGAATCCTGCTGCTCGTCGCCCTTATCGTCGTGCACCGGCCGGCACCCTGGCTCAAGGTTTTCGAGCGCGCCGCCCGGCGACTCCTGCCGGCGCGGTTGGCCGAGCGCGTCAGTTCCGGGGCCGAAGGGATCATCGCCGGTCTCGTCGTCCTGAAGAGCCCGTCGCGCTTCGCCGGTGTCGTGTTCTGGTCGCTCGTGCTGTGGCTCAAGAATGCCGCGGCATTCGCGATTTGCTTCCGAGCCTTTGGGATCGATGTCCCCATCGAGGCGGCGTTGCTGCTGCAAGGCATCATCGGGTTCGGTGTCGCCGTGCCTTCGACGCCCGGCTATATCGGCGTGTTCGAGGCTGCCACGTTGGTCACCCTTCAATTCTACGGCGTCGATTCCAGCCTGGCCGTCAGCTATGCACTCACCTACCACGTCACGACGTTCATCCCGATCACGCTGCTCGGCTTCTGGTCGCTGTCGCGGCTGCACCTCCGCCTGCGTGAATTGAGCGCGGCGCAGGGCGCCGCATGACGACCGCGGTGCGCGTCGCGGCGCACGCGAAGGTCAATCTTTTTCTCCGAATCCTGGCGCGAGAGTCTTCCGGATTTCATCAAATCGAAACCGCGTTTGCGCTGCTCGAGCTTGCCGATGAGCTGGACGTGCGTCGCATCGAGACAGGTGTGCAGCTCAAAGTCACGGGAGGACAGGATCTCGGTCCACCGGACGAGAATCTGGCGGTACGCGCGGCCCGCGCGGTGCTCGAGGCGACGGGGAATCGATTCGGCGTGTCGATTGGGTTGACGAAGCGCATTCCCGTCCGCGCCGGCCTGGGTGGCGGTTCGAGCGACGCCGCGGCCGCACTGCACGCCGTCAATGCGTTGGCGGGCAACGCCGTGCCGCGACACGAGCTGCTCCATTTCGCCTCGAAGCTCGGCGCGGACGTCGCGTTCTTTGCAAGCGGCGCGCCCCTCGCCGTCGCGTGGGGGCGGGGCGAACGCCTGTTCCGCATCCCTGCCCCACCCGTGATGCCGGCGGCCCTCGCAGTTCCCGCGATTTCCGTCGCGACACCCGACGCGTACAAATGGTGGGACGACCAGAATGCCTCACCGAGCGCGCGCGGACCCGTCGCACTGGATCCGGAGGCTTTCACCACGTGGGGAAGCATTGGCCGGCTCGGTGGCAACGACTTCGAACAGCCGGTGTTCGGTCACCATCCCGAGTTGCGGTCGCTCTACGAGAGGGTGGCTGCGACGGGCCCCGTCTGGGTGCGGATGAGCGGCTCGGGGAGTGCGATTGCTGCGGTCTATAAGAAGGAAAGCGAGCGGGACGACGCCGTGCAGCGGCTGGGCTCGAAGAACCAGGAGCTGATTGCGACAGCGACACGGGCAGCCGCTGCGCCCGGGCCGGGACTTCTATGAGCTCCTGCTGCGGCGTCCGAAGCGAAATGGCGGCAGCAGCGCCACGTCCGGCAGCTTGTGGAGCGCACTATACCCAGCCGAACGAGCTGCGGCGACATCACGCAAGACGTCGATGAGACGGCTGCGGCAGCCTTCCATGCCGGCGATCCGATCCTCCAGGAAATTCAGTCGCGCGCGCAGAATCTCGAGGAGGCGTTTAGATGCGACGGGACGATCGGCCTTTTCGAGAAAGACGATCTCCTTGATGTCGCTGATCGTCAGACCGCAATTCTGGAGCTGGCGGACGAGGCGGATTCTGTCGAGTGCTCGCGTATCGTAGGTCCGATGCCGCGAGGCTGTCCTTCCGGGTTTATCGAGGAGTCCAGTGCGTTCATAGAATCGAATCGTGTCGCGCGTCACGCCGCTGCGCGTTGCGGCATCACCAATCCGTAAACTTTCGATCACAGGAGGATTCTATACCTCGCCGATTGACCAAGAGCAAGAGCGTTGTCACCAAGAGGCTTAGCTCTTCTGTCGCCAAAGAACAACTGTGGCAGCAACGCCACTTGTTGCGGATGATCTACACAATACGAGCCTTGCTTGACGCCTCGCTCCGCGGAGCGTCTCTTCGGGGCCGAGGAGGAGTCATGCGGCGAACGATGTGGAGCGTCTTGGGACTTGTACTTGCGTCCGCGCCAGCGGACGCCCAATCGTTGCGCGACAAGATCTCCGAACTCTTCGTCTTTTCGCCCGGCCAGCAACCACTCTTCCTCAGCGGCACCGGCACACACGCCAACCATTTCATTACGTCGGCGAGTACTCAGAACGGGATCCTGATTTCATTTCTCGGGAACGCCGTCGGCACGAACGTGACCAGTATTCCCGCGAGCGCTACCAGCGGTGGCTCGACGTTCCGCTTCGAAGGCGGCGCGCCAGTCCGAACCTCCGTATCGCCGGGCCCCATCTTCGCCGAGCGCGCGCAGACCCTGGGCAAAGGGCGCGTGTTCGTCGGCGTGAACATCAATCGGTTGCACTTCGAGTCGCTGCGCGGCGTCGGGCTGAACGACATTCGCTTGAATTTCGTCCACGAGAACGTCACTGGGGCGGCCTGCGACAGCATCGAGGGACGATCGTGCGACCCCTACGGCGTCCCGCGGCTCGAGAACGACGTGATCGCGCTGCGGCTGGCGCTGGATCTCGACATGACGGTCACGTCCTTCTTCGTCAGCTTCGGGCTGCTGGACCGGCTGGATATCGGCGTGACCCTGCCGGTGGTGTCCACATCGCTCGCCGGCACGAGCGACGCGCAGATCATCTCGTTTGCCGAGTCGACCGCGGCGCACTTCTTCGGGGGCACCCCCAGCAACCCCATACTCTCCACCTCACGCTCCGCGACGGGGTCCGCCTCCGGCATGGGCGATATCGCGCTGCGCGTGAAGGTCAACGTGATGCAATCGGACCGGACCAGCTTCTCGTTGCTCGGCGACGCGCGCTTCCCCACGGGAAGCGCGGAGGACCTCCTGGGATCAGGCCACTTCGCGGCGCGGGCCCTGGGCATCCTCTCCGCCCAGTTCGGCCCCTTTTCCCCTCATGCGAACATCGGGGTGCTGCTGCGCAACACCGACTCGCTGAACAATGCCGTGCTCGTCACCGTGGGGTTCGACCATCTGATGGCGCCGTGGGCCACGCTCGCCGCCGACGTCGTCACCGAGCTTCAGGTGGGGGAAAGCAAAGTCACCTTGCCGGGCACCGTTACGTACGACGTCCCGTTCCATCGCACCGTCGAGCCGACAAACATCCCGAATCGGCGCGACGATCTGATCAGCGCCTCGTTCGGATTCAAATTCCTGACGGGCTCCGGGATCACGATCGTCACCAATGCGCTCGTGCCGATCAACGAGGGCGGCTTGCGACCCAACCTCATGTGGACTGTCGGGCTCGAGTACAATTTCTGAGCTGTTAGCGGATGGCGTTCAGGCGCCAGCCAGCCGGCTCCGCAACAAATGATGCGTGGAAGGTTACCGGGCGGCGCTCGGCTCGCCCGGTTGTCGCATTGTCGAACACATACACGCCCTCCACCACCGCATCAGCGGTCTCGCCCTGCACGTCCACCGTGGTGACGCGCAGGTCGGCTTTGAGGTTGCGGACCGCCTTGAAGAAGTCTTCCCAACCCTGCTGCTGGCTCGCCGAGAGTCCCGGATAGACGCGGCGGACCTGGCCGGCGTCGCGCGATTCGAGGGCCCGGGCGTAGGCCGCGATCGTCGTCTCGATCTGCACCCGCGAGTCAGCGGGCCGGAGCGTCACGGCGGGCGGGGGGGGCGGGGGCGGCGCCGCAACAACCGGTCGTACCGTATCGCGCGCGACTCGCGCCCGCGCCACCCGCTCGGCATCGGTCCAGGCTGACGCAGCGCTCACGAGCTGGACCATCGCATCAGCCCGCCGGCCCTGAGTGACGAGCGAATCTGCACCGCGCAACATCGTGTCGCCCCGCGCCAAATCGGCTGGCGTCGCGCCTGCGTCCACCGCCCGACGCAGCGCGGCGAGCGCCGCCCCTCGCAGCGAATTCAACACACTGTCCTCTTGACGCGCTGGCGCGGCCACCGGAATCGAATCCGCGCGCGTTGCCGTCACCGCACCGGAGGGGCCAGGTCGTGGAGCCGGTTGTCGCCTTGGCGGCACGACCGTCGAGTCGTGATGTTGCGGTTGTACCGGCGCGTCACCCACGAGCGCGGCCGGCTGCGTCGGCGCTCTCGCGCTGTCGGCCGGTGGCGGCACGCGGTCGCGTAGCAAGCGCCACGGCGCAGTGACCAGCGCGCCCACGCCGAGGAGTACCACCATCCCCGCGGCGGCGATGCCCCACCACGATCGCAAGATGCGACGTGTCGTGCGGACGGGGGTGGGCGACTTCGTCATGGCGATCGGGCTGGTCGGCACGGTCAGATCGGCGAGCAGCTGCGACCCAGGGCCGGCCTTCGCCAGCGTGATCATCTCCGTGCGGACCGGGTCATCACGCCGGAGCGATGGCCGGCCGCAGCAGGCGACAACGTCGTCCAGCGTCGGCCAGCGATCACCAGGCGCTTTCTCCAGCATGCGCATGACGGCGGCGGCCAGATTCGGGGGGCAATCCGGACGCAGCTCCGTGAGGTCATGGGGGCGCTGGTTAAAATGCGCGTACATGACGGACATGCTGGACTCGCTTCGAAATGGCAACTTGCCCGTGAGCATCTCGTACGCGACGACGCCGAGCGAGTACTGGTCCGACGCTCCCGTGACCTCGCGCGTCGCGCACTGTTCGGGGCTCATGTACGCGGGCGTGCCAACGGTGACGCCGGTGAGCGTGAGGCCCTGGGCTTCCTCGACCTTCGCAATGCCGAAGTCGGTGACGACGGCCCACCCGTCCTCGTCGATCATGATGTTGGCCGATTTGATGTCGCGATGGATCACCCGATGGCGATGCGCGTACGCCAGCGCGTCGCCCACATGGCCGAGGATGGTCTGCACCATCTTGATCGGCATGCGGCCCACGCTATTGATCACCGCATCGAGCGGCCGTCCCGCCACGTACTTCATCACGAAGTAGAGGGTCTGATGGGTCTCCTTCACCGCGTAGATCGGGATGATATGCGGGTGGCTGAGCGCGGCCGCCGTGCGCGCTTCGCGCTTGAAGCGCTCGACCATGCCGGCGCCCATGTGAAACAAGGCCGGCGAGAGCACCTTGATCGCCACCTTGCGATCCAACGAGAGGTCATGGGCGAGGTAGACGGTGGCCATGCCGCCGCGCCCGAGCACACCGAGGATTTCGTATTCGCCGAGCGTGGCGCGGCGGAGCGTAACCTCGACGGTTTCTGGCGACCAATCGGCATCCACAGACGCCGTCGCCACCGTCTCGGCCGATGGCACCGGAACGCCCGTACCGCAGCGCGGACAGAAGGATACACCCGCGCTGAGCGGCGTACCGCAGCGAGTGCAGAAGCCGAGTTGCATGGTCACCCAATCTACGTGTTCACGAGACTGTCGAATACCGCGGGGGCCGCCTCCAACCTCCGTTGTGCAACGATCTGGTCATGAGGCCGGTTCGGGGCTGGATTCAAGCGGGTGAGGACTCTTGGGGCGGAAGCGATTGACAGACGCGCGCCGCCCGGCGACAGTCGTAGGTACCACACGCTCGGAGCCGTCTATGCGCCGTTTGAGTTGGATTGGTGTCACCCTGGTGATCGCGGCCTGTCAGGAAGCAACCAGTCCCCGCACCGGTTTGGACGCTCTCCGCATCAGCGTCCGCGCCGTTCCGGACACGGTCGTCGCTGGAAGCCCTGCGGACATCTTGCTCACGCTGACCAATACCACAGGACACGCCGTGGACATCTATAGCTGTCCCGCCTACTTCTGGGTCCAGGGCTCGAAAGGAGACTTGGTGTCGGGGAGTCGGACGGGGAGCTGCGTTGCCATCGGCTTGCCCCCGCTGCACTTCGAGCCGGGGGAGTCAAGGTTGTTGCGGTACACCTGGTTCGGGGCTTACACCGAGGCCATGCTGCCAGGGACCTATGCTCTCTATGGCTGGATTAACGAGGACACGCACGCCTCACCACCCGCGCGCGTCACCGTGCAGGCACCCGCGCCGTAAACACCGCGCGAGCATCCGCGAGCGCGCGGAACACGCTCGCGCGCTCCGCGGGTGTGTTCCAGGCCGTGCTGGTATCCGCGACCTGCTCGAGCCGTCCAATCCAGCGCACGAAGAATTCCGCATCTTCGCCCGAACGGATCGGCGCGTCGTTGACGCTGACGTAGGTGGGGCTCGTTGAACCAAACGGATACAGATCGAGCACGGGCATTGCGGCGCGATCGCTGTACGCCCGCAGGACATACCACCCACTCGTGTTTACGAGGATCGACACCGTGTCCGTCGCGCTCGTGCGATCGCCGCGCAACGGAATCGTCGCGACGACCTTTCCGTTGCCGATGACTTCGAGATGATCGACCGGCACGCCGGAACGGAGACCCACACGGGCTGACAGCCGATGACTGCCGGCTGGCAGCGTTATTTCATCTCCGACCTGATGCCCGCCGAGCGAGAACTCGAGCAGCGGCGCATTGGTGACGAATGTGCGGCCGGCTTTCAGTCCCGCGAGCCAGCGGGTGTGATCGAGCTCAGCTCCCGACTTCACAAAGACTCGCACCAACCCTGGTGGCCCGCGCAGGCTCGCAAAGTTCGGGAACGCATCGGTCCCCGCCCCCGCCGGCAGGCGGAATCCACAATTCAGCAGGCGATACCAGATCTCCGACGTGATGAGATGGTCCGAGTATCCCATGACTTCGATGTAATTCACTTTGCCGAGCGCGACGTCGACCGGGAGCTCGTAGCTCAAGGTCTGGGATGTGTCGGCCGGATCCGGTTTCGTGTCGAACGGGTGGACGTAGCCCACGAGTGCGCCTTGCTCGTGCGCGAGGTCGGCAATGGCGGCATTGTGCGGATAGAGACTGGCCGCGGGAGTGTTCGGATAGCCCACGTACTCGGGAATGAGATAGTGGGACTTGAGCCCGAGCAGCCCCATGTGTCCCCAGACACTCGTGTGGAATTCCTGCCCGTGCATAAGAAGGAAGGTCGCGCCCGACACCGGATCGGGGCCCACCCGGAAGTAGCCGATGTCGGGAATCCGCTGCTCCTTGTTCACAATCAGATTCTCGACCACGTGCAGATCTTCCGCACGCGCCTGAAACGCGAGATGGCTCGGCGTGTTGCGATAGGCGCCGCCGTAGTTCATGTGGACGTGCAGATCTCCACTCCACCAGCCGCGCGCCGGCAGGTTGTCGAGTCGACTGAGGATGATCCGGCGCGTTGTAGCGGTCCCCGCCGGCACGTTCACATCGGCACGAGCGACACGATATTCCGGGCCGCGCCACACCTCGACGTGCATCTGCCCCACGGGCACCGTGAGCGTGGACGAGCCGTTCGAATGGAAGTACGAATACTCGAACTGTCGCTCGGAGCGGTCGAATGCCTCGTCGGCATGTCGCCATGCGTCGTCCGGCGAATAGCCACGGCCGTCCGGGCCCGTCACCGAGATCCGGGCGGAGATTCTGCGCCCGGCCTGGTCTACAATCTCGAGCCGCAGCGTTCCCACCGCGCCGTGATAAACGCGCTGCCGTGCCTCGACCTGCTGCCTTCTGCCACCAGGCACATCGATGACCCAGAGCCCTTCAGGGCTCGAGTCGTTGGCGATGTAGGCGATCCTCTTACCATCGCGAGACCACCGCGGTGCGGTTGCATCGAATTCGCCGTAGGTCAACGGGAAAGGATCGCCGCCCTCACTCGTCATCAACCAAAGCTGATTCCACTGCCGCCCCAGGTAGGAGCTGTAGACCACGCGCTTGCCGTCGGGCGACCAGTCGGGCCGCGCCTTCCAGGTCGTTTCTTCGTAGCGCAGCTCGCGCATCGGGGCACCCGGCTTTGCCGCCATGCGCCAGAATCCGCCGCTGCCGTGAATGTGCCCGCGGTTCGACACGAACATGATTTCGCTGCCGTCGGGCGACCACGCCGGCGAGATGTAGTGATCCCACCGGCTGTAGTAGTACCGTGGCAGCTTGCTGTCGTTGTCCTCGGTGAGCCGCACGGGCTCACCAAAAAGCAGATCCTTCGCCGCTTCGCGGCTCAGGACAAGGATGTGCCAGCGACGGTTGTAGACCGACGAGACGAACGCGATGCGCGTCCCGTCGGGTGACCAGCGCGGCTCGAGGTTGACGGCCTGATTGTTGGTGAGTGATGTGACGTCGCCGGATGCGATATCCAGCAGCTGCAGCTCGATGGCGTCGTGCGCGTAGCGGGTGAAGACCACCGACCGGCCGTCAGGCGACCAGTCGGGTTGATGGTCATACCCTGGTCCCGACGTCAGCTGCCGCGCGGTGTCCGATCCGATCCGCTGCCGCCACAGCGTGCCCTGCATCGAGTAGATCAGCTCGGTTCCGTCCGGTGACCACGTGGCCGAGCTGGGACCGCTCGTGACCTGAGGGACGTACATCTCGCGCCAGTAATAGGGATGCGGCACATCGACCTGCTTGAGCACCCCCTCGCGCTGCGCTTGCAGGCAGGCGGGGAGGAGTGCGAGCGCTAGCGCGAGGCGGCGACCCATCGCTCGATGTTGTCGCGCAAGAGTGGCAACGGGACGGCGCCGTTCTCCAACACATGGTCGTGAAACGCGCGGATGTCGAACTTGCCCCGCAGCCTGCGCTCGGCGAACGCGCGGAGCCGGCGGATCTCGAGCCGGCCGATTCCATAGGCCAACCCCTGGGCCGGCCAGACCGGGTAGCGATCGACGCCGACTTCTGCCCGCAGCAGCGGCACGCGCGTGTGTTCCCGGATGTAATCGATCGACTGCGCGCGGGTCCATCCGAACCAGTGGATCCCGGTGTCCACGACCAGCAACGTGGCCGACAGCGTGATGTCGGCCAGCATGCCGAGGCGCGTTGTGTCGGACGAATACAGCCCCATCTCGTCCGCCAGCTGCTCGGCATACTCGGCCCAACCCTCCCCCATGCCGGGCGACCAGAAGTAGCGCGCGATGGCGGGAATGGTGTCGCCGCGCTCCAGCGCAATCGTTCCCTGTAAGTGATGACCGGGGATCGTCTCGTGGAACGACAGCGGCTCGAGGTCGGCGCGCGATTTGTGTCGCGGATCATACGTCGACAGGTAATAGATCCCCGGCCGGCTGCCGTCCTCGGCAGGCGGATTCCATTCCCCCACGCTCTGCCGCTCCCGAAATGCGGGGTACGGCTCCACCACGACCGGCGCGCGCGGCAGTCGCCCGAACCACCGCGGAATTGCCTCGCGCGCCCGCTGCAGCGCGTCGCGCGCCGCGGCGAGCATCTCGTCACGCGTGTGGAAGGTGTAGGCGCTATCGACGCGCAAGTGCTGCAGGACTCGCGAGACATCGCTCGTGCCGAACGAGCGGACCGCGATTGCCTGCATCGAGTCCTCGAGCTCCTCGACGGTCGCCTCGCCGAGCTTGTGAATGGAATCGGGCGTGAGGGGAAGGCCGATCGTCGCGCGAATGCTCGCCAGGTAGCAGTCGGAGCCGTGCGGGTTGTCCGACACCCCGATGGAGGTTCGAGCGCGCCCGAGATACTCGTTGGCCAGAAACTCGCGATAACGCCGCATCGCCGGCATGATGTCCATCTCGAGGATGCGCGTCAGCTCGGCCCGAAACTCAGGGGTGGAGTCACGCCGCGCAGGGTCATAGAGTGGCGACTGTTCGGTCGGCGTGGCGAGGAGGGTGTCGAGCTCTTGCAGCGCGATCTCGACGTTGTGGCGCGGGGCCGAGTAGCCACGCCGCAGACCCTCACGGTGGTTCGCCGTCTCGGTCTCGATGTACGCCGGTACGGCGTGCCAGCGCGCCAGCGTCTGGCGGCGTGCCTCATCGCTCCCCACGCCCTGCAGCGTCGCCAAGGACGTGATCGTCGCCAGCCAACCGCCCCCCGTGTGCGCGACGCTCCACAGCTCGAAGCGACAGACGCGCGTGGCGATCGACCCTTCAATCGCGTCGCGCATGATCCCGTACGAGATCGCTTCCGGTCGCCCGGCGAGCTTTCCCGGATTGATGCCCTTGAGCTGCGCCAGCCAGGCGTCCTCCCGTTGCTGCCAGCGGGCGAGAGCGGCCGGCGAGTTGTCGGGCAGGCGATCGTGCGGTCCGTTGGCGACGCCATCGAGTGTCGCCTCATCGGGGTGACGCTCGAAATAGGCCACCAGATACGAGTCCGCGAGCTGCTTGACGCGCGCAGCAAGCGAATCGGTCTTGCCCTGCACGAGCAGCGCGAGGGCGGCGGCGAGGATCATCCCTTGAGGTAGAGCCGCTTGGGGTCGAGGACTTCACGCAACAACTGAAGCTCACTCCTGGTGGGCGGATCCACACACTCGAGCGTCGGACGGCTGCGCAGCTGCCAACCGACGCCTGCTTCGATGTCCGACTGTTGCACACCTGGATAGAGTGCCGTCAGCATCAGCTCTCCACCGGGACCGTCGGGCTCGAGCACACCCCTGTCGGTGATCACGCGCTTCACCCGCCGGCCGGGACTCGTCACGAAGTCGACGCGTTCCGGAAATGCTCTGGGTGAAAGCTTCGCGATGATCACGACGCGCTGCGCGTGCAGCGCGATCTCCGCGGCGCCGCCCGATCCCGGGAGCCTGACCGTGGGCCGCTCGTATGATCCGATGACGGTCGTATTGATGTTGGCGTAGCGGTCGACCTGTGCGCCGCCCAGAAAGCCGACCTCGATGCGACCGTTTTGGAGAAAGAGTTGGAACACATCGGCCATCCCGCACACCATCAGCGAGCCCGTCACGAGCGCGGGGTCGCCGATCGAGACCGGCAGCCGTTCCGGTGCTGCGCCGACTGCCCCCGACTCGTAGATCAGCACGAGGTGTGGCGCATGGGTCCGGCGCGCGAGATTGCAGGCGAGGTTCGGCAATCCGATGCCTACAAACACGACCTCGCCGTCGCGCAGCTCTCGAGCGGCGACGACGGTCATCATCTCGTCCGGACTGTAGGAATCAGAACCCGTAATTGACTCCGGCGCAGAACCGCGCGCGCGCCTTGAGCCGGTCGGCGAGATCCGGCTGCTTCTGCATGTACTCCGCGCGATCGCGCACACCGTACACGAATTCGTCGAGAAACCGGTCCAGCGACTGACCGTCGCGCGAGATTCCGTCCCAGGCGACGTAGAAGTCGTTGTCCCGGTCATAGTAGCCCTGCGCGTATGACGGGTGCGCCCCCCACGGCTCGATTACTACCGCGTCGACAATGGACGCCGGAATCAGCGTTCGGTTCGGGTCGGACCTGATGACCGTCTCATCGACCAGCTCTTCGACGACCACGATCACGCGTCGCGAGGCAAACGCCGCTTCTTTCTGGACGCCGAGCAGGCCCCAGATCTGCGTGTTGCCCTGAGGATCGGCGCGCTGCGCGTGGACGATCGTGACGTCGGGATTGAGCGCGGGCACGGTCGCCAGCGCTTCGCCCGTATACGGACAGGTGACCGACTTGATGCGTGGATTCGCCTGCGGGATATCAGTGCCGGCATAATCGCGCAGCGACCAGAACGGCAGCCGCGCCGCCCCGGCCGAGAAACGCGCCACCATGCCGAAGTGCGAGTATTCCTCGAGCTCGAGCGTGCCGCCCTCGGCCGCCCGGCGAAAGGCGTGCAGCGATCCCACCCCGGGGTTGCCCGCCCACGAAAACACGAGCTTCTTCGCGCACCCCGCCGCGATCATCTGGTCGTAGATCAAATCGGGCGTCAGCCGGCACAGCGTGAGGTCGCGGCGCCGCTGCCGGATGATTTCATGGCCCGCGGCGAACGAAATGAGATGGGTGAAGCCTTCGATGACAACAACGTCGCCGTCGTGCACATGGCGCGCGACAGCGTCCCGCAGCGACACGACTTTTGACGCTAGTCCGACATCTCGTGCAGGCACTCGTCGATGATCCGGAGGGCGGTGTCTACGTCGTACTCGTCCACGACGAGCGGCGGCGCGAGCCGGAGCGAGCTCTTGCCGCACCCCAGCAGCAGGAGGCCTTTCTTGAAGGCGCGGTCCACGAGCTCGCGCGGGACGTCGGGAGCGGGCTCGCGCGTCTCGCGGTCCTTCACGAACTCCACGCCTACCATCAGTCCCCGCCCCCGCACGTCTCCGATGACGGCGTACTTGTCCTGGAGCTTGCGCGCACCGCTTATGAGCCGCTCGCCCATCTTGCTCACCTTGGGCAGCAGCTCCTTCTCGACGATGTCGAGCGTCGCGAGCGCGGCGGCGCAGCAGACCGGGTTCCCGCCGAACGTCGTCCCGTGCGCACCCGGCTTCCACTTCATGATCGACTCTTTGGCGATGATCGCGCCGATCGGCATCCCGCTGCCAAGGCCCTTCGCCGAGAGCAGGATGTCGGGCTCTATTCCTTCATATTCGCACGCCCACATCTTGCCGGTGCGCCCCACACCGCATTGCACTTCGTCGGCGACGAGCAGGATGCCGTAGCGGTCGCATAACTCGCGCAGATCGCGGAGATAACCGGCGGGTGGCACGACGTAGCCACCCTCGCCCTGGATCGGCTCGACGAAAATCGCCGCCACGCTCTCGGGCGGGACTTTCTTCGTGAACAACTCCTGCTCGATCCAAGACACGCAGCGTCGATTGCAGGCCTGCTCGCCGCGGCAGTACTCGCAGCGATAGCGATACCCGTACGGCACGTGATGGATTTCCGGGAGGAACGGCGCGAAGCCGAGGCGCTGCACCGCTTTGCTGGCGGTGAGACTCAAGCCGCCATAACTGCGGCCGTGAAACGCGCCGAGGAATCCGATGATCGCCGGCCGGCCGGTGGAATGTCGCGCCAGCTTGATGGCCCCTTCCACCGCTTCGGTCCCCGAATTGGCCAGGAACACCCGTTTCTTACTCGTACCCGGGGCGAGCTGCGCGAGCCGCTCGCACAGCGCGGCAAAGCTCTCGTAATAGAAGTCACTGCCGCAGATATGAAGGAAGCGCGCCGCCGCATCCTGCACGGCTTTCACGACTTTGGGATGCCCGTAGCCGGTGGACGCGACCGCAATCCCGGCCATGAAATCGAGGAAGCGATTGCCGTCGACGTCTTCGACCATCGGCCCCTGCCCGCGGGCCACCGCGAGCGCGTATTCCTTGGGATAGGACGTCGAGGCAAAGCGGTCCTGGCGCTCCACGATCGCGCGGGCCTTGGGACCGGGGGGCGGAACGACGATGCGCGGGTAGTCCCGGGAGGCGGTCGCCGTCGTCATGTGTCGATCACCGTGCGGCTCTGTTCGCGCATGAATTGGGCGACGTAGTAGGGACCGCAACCGCCCTTCCCTGTCGAGCCCGATCCTTTCCAGCCCGTGAACGGCTGCGCGCCCGGCCACGCGCCTGTCGTCGCCCCGGTGCGCTTATTCACGTAGCACACGCCCGCCTCCACTTCGTCGAAGAACCGCGCGATGTCGCTGTCCCGCTGTGAGAAGATGCCCGCGGTGAGACCGTACTCGGTCTTGTTGGTTTCGGCTATTGCCTCTTCTATCCCCGCAACGATGCCGACGGCGAGGAAGGGGACGAACAGTTCGTCGAGAAAAAGGGTCGAGGTGAGCGGCAGCTTCGCGATTGTAGGCGCGACGTAGTGGCCGCGTGCCAACGGCTGGCTGGTCAGCCGGTCGCCGCCGGTCAGAACTTCGCCTTCTTTGCGCGCCCGGGCAACGGCACGCTGGAATTTCGCGACCGACTCCGCGTTGATCACGGGACCAAAGGAGACATCGCGCTCGGTCGGGTCGCCGATGCGCAACGCCTTCGTTTTCTCGAGGAGCTTCGCGATGAAGGACTGCGCGACGTTCTCGTGTACGTAGACACGCGATGTCGCACTGCATTTCTGATTCTGCAGACCGAACGCCGAGCGCGCCACGCCTTCCGCCGCTGCATCCAGATCGGCCGTCTCCATGACGATCGCCGCATTCTTGCCGCCGAGCTCGAGCAGACACGGTTTGATCCACCGGTTGGAGAGGCCCTGGTGGATTTTCAGCCCCACGTCCTTTGAGCCGGTGAACACCACTCCGTCGACGCCCCGATGCCGCCACAGGGCTTCACCCGCTTCCGAGCCGTGCCCTGACAGGTAATTGAACGCACCGGCGGGCAGCCCCGCATCACGATACACCTCGTACAACTTGAGCCCCGTCCACGGCGCGTCCTCGGCCGGCTTATAGACGACCGTGTTGCCGGCGACGAGCGCAGCGGACGACATCCCCGTGGAGAGCGCGAGCGGAAAGTTGAAGGGCGCGATGCAGGCAAACACGCCGTAGGGGCGCAGCACATCGGTGTTGCGCTCGACCGGCGTAACGTTGGCCATCTGGCGCACAAAGCCGCCCGCGTCTTCCACCTGCTGGCAGTAATAATCGATGAGATCTGCCGACTCCTCGGCGTCACCCATCGACTCGAGCCTGCTCTTCCCCACCTCGAGGCTCATGATCGCCGCGAGCTCGAACTTGCGCTCCCGGATCAGCGCCGCAGCGCGACGCAGCGTGGTGACGCGCTCTCGCCAGTCCCGGCGCGCCCAGGCGAGTTGCGCCGCGCGGGCGGCCGCCACGGCGCGGTCCACATGCTCGCCGGTGGCAACAGCGAATCGTCCCAATACCACGCGCGTGTCGATCGGCGATCGGTCGACGATGGGGTTGGCCGTCGAACTGACGGCCTCAGCGCCGATGTATAGCGGATATTCGCGTCCCAACTGGCCACGGACGAGTCCGAGCGCCTCGTCGAACTGCCGATGGAATTGCTCCCAGTCCACGTTCGCCGACGTGTAGGTGATTTTTGAGGTTGTCAGCGCTGTTGCGGTCATTGTTGCTTGATCGTCGCTTCAAGCGCCTGAGCCAGCCGACTCACGATTTCGTCGATCTCCTGCTCTGTGATGATGAACGGCGGCGCGATGAGCGCGGCGTCACCATTCGTGCCGTCCGCGTGCCCCACGTTCGCCCAGACCGTTACGCCCGCGTCGATGGCCGCATCGGAGAATCGTTCGGCGAACTTCTTCGCTCGCGGGAATGGCGCGCGGGTCCCCGTGTCTGCGACGAACTCGATCCCGGCCAGCAAGCCGCGCCCGCGCACCTCTCCCACGTAGGGCAGTTTCGCGATCGCGGCGAGCTTCTCGTGCAGCACTCGACCCAGCTTCGCGGACCGCTCGACCAGCTTGTGTTGCTTCAGGTAGCGGACCGTCGCGACGCCGGCGGCGCAGCCCACCGGATGGTGTGAAAACGTCTGCGCATGGATGAAACTGCCGGCGGCCTTCGCCACGACATTCACGATTCGCTCCGGCGCGGCAATCGCGGAGAGTGCCGCGTACCCACCGGAAATGCCCTTACCCAGCGTCAGGATATCGGGGGTCACGCCGTACGGCTCAATCGCCCACCACGTTCCGGTCCGCCCCATGCCGACGAGCACCTCATCCGCCACGAACAAGACATCGTGGCGATCGCAGATCTCGCGGACGCGCTTGAAGTAGTCCGGACGCGGTGTCGATGCGACGGTCGATGACCCGCCCACCGGCTCGGCGATGAAGGCCGCGACGTTCTCGGCGCCGAGCTGCTCGATCGCTGCTTCGAGCACGCCGGCACTGCAGACGGGACACGTAGCGCTGCGGCCGCCGCACTCGCAGCGATAGGGATAGGGCGCGGGAATGCGGTGTACGTCCACCAGCCACGGCCGGAACGGGGCCTTGTGCGCCTCGCGTGCGGACGCCGACAGGGCGAGCAGGGTGCTGCCGTGATAGCCGGGGCCGAGGGCGATGATGCGGTGTTTGCTGGGCCGGCCGCGGTCCACCCAGTACTGGCGCGCGAGCTTCAGGGCCGCCTCGACCGCCTCCGATCCACTACAAAGGAAGTAGAGCTTGGACAGATCGACCGGCAGCGTTTCGGCCAGCTCGCTGGCGAGGTCTTCGACGGGGCCGTGGGTGAACTGTGTGCCGGAGATGTAGCCGAACTGCCGCGCTTGCTCGGCGAGAGCGTTCGCGATCTCGGGATTCGAGTGGCCCAGGTTGGCGACATAGGCACCGCCGACGGCATCGATGTAGCGCTTGCCGCGCTCGTCGATGAGCCAGCACCCTTCGCCGCGCACGATTTTGGGATACTCATGCGACAGCTTGCGGTAGAAGACGTGGCTGTCGGGGTAGCGATAGCTGCTCACACGGGAGAAGCTACGGTGGCCACCCCAATCGGGCGAGTTTAGGGCGCTTTCACGCTCGCCGTGTGACCCTTTCGCCCCGCCCCGGTGAACGCGGCGACGCGAATTGTCCCGCGCAAGGGAATCGGACCGCGCACCACGGGACTCTTCGCGCTCGGGTCGGTCCCGTCGGTCGTGTAGCGCAGCGTGAACCCCGGTAGCTCGAGGCTGGTGTTCACGACAGTCCCCTGGACTCGCAGGCCAGGCGTCGGGATCCGGTAATTGAGCCCGGCGACTTCACGATCGAGCCGCGGCAGCTCGCGCTTACCCACCACGTTCACGAGACGCGACCAGTCTTCGCGATAGAGCGAATCGGCCTTGGCCGAGTCCTTCTCTGTAGCCCAGGTCGGATCGGGCGCCCACGCGCGCTCGGCGAGCCCGAAGAGCTTCGGCACGATCATGTAGTCGAGTCGTCCGTCACCCCCAAGCGTCTCCGACCACAGGTTGCCCTGGATTCCGACGATGTGACTGCGCCCGTAGTCGGTGAGCCGGTCCTTGCCGACGAATACCCCGGCGGGCAAGGGATTGCCGCGCCTGTCGACCCGCGTGTTGCGGTAGTAGTCGAACGGGATGAACTCGAAGGGCTTCTCCATGTCGATGTAGCCGCCCCAGTCGAGTCCGATCTCCTCCGGGTTCTGATTCCACGCGAGATCGAAGTAGTAGTTGGTGACGGGACTGAGCACGACTTCGTAGCCGCCGTTTGCCAGCCGATACGCCAGGTCCTCGGCGCCCCAGCCGGCGACGTTGTTCCACACGTAGGCGCGCCAGCCGCGCTCGGCGAATTGGGGATTGGGGATGTTGACGGCGCGTCCATCGCGCCGCGTCTTACGGACCGCGATCTCTTCCCACCCCGCAGGCGTGAGGCCCTGCGCTTTGAGGATCTGCTCTACCCGGCCGTAGAAGGCGAACCAGAGATCGTCCACGTTTGTGAGACTGTGCGCCTGCATGAACGCCTGGACGGCGGGCGATCCGGCCCAAACGCCGGCGGGCACTTCATCTCCGCCCATGTGGATGTGGCGTAGTGGCGCACCGGCCTCACGGTGCATCGCCGCAAGCTCAGTCACGACCTTCTCGATGAACCGATACGTCGATTCGAGCCCCGGGTTCATCACGTTGTCGGGGTAGCCTTGGACCGACTCGTAGACCGAGCGGTCCTCCGGATCGCTCAGCCGGTATTCCGCACGAGTGTCCATCGACTTGATCGCGGCACGCGCGTGACCCGGCATTTCGATCTCCGGGATCACTTCGATGTGTCGCGCCGCCGCGTAGCGCACGATCCCGATGTAGTCGGCACGCGAAAAGAATCCGCTGCCGAACGGTCGCCCGACTAGCGGTCCCGAGCCGAACGCCGGTTGCAAGAACGCTTTGGAGTCGAGCGTGTGGCCGCGTCGCGCGCCCACCGTCGTCAACTCGGGCAGACCGGCTATCTCGACGCGCCAGCCCTCGTCATCCGTGAGGTGCATGTGGAAGACGTTGAGCTTGTAGCGCGCCATCAGGTCGAGCGTGCGCAACACCGCGGCCTTCGGGTGGAAGTTGCGGGCGACGTCGAGCATGAAACCGCGGTAGCCGAATCGGGGCGCGTCCACCACGCGCAGCGCCGGCAAGACCACGCCTGAACCTTTCGTGGGCGGCGTCAGCAGCGTCCGGAGCGACTGCAGGCCATAGAAGACACCCGCCGGTGAGACACCGACGATGCGCACACCTGTCGCCGGATCGATCACGAGCTCATACGCCTCAGGTGAGGATTGGCCCTCGACAGGACCCACTTCGAGTCGGAAGGCGGCGCTGGTCTTCCCCTCCTTGACGTACGGCTGGAGATACTCGGCAGCGAACCGCGCCTCGTTGGCGAGATCGGGCGGTGCCGCGATTGGCGGCAGCGCGGCCAGACGAAGTTGTCCCGCGCCCTCCCCCCGTGTCACCTGCACCGGCGTTGGAAACACGGGTGGGAGTTCGCCCACCGGGATATCGCGCACGACCGAGTCGCGTGCGTACTGGAGATCGGGCGTCACGGCACCCACCGTCCGTTCGAATGGCGCTGCGACGTAGTCGCTCAAGGGCACGCTGACACCGTTTGCGCTGTCGAACACGATGTACGGGCCGGACGGAGCGAAGCTGCGATTGAGCAGGAGGTCAGTAAGGTAGGGAATCTTGATCGACGCGCCGGGCGCGAGCCCGGCGAACCCGCTGCCAGGAACGATGCGGTGCAGGTCGGCCATGACGTCCTGGATGTGGAACGCCGCGCCACTGTCGGGTTGGGCCGAGTGAAGCGCGCTGAAGTAAATGGCCCAGCCGCTTTTTGGGAGCGGCTTGGTATCGCGATTTGTGAGTGTGAACTGCACACGCGAGCTGGCCCAGCTCGTGGCGATGCTGTCGCTCATCAGCTCCCAGCGGAGCTGCAACGAGGTCTGGGCAGCGCTGGTGCCGGCCGTGACAGCCAGCAAGAGCGCGGGGAGTACGGGAAACAGTCGGTTGCGCATGCCAGAGAAGCTACGCCTTATCGCGGCGCGCGCATCTCGACTTGCTCCGTCGCACGCGTCCAGCGCTCGAGCGCCGCGTCGAGGTCGCGCTTGAGCGTCTCGAGCTGCGCGCCGAGCTCGTGGGCCGTCCGCGCGCCATTGGCCTGCGTATAGAGCGCCGGGTTCTCCAGCGCCGCGACAAGGCGCGCGACCTCTGCCTCGAGCTTCGTTACACCCGCCTCGGCCTCGATAAGCTCCTGCTGCGCGCGGCGCAGCTCCTTGCGCGGGTCGCTCGTGGTGGCAGGCGCGACTCGCTGATGCTCATGGACTTGCCGCAGCGCCTGTTCCTCCGCGGCGCTCACGGCCGCGGCATGGCCGCGCTCGGCGCTCACTTCTTCCCACTCTTCAAAGCCGGCGGTGAATTCAGTCACACGCCGCTCGTGCAGGATCCAGATCCGCGTCGTGAGGGCGCGCAGGAGGGCGCGGTCGTGGCTCACCAGGATGACCGTGCCGTCGTATGCCTCGATCGCGTCCTCGAGCGCTTCGATCGATTCCACGTCGAGATGATTGGTCGGCTCGTCGAGCACCAGGAGATTCGCGCCTGAGAGCATCAGAATCGCCAGCGCGACGCGCGCCCGCTCACCGCCCGACAGTGAGGCGGCACGCCGCTGCACCTCCTGCCCAGAAAAGCCGAAGCGCCCCAGGTGTCCCTGGATGCGACCGCGCTCCCATTTAGGCCTGAGCTCCGCGATCACGTCGTACAGTGTGCGATCCAATGGCACCTGCGAGAGATCCTGACGATAGTAGCCGGCCGTGATCGACGAGCCGAGCCGCAGCTCGCCGCCCTGCGTAGGATGCTCGCCCAGCAGTGCGCGCAGCAGCGTGGACTTTCCCGAGCCATTGCGCCCGATGATCCCCAGCACGCCGGTCCGCTCCAGCGTCCCGCTGAAGCGCTCGACGAGAGTGCGCGTGCCGATGCCCAGGCTCACGTTCTTCGCGCTCACGACCTGATCGCCGCCGCGCTCCGGCACCTCGAAGCGCACCGCCATCGTTCCTTCCGCGCCGATCACGGGGCTGAGCCGCGGCAGCCGCTCGAGCCGCTTGCGCCGGCCCTTGGCCTGCCGGGTGTTCTGCCCCGCGATGTTGCGCGCGATGTAGTCCTTCTCATGCGCGATGACGCGCTGCTGCTGGTCGTACGCGCGCTGCTGCGCGAGCCGGCGCTCGGCGCGCTGAGCGACAAAGTCGGTGTAACCGGCCGAATACGGCGTGGCTGTGCCACCCTCGAGATGCAGCACGTGATCCACGGTCGCGGACAGGAATGCGCGGTCGTGGCTCACGAGCAACACGGTGCGCTCGCTCGCCGCGAGATACTCCTCGAGCCAGCGCGTGGTTTCGAGATCGAGGTGATTGGTCGGCTCGTCGAGCAGCAAGACGTCCGCGGTGGTCATCAGCTGGCGCGCGAGGCCGAGACGGCCGAGCTCACCACCGCTCAGGGCGGAGAGGGGCGTGACGCGGGCTTGTGCGGGATCGAACTCGAGACCGTGCAGCACCGCGTCGATGCGCGCCGTCACCGCGTAGCCCCCTTCGCGCTCGAAGCGCTCGAGGTCCTCGCCGTATTTTGCCAGCGCGCGGGGCGAGGCGTCATGGGCGAGATCAGCGGCCTGCCTCACCAGCGATTGCTCCAGCGCCAGCAGCTCGGCGAGCTCCCCTGCCGCAGCCTCCCACACCGTCGTCGCGGCGCCATAGTCGCGGTGCTGCTCGAGCAGCGAGACGCGCAGGCTGGACGCGCGCGCGATGCTGCCGCGAGTGGGCGCGAGCTCGCCGGTCAGCAGCCGGAAGAGCGTGGTTTTGCCGGAGCCGTTGCGACCCACGATGCCCCA
>QHUJ01000046.1 GCA_003221895.1 Gemmatimonadota bacterium | reverse complement strand
TCGATCGCCATCTCTTTCGGGTTCGTCCCAAAGTCATCGTCTGTGTGCCGAGCGGCATCACCGAGGTCGAGAAGCGCGCGGTGCGCGACTCCGCGCAATCGGCGGGCGCGAAGGAAGTGTACATGGTCGCCGAGCCGATGGCCGCCGCAATCGGGGTCGGGCTGCCGGTCGAGACGCCGACGGGGAACATGGTGATCGACATCGGCGGCGGCACGACGGAAATCGCCGTGATCGCATTGTCGGGCATCGTGTCCGACACGTCGATCCGCACCGGCGGCGACGAGCTCGATCAGGCGATCGTGCAGTTCATGCGCAAGAACTACAACCTGCTGATTGGCGAGCCGACGGCGGAGCAGATCAAGATTCAAATCGGCTCCGCGGCGCCGATCGGTGAAGAGCGCGAGATGGAAGTGAAGGGTCGCGATCTCGTGTCCGGCATTCCCAAGATCGTGCGCGTGCACTCGAGTGAGATTCGCGAAGCGGTACAGGAACCCATTCAGCAAATCGTGGACGCGGTGCGGCGCGCCCTGGAGATTACGCCGCCCGAGCTCGCGTCGGATATCGTCGACCGCGGCATCGTCATGACCGGCGGCGGCGCGCTGATCCGCGGGCTCGACCTCCTGCTGCAGCAGGAGACCGGGTTGCCGATTCACCTGGACGAGGACCCCATGACCTGTGTGGTGCGTGGGGCGGGGCGGATCCTCGACGCTCCCGAGAAGTACCGCAACGTCCTGACCACCTAGCCGCATGGCGATCGGCACAGATCGCTACGCTTCGCGCGCGGACACGCTGCTCTTCATCGCCTGCGTGGGACTGTCGATTGCCGCGCTGAGCCTTCCTGACGAATGGCGCGACCCACTTGCCCAGGGACTGCGGCAGAGCGTGCTCGCGCCGTTTCTGTTCCTGCAGCGGCAAACGGAGCTGCTGGCGGCGGCGCGAGCTCGCTACGATGCCGTGGTCGCGCAGCGGGATTCGGTCGCGCTGGCCGCGACCTTCTTGCCCGAGCTGCGCAGCGAAAACGCCCGCCTGCGCAGCCTGCTCGGTCTCAGCAGTCATCTCGGGAGCGGCTACGTGCCCGCCGAAATCCTGCACCAGCCCGAACCGACGAATCCTCTCAGTTTTGTGGTCTCGGCCGGGAAGCGCGAAGGGGTCCGCCCGCTGTCGGCGGTCGTCAGTCCCGAGGGCCTCGTGGGACTGGTCGCCACGGTCGACGAGCACACGAGCGTGGTCCTGAGCTGGGCGCATCCCGAATTCCGCGCCAGTGCGATCGCCAGTGACGGCAGCGTCGTGGGCATCGCGGCACCGCACGGGGCCGATGGCCCACGGGTCTGGCTGCTCGAGCTGCAGGGCGTGCTGTACCGCCAGCAGGTGCAGGCCGGTACCGTGATCGTGACCTCGGGACTCGGCGGGGTCTTTCCACGGGGGATCCCGATCGGGGTCGTCGTCGGGCCCGCGGGCGAGGAGAAGGGATGGGGCAGGACCTATCTCGTGCGGCCGGTGGTTCAGCCCGCCGCCCTGTCTCACGTGATGATTCTGACCTCGCCGCGCGCCGCAGGATCCGATCTGCGCAACGCGTTCACGGTACCGACGGACAGTGCCCTTCCCAGTGAGGCGCCGCCGAGATGAGACGCACGGACCGCTACCGCTATCCCATCATCATGACGCTGCTCGTGTTGATGCAGTTCACGGTCCGCAGCCGGTTGGGCGGTGACCGCGTGGCGCCGGACTTCCTGCTGCTCGCGCTGCTCATCTACACGATTCGCGCCGAGCCCGGCCGCAGCGCCGCCGCGGGCTTCATTGTCGGCCTGCTCCGCGATGCGCTCACGCCCGCGAGCTTTGGCGCCGGAGCGCTCGCGCATACCATCGTGGGATTCATGTCGTCGTGGTCGAAGGCGGTGTTCTTCGCCGAGCACGTGTTCGTACGGGCGTGCGTGTTCTTTGCCGGCACGTGGATCAGGAATCTCATCCTGCTGCTGGTCTCGGGCCGGCTCCAGAGCACGCAGGTCGCCTGGGAGCTGCTCGTGTGGTCGCCGCTGCAGGGTTTGTCGACGGCGCTGGTCGGTGTCGTGGTCCTGTGGTTCTTCCGTGGGTGGCTGTCGCCCCCACGCCGGAGGATCGCGTGAGCTCGTTCCATCCGTATCTGCTCGACCGCCGCCTCGGAATGGCGCGGCTCGTTGTCTGGTTCGTGCTCGCCCTTCTCGTCTTGTGGTTTTTCCGCACCCAGATCCTCGGTCACGGCAAGTATCAGCTGCAATCGGAGACCAACCGCCTGCGGCCGATTCCGCTGCCCGCACCACGCGGGCTCATCTACGACCGCAACGGGCGCGTGCTCGCGGAGAACGTCCCCGGCTACACCGTCTCGCTCCTGCCCGGCCCCGAGCCGGTTCTGCGCGCGACGCTCGCGGCCATCGCCTCCATCGCCAACATCGACAGCGCGGCCATCGAGCGCGTCATTCAGCGCGCCCATCGCGCGCCGTACCAGCCGGCCCTCGTGCTGGGCGACGCGCGATTCAGTGTCGTCTCCGCGCTCGAAGAACGCCGCGTCGCGATTCCCGGATTGCTGATTCAGGCCGAGCCGAAGCGCTGGTATCCTGACACGGCGGTGGTCGCTCATCTCGTCGGCTACGTGGGCGAGGTGACGGAAGTCGAGCGGGCCACGCGGCGCTTCGCGATGGTGCGGCTCGGCGGGCTGGTCGGCAAGGATGGGCTGGAGCGCGAGTACGACGACTCGCTGCGCGGCTCGGAAGGCGTGCGGTTCGTCGAAGTGAGTGCGAAAGGTCAGATGGTGCGCGATGCGGAGGCGGCCGCCAACCTCAATCCGGTGCCGGGCACCGATCTCCACACGACGATCGATCTCGGCTTGCAGCAATTCATCTCGAAGATCTTCCCTCCCGGTCAGCGCGGCGCGGTCCTCGCGCTCAATCCCAACACCGGCGAGGTCCTCGCCCTCTACAGCGCGCCGAGCTTCGATCCCAACGCGTTCGTCGGCGGTGTCTCGGCGCCGTACTGGCGCACCATCAGCGAGAGTCCCGCGCACCCGCTGCTCGATCGCGCGATCCAGGCGCGCTATCCACCAGGATCGACGTGGAAGCTGGCGATCGCGGCGATGGCGCTGAAGCGCGGCATCGTGGGCCCGCGGAGCCATATGCCCATTCCATGCCGCGGCGGGCTCCAGTACGGCAACCGCTACTTCCGGTGCTGGAACGCGCGCGGGCACGGAGATCTGACGCTCACCGAAGCGATCGCGCAAAGTTGCGACGTCTACTTCTATCAGCTCGGCATCAAACTCGGCGTGACAACGCTGCTCGAGGACGGGAACGCGTGGGGCTTCCGAGGCCGGACCGGCATCGATCTCCCCGGAGAGATTCCCTCCGAGTTTCCTACTGGACCGGAGTACTACGACCGCGTCTACGGGCCACGACGCTGGACGTCGGCGGTCGCCCTGAACCTCGCGATCGGACAGGGAGAGAACGCGCAGACCCTGGTGCAGATGGTCCGGCTGTACCAGCAGCTCGCCAGTGACGGGCGGCTGCGCACACCCTTTGTGGTACGCCAGGCCGCCACCAGCAACGAGAATACGTCGCTCGATCTGACGGCGGACCAGATCGCCTGGCTGCGACGTGCGATGATCGCGGTGGTCGAGGAGGGCACGGCACGCGGTTCACGCCTCGCCGCGCTGACGATCGCGGGCAAGACCGGGACGGCCCAGAACTCACATGGGCCCGATCACGGCTGGTTCATCGGCTTCGCACCGGCGGACAAGCCGGAGATCGTCGTGGGTGCGATCATTGAATTCGCCCAGCATGGCACCGCGGTGGCGCCGCTCGTCGCGCGCACGATCGCGCATTACCTCGGGATCGAGGACAAACGCTTCCAGAACATCCGGGTCGCGGTGCCCACAGATTCCGCGCCGCAGCCGTTCCAGCTTCCTCCGTTGCTGGATACGTTGGCCCCCACCCTCCCGTCGATTCCACGCGATACTCCGATTCTCCGCGACAGTGTTCTCCCGCGTCCGCCAACTCGATAAGTCGCTCGTCGTCTCGGTGAGCGTACTGGCCCTCTACGGGCTGGCGACGCTCTACTCCGCCGGGCAGACCGACGTGCCCACATTCGTTGCGACCATCTGGCAGCGGCAGCTGATTTGGTTGGGACTGTGCGTCGTTGTCGCCTGGCTGACGTACCGGACTTCGCCGCGCATGCTCGAATGGGCCACACCGATCGCGTATGCGATTACCGTCCTGCTCCTGCTCCTCACACTCGCCGTCGGCACCGGCGCAGGCACGGCGGCCGGATCCAAGTCGTGGCTGTCAATCGGCGGGCATCGGTTTGGCCAACCGGCCGAGCTGGCAAAGCTCGCCGTCATCCTGATGCTGGCGCGCTGGCTGGCCGGACTGCGCGAGGCACCCTCAGGCATCCGCGACCTGATCCCACCAGCGGCGATCACGGGACTGCCCTGTCTGCTGGTGCTCAAGCAGCCCGACCTGGGGTCGGCGATCGTGTTTGTGGCGATCCTCTTCTTCATGCTGTTCTGGGCCGGCACGAAGCCGTCGCTGCTCCTCCTCGCCGCGTCGCCCGTCATCGGACTCGCCCTGGCGTTCTCCACGGTCGCCTGGGGCGCCTGGATTGCGGTGCTCACCGTGCTCCTGCTCTGGTGGCGGCCCTACGTGTGGGAGAGCATCGCCATCATGGGCCTGAACGTGCTGGGCGGCGTCATTGCGCTCCCGATGTGGAATCGCTTGGCGCCATACCAGCAGAACCGGCTGTTGGCGTTTCTCAACCCCGACGTCGATCCCCGGGCCGCGGGCTGGCACGTCATCCAGTCAAAGGTGGCCATCGGGTCGGGGGGTCTGTTTGGAAAAGGGTTCACCGAAGGCACCCAGAAACGCCTGGCCTTCCTCCCGGCACAGCATACCGACTTCATCTTCTCGATCGTCGGTGAGGAGCTGGGATTTGTCGGCGTACTGGTAGCCCTGGCGTTGTTCGGGTGGCTGCTCTTTGCCTTGCTGCGCATCGCGCGGCGGGCGACCGACCCATTCTCCAGCTTGTGCGTGTTCGGCATCGCGGGCCTGTTCTTCACGCACATCTTTGAGAACGTGGGAATGACCGTGAACCTGATGCCGATCACCGGCATTCCGCTGCCGTTTTTCTCCTACGGCGGGTCGTTTTTGCTGGCGTGTTCGCTGGGCGTCGGGATCGCGTTGCGCGTCGCTTGGGAATCCCGGCAGTCCGGGTATGGCGAACTAGGACAATGAGTTAAGTCGTCGGGACTGGCGTCCGCGCACAGTCGCTCACAGATTGTGCGCTTCGTCACTTCTATGGCGCGAATGGCCTGGTTCAAAAAAGAACGTAAGCCGCGCACTTCCGAGCGTGTAAAGCTCGAGATCCCGGCAGACGCCTGGGAAAAGTGTGATCAATGCGGCCACGTAGACATCAAAGAGCGGTTCGTCCGCGCTCTGAATGTCTGTCCCAATTGCGGCTACCATCGCCGAATTACGGCGCAGGAATACATCGATCTCCTGATCGATGAAGGTTCCTGGCACGAGTTGTTTGGCTCGTTGAAGTCCGCCGATCCCCTGAAATTCGAGAACTACGCCGACCGCATACAAGCCGCCATAAAGAAGGCGGGGCCGTTGGACGCTATCCGCACGGGCTATGCCCGCCTGCACGGCATGTCGATCAGCCTCGGCGTGATGGATTTCGCCTTCATGGGTGGCTCGATGGGTTCGGTGGTGGGGGAGAAGATCGCCCGGCTCACTCGGCACGCGATCGACAAGCGAACGCCCCTGATCCTCATCTCCGCCTCCGGCGGCGCCCGCATGCAGGAGGGTGTGCTGTCGCTCATGCAAATGGCCAAGACGTCGGTCGTGATCGCCGAGCTGCAGGGTGCGAGTGTGCCGTTCGTGTCCGTGCTGACCAATCCGACCACCGGCGGCGTATCGGCCTCCTACGCCATGCAAGGCGATCTCATCCTCGCCGAGCCTGGCGCCGTGATCGGTTTCGCGGGCCCGCGGGTGATCAAGCAGACCATCGGCCAGGACTTGCCGGAGGGCTTCCAGACCGCCGAGTTCCTGCTCGAGCATGGGATGATCGACGCCGTCGTACCGCGCGGCGAGCTGCGCGACACGGGCGCCCAGCTGCTGCGGCATATGACCGGCGCGTGGCCGGCTGAGGCCGCCGACTGACGTTCGAAGACGCCTGCCAGTACCTCTTCGCCAGACAAGCCGGTCGCATCAAATGGAGCCTCGGGCCGACCGAGGGACTCCTGGACGTGCTGGGCCGCCCCGAGCGTCACTTTCCCACGATTCACATCGGAGGAACCAACGGGAAGGGCTCGACCTGCGCATTCGTCGCCCATGAGCTCGAGACGCAGGGCTGGCGCGTCGGGCTGTACGCGTCGCCTCATCTCGTTTCCCCCACCGAGCGGGTCACGGTGAATGGCGTGCCGATCAGTGAAGCCGCATTCACGCAATGGACCGCGGAGCTCAGGCCGCACATCGAGCGGCTCGATGCCAGCTTCTTCGAGGCGACCACCGCGATTGCCTTCGCCGACCTCGCCGCGCGGGGCGTCGATATCGCTGTCATCGAAGTAGGGCTGGGCGGCCGCCTCGACGCGACCAACGTTCTCACGCCCCTGGTCAGCGCGGTGACGAAGATCGCGCTCGAGCACACGGACTACCTGGGCAACGACCTCAAAGGCATCGCCCGCGAGAAAGCAGGCATCGCCAAACCCAAGGTCCCGTTCATCACCGGCGAGTCGAATCCGGAGATCCAGGCAGAGCTGGTGAAGGAGGCCAAGCGCCGCGGCGCGGAGCCGATCATCACCGTGGACACGACGCTGCGGGCGAGGCGCGATACGCACTTGGGACTGCGCGGCAGGCATCAGATCGCCAATGCGCTGGTCGCACATGCGGTGCTGAACGCCCTGCCGAAGCCGTTCGGTCCGGTCGGAAAGAGTTTTCCGGCCAGTTTTGCCGACGCCTACATCCCCGGTCGCTTTGAAGTGCGGGGCAAGTGGATCTTTGACGTCGCCCACAACCCCGACGGCATGAACGTCGTGGCCGCCGCGATTCTATCGGCCGATCCGCCGCTCCCGCGTCCGGTCCACGCGCTGGTCGGGATCCGCAACGACAAGGACTGGCGCGGCATGCTCGAAACGTTGCGACCCGCCGTCGACAAGCTCGTGTTGACGGTGCCTCCCTCGATTCCGGTGATGCAGCGCTGGTCGCTCGAGGACGTCGATGCGCTCTTGCACTTCGATCCCGACTTCGCGCATGCGTTGGACGACATTCAGGTGGGCGCCGGCACCGTCGTCGTAACCGGATCGTTTCACACCGTCGGCGACGCGATGGCTCGCTTGCCGGGCTTCGCGCCCGTCGGTTAAGTTGTTGCGATGCAAGGAAAAGCCCTACCCGGCTTTCGCGATTTTTACCCTGAAGATCTGACCCTCCGAAACCACCTCTTTGCGACCTGGCGCAGCGTCGCCGGGCGCTATGGGTTCGAGGAGTACGATGGGCCGCCGCTCGAATCGCTCGAGATGTACACGAAAAAGAGCGGCGAGGAGATCGTGCAGCAGCTCTATACGTTTCGGGACAAGGGGGACCGGGAGGTTGCCCTGCGGCCCGAAATGACGCCCACTCTCGCGCGGATGGTGGCGGCCCGGGTGCAGGCGCTCAAGAAGCCCATCCGCTGGTTCTCGATCCCACAGCTGTTTCGCTACGAGCGCCAGCAGCGCGGCCGGTTACGCGAGCACTTCCAGCTGAACATGGACATCATCGGGGAGGCGTCGCCGCTGGCCGATGCCGAGCTGATGGCGGCCGCTGTGGACATCATGCGGGCGTTGGGCCTGGGGCCCAAGGATGTGCAGCTGCGCGTTTCGGACCGGCGTGTCTTGAAGTCGCTGCTCATGTCTCGAGGCGTGACCGAGGCGCAGCTCGCCACGGCCTTCGCGGTCATCGATCGCAGTGAGAGAGTCCCGAAAAACGTCCTGGAGGAGATGCTTCGGGAAACGGGATACGGGAAACCGGAAGCGGCGGCGGTCTTTGACGTCGCCGGGCTTCGTGGAAAGGATGCGCTCACCGCAGCCGGCGCTGCGGCCGAGCCACTGGGTGAAGCGGTGCAGGCGCTCGAAGCGATGGGCCTCGGAGAATTTGTCGCGATCGATCTGACGATCGTGCGCGGCCTGGCCTACTACACCGGGATTGTCTTCGAGCTGTTCGATGCCCAGAAGACGCTGCGCGCGATCGCCGGGGGTGGCCGCTACGACGGCCTGCTGGACCTCCCTGCGCTGGGGTTCGGCATGGGCGATGTTGTACTCGGCGAGCTCCTCAAGGAGCGCGGCGTGGCTCCCAAGGCGTCGATCGAGCTCGGCGCCTTTTTAGTCGCGGTCGGGGGAGAGGACATGCCGACCATGCTGCGGCTCGCCCACGCGATGCGTGAGAAGGGTATCGCGGTCGAGTACGGGCTGCGGCACGCGGGCGTGCGCAAGCAGCTCGAGCTGGCGTCGGCGCGCGGGGCGCCCCGGGCCGTGATTATCGGACCCGAGGAGCGGAAAGCGGGCCTCGCCGTGGTCCGGGACTTGAGAGCCGGCACCGAGGCCAAGGTACCGATCGACAAGCTTCTCAACGGATATTTCGATTGATGGCACAGGCTAAACAGATCACGCCACGCGCCAAGGATTTCAGCGAGTGGTACGGGGACGTCATTGCTCAGGCCCAGCTGGCGGACTATTCGCCGGTGCGGGGCTGCATGGTCATTCGTCCCCACGGCTACCGCATCTGGGAGCTGATGCAACGCGCCCTGGACGACATGTTCCGCGCGACGGGGCACCGCAATGCGTACTTCCCGCTGTTCATCCCGATGAGCTTCCTCGCCAAGGAAGCCGAGCATGTGGAAGGTTTCGCGAAGGAAGTCGCGCTCGTGACACACACGCGGCTACGCGCGACCGGCAAGGAGGGCGCCGGCGCGATCGAGGTCGACCCCAGCTCGGAGCTCGAAGAGCCGCTCGTCGTTCGGCCGACGTCGGAAACGATCATCTACGCGATGTTCGCCAAGTGGATCCAGAGCTACCGCGATTTGCCGCTGCTCTTGAACCAGTGGGCCAATGTCGTGCGCTGGGAGCTCCGGACCCGGCTGTTCCTCCGCACCACGGAATTCCTGTGGCAGGAAGGGCATACGGCGCACGTCGATGAGGCGGATGCCGAGCGCGAGGCAAGAACCATTCTCGGCATCTACCGCCGCTTTGCCGAGGAGTGGATGGCGATGCCCGTGATCACCGGCGTGAAGACGGAGAGCGAGAAGTTCGCGGGCGCGCTGCGCACGTACGCCATTGAAGCCCTGATGCAGGATAACAAGGCGCTGCAGGCGGGCACCTCGCACAACCTCGGCCAGAATTTCGCCAAGGCGTTCGGCGTGCAGTATCAGACTGCTGCCGGCGGCCTCGAGTACGTGTGGAATACTTCCTGGGGCGTCTCCACGCGGCTGATCGGTGGGCTGATCATGACGCATTCGGACGACAACGGCCTGGTGGCGCCGCCCAAGCTCGCGCCAGTGCAGGTCGCAATCGTGCCCATCTGGAAGAGTGATGATGAAAGGCGTCAGGTATCAGGTGTCGGGGATCAGGTCAAAACCGATCTCGAAAAAACCGGCCTGCGTGTCGAGCTGGATGTCCGGGACAGCCTGAAGCCCGGCGCGAAGTACTTCGAATGGGAAGCGCTGGGCGTTCCCGTGAGACTGGAGATCGGCCCCAGAGACCTCGCGAGCGGCCAAGCCGTGCTGGCGCGCCGCACCGGCGGCAAGACCCCCACACCCCTGCAGGGCATCGTCGGGGCAGTGACCGCCGCATTGGACGAAATCCAGGCTGCGCTGTTCGCGGCTGCACGCGCGCGTAGCGAGAAGAATTCGATTCGCGGCGCGACGAAGGCGCAGTTCATCGAGTTCATGAAGGGCGGCGGCGGATTTGCGTACGGTGGGTTCTGCGGCAACCCGTCCTGCGAGGCGGAGATCAAGCAGCAGACCAACGCGACGATTCGCGTGTTGCCCGATCCCGAGTTCCGCAGCAAAGAAGCCCCGCGCACCTGCATGTGGTGCGGCGCGCCCAGCGTCACGGAGGCTGTGTGGGCGCAGGCGTACTAGGATTCGATCCGGGGTTGCTGCAGGCGATCGCGGATCGCATCGGGACGCCCTCGTACGTGTACAGCGCCAATCTGATTCGCGCGCAGTACAACGCGCTCGCCGATGCACTACACGGTATCCGGCATCGCATCTGCTACTCGGTCAAGGCCAACGGCAACCTCGGCGTACTCCGCGTGCTCAAGCAGCTGGGGGCCGGCGCCGACATCGTGTCGGTGGGCGAGTTGCGGCGTGTGCTGATGGCCAGGTTCGATCCGGACGGAATCGTCTTCTCCGGCGTGGGCAAGACCGCCGCCGAGATCGCCGAAGCGATCCGGGCCGGCGTCGGGTTCATCAACGTCGAATCGACGAGTGAGCTGGACACGCTCACCGGCGTCGCGAACGATCTCAAGACGCCCGCGCGCATCGGCATCCGGGTGAATCCGGATGTCGCCATCGAGTCGCATCTGTACATGAAGACCGGCGAGAAAACGGCGAAATTCGGCATTCCCTTCGATGAAGTGGTGGCCGTCGCCACACGCATCGCCGCCGAGCCGAGGCTCCTGCTGCGCGGTCTCGCGATGCACATCGGCTCGCAGATTGCCGATGTGACGCCTTACCACCGCGGCACGATCAAGCTGCTCGAGCTGGTGACGGCGATTCGCGCGTCCGGGATCACCACACTCGAGGCGCTCGATGTCGGTGGCGGACTCGGCGTGCGCTACCACAACGAGAAGGCGCCGAGTCCGAAGGCGTTTGCCGAGGCAGTCGTCCCGGCGGTGAGCGCCGCCGGGCTCGGCCTGCTGTGCGAGCCGGGCCGCTACCTCGTCGCCAATGCCGGCGTCTTGCTGACGCGCGTGCTCTATCGCAAGCACGCGGGTGGCAAGGAGTACGTGATCGTGGACGCCGGCATGTCGGATTTCGTGCGGCCCAGCCATTACAACGCGCATCACGAGATCATTCCGTTGCGGGACGGCAAGCGGGCGGAAGAGACGGTGAACGTGGTCGGGCCCATCTGCGAGACCGGCGACTTCCTCGCCCTCGATCGCAAGCTCGTCTCAGTGGGTCCCGGCGAGGTCCTCGCCGTGCTCGGCACCGGCGCCTACGGATTTGTCATGGCCTCGACGTACAATCAACGACCGCGTGCACCCGAAGTCGTTGTCGACGGCGATCGCTACTACGTCGCGCGGCAGCGGGAGACGCTGGACGACCTCGTGCGCGGCGAGACGGCCGAACCGACCACGTGGTACAAGGCGTGAACGGGATTCTCATCCTCGACTACGGCTCACAATTCACGCAGCTCATCGCGCGCCGCATCCGGGAAGCGAGCGTCTACTCCGAGATCCATCCGGCATCGCGGGGTTCGGACCTCGCGTTCATCCGGCAGTTCGACCCAAAGGGGATCATTCTCTCCGGCGGCCCGAGCTCCGTGTTCGATGAGGGTGCACCAACGGCCGACCCGGGGATTCTCGACCTCGGCATCCCCGTCCTTGGCATCTGTTACGGCATGCAGCTCGTCGCCCGGCTCGCCGGAGGGAAGGTGGTGCCCTCGAACGAGCGTGAGTACGGACGGGCCGAGATCGCGATCCGCGAGAATAAGGGCCTGTTTGCCGGATTCGAGCCGCATGCCACCGCCATCGTCTGGGCGAGCCATGGCGACCGCATCGACCAACCACCGCCGCACTTCCGGGTGACCGCGACGAGTGCCAATGCCCCGGTCGCCGGGATGCAGCACGACACGAAACCGATCCATGCTGTGCTGTTTCACCCCGAAGTGGCACATACGCCGCGCGGCGGTGAGATCCTGCACAACTTCCTGTTCGACATTTGCGGCTGCACGCCCGACTGGACACCGGGACACTTCATCGATCATGCAGTGGCGCGCATCCGGGAGCTGGTCGGGCCTGCCGGCCGGGCGATCTGCGGCCTGTCCGGCGGTGTCGACTCAGCGGTGGCCGCTGCGCTCGTCCACCGCGCCATCGGGAATCGGCTGACGTGCGTCTTTGTCGATCACGGCCTGCTGCGGCGGGGCGAGCGAGAGCAGGTCGAGCAGACGTTCCGCGCCCACCTCGGCATGGATCTGCGCGTCGTGGACGCGACCCACCGGTTTCTGCGCGAGCTCAAGGATGTCGAGGATCCTGAGGAGAAGCGCCGCCGCATCGGACACACCTTCATCGACGTCTTCGAGGACGCTGCCCGGCACGTCGAGGGGAGCGTCGGGTTCCTGGTGCAGGGGACTCTCTATCCGGACGTCATCGAATCGACGTCGCCCAGGGGTGGTCCGTCGGCAACCATCAAGACGCATCACAACGTCGGCGGCTTGCGGCCGAACTTGCCGTGGAAGCTGATCGAGCCGCTGCGCGAGCTGTTCAAGGATGAAGTACGTCAGGTGGGCCGCGAGCTGGGCCTTCCGGACGAGATCGTTGGCCGCCACCCGTTCCCCGGTCCTGGCCTCGCCATTCGCGTACTGGGCACGGTGAACGAGGAGCGCCTCGATGTGCTGCGGCGCGTGGATGCGATATACCTCGAAGAGATCCGCGCCGCCGGACTGTACGACCAGATCTGGCAGGCCTTTGCCGTGCTCCTGCCGGTCAAGTCGGTCGGTGTGATGGGCGACGGCCGCACGTACGACAACGTCGTGGCATTGCGTGCCGTGACGAGCCGGGACGGGATGACGGCGGACTGGTTTCCGTTTCCGCACGACGTGCTGGGCCGGATCAGCAATCGCATCATCAACGAAGTGCGCGGCGTAAACCGCGTGGCCTACGACGTCAGCTCCAAACCCCCGGCGACGATCGAGTGGGAGTAAACGAGCTGTCGCACGATGGCACCCCGGCACGTCTCACGATTCGCGCATGGCATGGTGTGGTGTTCGCGGGGCTGCTTGCCGCAGCCGTGGCCGCGCCGTCGATCCGCAATGAGTTCGTCGCCGACGATCAATGGGTCGTCGCAAACCGGCAGGTGCTCGAGCATCCCCCCTCCGTTGGCGCCGTCCTGAAAGAGCCGTACTGGCCCGCGTCATTCGGTGGCGTGATGTGGCGGCCCGCGGTGATCTCGTCGTTTGCAATCGATTACCAGGTCTCGACGAGCCCGCATTGGTTTCATGCGATGAACGTCGTGTGGGCCGCGATCGCCACAGCCTTGTTCGCTCTGCTCGCTTGTGAGCTCGCGGGACCCGTGGTGGGATTGATCGCGGGGCTGCTGTTCGCCGTACACCCGGTGCACGTCGAGGCAGTAGCCAACGTCGTCGGACGGGCTGAGCTGATGGCGGCGGCCGGATACGCCGTCGCCCTGGTGTGCGCAAACCGCGCGGAACGGGACGCGAAGTACCTGCTGGGCGTCATGCTCGGTGCCGCGCTGGCGATCACCGCGAAGGAGATCGCGGTCACGCTGCCGGCGGCGGTGTTGCTCGTGTATGTCGGCCGCGGCTCGGGCCTGCGCCCGGCCTGGCGGCCGGCACTCGCCGCGGCCGGTGCCATCGCGGCGTACTTCATCGTTCACGCTTTTGTCGGCATCCGGACGTTCTACGCGGGCGGGCTCGCGGTGGGTCTAGAGCACCTCGGGGTGTTCGAGCGCACCTGGGCCATGGTGCGGCTGTCTCCCCGGCATCGCGATCGGACTGGTTTGGGTCGTCATTACGATCTCGCCCATCAGCAACGTCCTCTTCCCGACCGAATTCCTGATCGCCGAGCGTACGCTCTATCTGGCGTCCTTCGGCGTCGTGTTTGCGCTGGCCTCAGCGGCAATGTCGATCCGCTCGGTTCGGCTGCGCTACACACTGGTGGGTGCGGTCGTCGCCGCAGGGGCGCTGCGCACCATCGGTCATATACCAACCTGGCATGACGACGAGCTGCACTACCAGGCCATGCAACGTGATGCGCCTCGCTCCTATCGCACGCTCTGGCTCGAGGGGAAGGATGAATTCGCCGCGGGGCGGTGGGGAAGCGGAGAGCGCTTGCTGCTGGCCTCCATAGCCTTCGCTCCCGAGCTTGCCGGCCCCCGCGTCGATCTGGCCCGATTCTACATCCACGCCAAGCTGTGGCAGCCGGCCATCCAGCAGCTTCGCGCTGCCATCGCGGTGGATAGCGCCCTCCCCCCCGCATGGGACGGCCTGCGAGAGGCCTTGCTGGGAGCCGGCGATAGTGCCGGCGCTGCCGCGGTGACCCGAGAAACGCGGGCCAGGTTCCCTCTTTCGCTCGATACGAGTCGCGTTAGAATCCCTCTTGTACCACCGTAACGCGACCCACCGCAGGGAGTCAGTATGGACCGCAAGGGATTGACGCTGATCGAGCTGGTGGTTGTCGTCGTGATCGTCGGAGTGCTGGCGAGCATCGTGATTCCGAAGTTTGCGAACACGAGAGAAAAAGCCTACCTGGCGTCAATGAAATCCGATCTCCGCAACCTGGTCACCGCCGAGGAGGCGTACTTCGCCGATTCGATCGCGTACACGACGAACCTCGGTCCGGCGTATCGGACGAGCACCGGTGTGCTGGGACCGACAATTACGTTGACGGGCGACGGGTGGACGGCACTGGTGGGTCACACCACTACCACCAGGACATGCGCGGTCTACACAGGATCCACGGCATTGGCACCCGCCACGAAGGAGGGAGCGCCGCAGTGCACATGATCACGTGACACGTCGGCACGTCGACCGACGTGTATCGCTCTAGATGTTTTTCTCTTCGAGAAGCTGCAGAAACTCCGCCGGCGTACTGAGCTTTGCGAATCTCGCCGTCACATCCGGTTCCTTCGCAAACTGCGCAATCTTACCGAGCACGGGGAGGTATTGATTCGAGACTTCGAGCGGCGGCGCAACGATCAGGAAAAAGTAGAGCACCGGCTTGTCGTCGATGGCCTTGAAGTCGATCCCCTTTTGACTCCGTCCAAACGCGCAGCGCAAGCGGCTCACCACGAGTGACCGGCAGTGGGGGATGGCGATTTGCTGTCCGATGCCGGTCGAGCCCAGCGTCTCACGACGCTTCAGCATCTTGAACAGCATGGCCTCAGCTTTTTCGTCGAGCCTCAGCAGCCCGACGATCTCCTTGAGCACGGCGTCTTTCGACGTGCTCTCGAGCTCGAGCTTGATCGCATCTTCGGAGAAGAACTCTCGCAGGCGCATCGGCGGGCGAAAGGTAAATGTTGGTTGCTCGGCGCGCAACGCGCTATTACGTTCCACCGCATGGACTTCCCGTACTCCACCGCGCAGGAAGTGCCGCTCTTCCTCGCTCCCATGGCAGGCGTGTCGGAGTCCCCGTTCCGGCAGATTTGCCGCCGGTTCGGGGCTGACGTCGTGGTGTCCGAGTTCATCTCCGCGGTTGGCATCTCCCTCGGCATCGAGCGAGTGCTGGCGGAGATGCGATTCGAGCCCGTAGAACGCCCCATCGGCATACAGATCTACGGGGCCGACGCGGCGGTCATGGCAAAGGCCGCGGCCATGGTGACGGAGCTGTTCGAGCCCGATTTCGTCGACATCAACTTCGGCTGCCCCGTGAAGAAAGTCGTGCGGAACAACGGCGGGTCGGGCTGTCTGAGGGACATGACGCTGGTACGCGGGATCATCGAGGCCGTCCGGCAGGCCACCCATCTGCCCGTCACGGTCAAGATCCGCAGCGGCTGGGACGAAGCGCAACGCGATCCGGTGACAATCGCGCTCCGGTGCCAGGATGCCGGCGCGCAGGTACTGACGCTGCACCCGCGGACGCGCACGCAGATGTATCATGGCGCCGCTGACTGGGACGAGATCGCGCGGGTGGTGGAGGCCCTGGACATTCCGGTGATCGGCAACGGCGATATCAAGACGGCGGACGACGTGCTCGCCATGCGCCGCCACACCGGCTGCGCCGGCATCATGGTCGCGCGTGGCTCCTTTGGGAATCCGTGGCTGTTTGCGCAGGCGCGCGATCTGCTCGCCGATCGCGCCAAGCGCTCCGATCCGACGCCCGAAGAGCGCTTCTCCGTCGCACTCGATCACGCACGCCTGGCGCTGCGGTTGCAGGGTGATACGCGCAAGACGGCACTCGAATTCCGCAAGCATTTCGGCTGGTACACGAAGGGACTCCGGGACTCCACGGCGCTGCGCGAGCGGCTCTTTGCGATCGAGTCCATGGCGGAGGCCGAAGCCATTTTCTGCGACTATCTGTTCGGATCCGTGAGATCCGCGGCGTGAACTTCGAGCGACTCCCGTTCGCGACGATCGATCACCTCCGGCCCATCACTCAGGGGCATCAGGAGGTGATTTTCAGTCCGGGCAAAACCGTAGGCCAGGTCGTCGTGATCGCGGAGCGGCTGGAGAGTGCCGGGGGGAGCTTCCTCGCCACGCGTACCGACACGACGCAGGCCGAGGCGCTCGCGGCCCGCTTTCCTCGCGCCGAGGTCAACGCTCTGGGGCGCACAGTCTACCTGCCGCCTGATCCCGAGCCCGCACCGACCGGACGCGGCACGGTGCTGGTGTGCACCGCAGGCACCAGCGACCTGGCAGTTGCGGAAGAGGCTGCCGTCAGCGCGCGGGCGCTGAAGAATCGCGTCGAACGGCTGACAGATGTCGGCGTCGCCGGCATCCACCGGCTCCTCACTCAAACCGACGTGCTGCGCTCGGCGGGCGTCATCATCGTCGTCGCGGGGATGGAGGGCGCGCTGCCCAGCGTCGTAGGCGGGCTCGTCAAGGTCCCCGTCATCGCGGTGCCGACCAGCGTGGGCTATGGGGCCTCGTTCGGCGGGCTGGCCGCGCTGCTCGCCATGCTGAACTCCTGCGCGTCCGGCGTCACCGTCGTCAATATCGACAACGGATTCGGCGCCGCCGCCGCAGCCAGCCGCATCAACCACTCGTGAAATTGAAGCGCGGCGCGTGGATTGCGCCCGCGCTGGCTGTCATCGGCGGCAGCCTGCTGGTGGAAGCCGTGTGGCGCGGCACCGCCTGGACGCTGCTCGGCGTCGCCAGCGGTCTCCTGCTGGGGCTCGCGTTCCGCTGGAGCCGCCACGACACACTGTCTGATACTGACGCGTTCGACCTCCCCCACACCCTCGATCTGTTGCGGCGGGCGCATGACGCGCGGGTGGGATGGGCGATTGGACTCGCCCAAGGACCGGTGGAGGTCGTCGGGGACGCAGTCCAGGAAGAGCAGGGCGCTGAAGCGCGGCGGCGGGGTGCGGCGTTCGTGCAGCTCGCGTCGGTCGATGGTCGCGTCCACGTGGCGCACGAAATCGAGGGAACGTACGTCGCCACCGGCGATTTCCCCTATGGGACCGCGCTCCTCCTCAGCGGTCGCGATGCCGATCAGCGGCGCGTGACGGCCGCGGTCAACGATCTGCGCCGGCTCATCGACACGATGCGGCACGCCGAGCAGCACGCGACGCCCGGACAGGGCCAGCTGGTGGCCCGCCAGCTCGCGCTCGGTGTGGCCGGCGCGCAAACACTGGCCGGCATCGCCCGCGCGGGTGCCGAGCTCGCCCAACAGCTCGGGCAGCGGGGGGCGGCCGTCGTCATCCGGAGCGTGCGCGAGCGTGACGCCATTCACATCATTGCCGTTTCGACCGCGGCCGACAAACGGCTGACCGGGCGCAGGCTGGATCCGGAAGCGCCCGTCGCGCGCGCGATCCAGGGCGGCATCCCGCTCGTCACCACGGGCGCCGAGGATGTCTTTGGTCCCGGCATGCCGGAACGCCGGCGTCATGAACGGGGCGGCGCGGTCTATCCGCTGCTCGACGGTCGCAGCGTCATCGGGGCGCTGGTGCTTGTGGGTCAGCGCGCTCCGGCCGGAGATCGCATCGCGTCGCTCGTCGCCGAGCTGGGGCCGCGGCTCGCCGCCGCCAAAGCCGTGCACGATGCGGAGCAGCGCGCGGTGCTCGACCCCCTCACCGGCCTGCGGAATCGCGGCGAGTTCGAGCGCGTGCTCGCTGGGTATCGCGCGCGCGAGCAGACGCTACCCGCGTCACTCATCTATGTCGACCTCGATCACTTCAAACGACTCAACGATACGCTGGGGCACCCGGCCGGCGATGCCGCACTCAAGCACATCGCGCGCGTTCTGGAGGAAGCGATGCGCGAGGGCGACCTCGTCGCGCGCATCGGCGGCGAAGAATTCGCCGTGTGGCTGCCGCACGCGCAGCTGGGCGAAGCATGGGAGGTGGCGGAGCGCATCCGCGACTCGGTTGCGAATACGACCTGGCACTGGAGCGGCACCGCATATCCGCTGACCACCTCGTGCGGTGTGGCCAGCTATCCGGAACCGATCGCCGAGCTGCTCAATCTCCCCGCAGCCGCGGACGCGGCGCTGTACCGCGCCAAGGAATTAGGCCGGAATCGAGTTGAAAAGGCGGCCCGCTCCTACTAGAGTTGTCCCAGGGGGCGACAGGCTTCGACGGGTTTGGCGAGGGTATTGTTGCGTGCCCAGGTTCTCAGTCACCTGGTAAATCAACTGGGAAGACACACAAGCCAACTCTGAACTGGCTCTGGCTGCGTAAGCTTCGGCTTCACGCACCTGCGTGAGTGGCAGCCCGCCTGAGGCGGCGCTCACGTATCGCAAAGTCGGGCTGGCGGCAGCTGGGGCCTCAACGGCTGCCGCAAGAGCTTGCAGAGGCTTGTTACTGCCAGGGCTGACAAAGCGCCGAGGCGGTGAGACCACCAAAGCTTTGTCTACGCACGTAGGAGCGGTATCGGAGTCATGCTCGGACCGGGGTTCAATTCCCCGCGCCTCCATTGAACGATAGGAAAGGGGAGATTGGAATGGGGACGGTTTCCCCAGCCTTTCTCCCCTCGCCTTTCCCCCCCTCCCCCCACCCCCCCCAGATGACTCCTCGCTGACTTTCGCGTGACCGCGCACTGACCGGCCCTTCTTAATCTGTCTTCCAGTCGAGCGAAACAAGTCGAGTCAGAAGAAACCGGTCCCTTAACACAAAGAAGGTTCTATGCGTCGCTTTCCGCTCCACGCCTACGCCACATGCGCCGCGTTGCTGATCGGCTGCGAGTCCCCAGTCGCAGTTCCGCCAGCCGCGCCACCTCATTCGGACCCGTCTCTCTCGGTTGAGATCAGCGGTCCATCCCGGATCGATGCCAACGGCCTCTTCAGCTGGGCGGCATTCGCTTTCGGCGGATCCGGTGCATACACATACGACTGGATCGTAACGAACCAATCGGGCAAAAGCATCATGACGGCTACCGAGCAAAAGGTGTCGCTCCGCGTCGAGGACACCGACGGAGATCTGTTGTTGACGTTGACGGTGGCGTCCGGCAGTCAGCAGAGGGTTGAGACCTTCAGAGTGAGGAATTGCATTGGCAGCTGTCCAAGGTGATGCCAAGTTCCTGATGTCACGTTCTCCAACCGGGCCCGTCGGCGCGACGCCGCGGGCCCCGCGTCTGGGCACTCGTCAACCGAGCTCACAGCCTTGCCGCAACTGCTCGATCATTCTCACCACGTTGGGATCCGGCGGAAGCCCGAGCTCGGTCTGAAGCAGATCTGCATGCTGCTGGGCGCACCGCAGCGCCGCCGCCCGATCGCCGATCGCCACCCACGCGTTGGCCAGGCGCAGCACGGTGTCCGTGTGATAGGGATTCAGCTCGGCAGCGCGGCGCCACCACTCCGCCGCCTGGTGCTTTGTTGGAGCCGCCGCCGCGAGCTGGCCAAAAGCGTGAGCACATCGTTCCGCAAAGCGCCTCCGCTGCTCGTCAACCCACCGCTCGAACCCGGGCGCCTCCCGCACAAAGAAGCCATCGAGAAACGGGCCGGCATATAACCCTACCGCCACCTCGTGGGCGCCCGTGTCGAGGGCGTCTTCGAAATCCCATACATCCGCAGTGATTACCGCCCGATTGAGACGAAGCGTTTTCTTGCCGATGAACACGTCTCCGCTCTCTAGGCGGCGTCGCTGGAAATAGACCATCTGGTTCAACCCGTGACGCGCCTGCTCGGCGTCGCTCTCGGGCCAGAGATAGGCTTGGACTTTGTCGCGGTTCAGCCCCCTATCACGCGCGACGGCAAGCAGCACAAGGAGGGCCAGCCGACGGCGTCCGGTCGCCGCCCCAGTCATCGTGGAATCACCTACGCGCAGGTTCACGCCGCCAAACGTCAGCAGACGAAGCTGCGGAGTCATGCTCGGACCGGGGTTCAATTCCCCGCGCCTCCACTCATAACGCAAAACGGGACACGGCAAACGCACCGTGTCCCGTTTTGCGTTTCTCGTTTGTCGCTCAGGGACGCCGGCCCAGCATTCCAGGCGACGGAGCGACCACCCGCGGCGCGATCGAAAGCGCGCTCGGCACGGCGGGACGCATCTCCGGAATCGGCCGGTCGAATCGTGACCGCGACTGACTGAAGAACACTCCGGGATAGAGCGGATAGTACGTGTATGTGACCGGCGCTGGTTGGTAAATCACTTGCGGCGGTCCGGAGGGCGCGGTCGTAAACGATACGCTGCCGCTGTTGACCCCACAAAACGCGTTCGTCAGCGACGCATTCGAACAGTCCGCCGAGTTCGTGGCCACCGCAGCCGGAGCGGCAGCGGGAGCCGCGCGGCGCACGCAGCCCAGGCACACATCGGGCGTCTGTACCGGTCCGCGGGCCAACACGCTCCCATCCCGCGCGTAGGTCACGACGCCGTAGTCATACGGACGGCCGTGCGTGATGCGGTCCGCGATGTCGAATAGCGCCGCGAGCGGATCGCCCGCGGTCGGCTGGAGCAGCAACGCATCGTAATTCCACTCGATCCCCGACAGCAGCGTCTCAAAGTCGAAGCGCCAACGAGATCGGAGCGCCAGGAACGTTGCGGGATTCCCTTGGGCTTCCGGTACCAGGTCGATGGCGACGGGCGCGCCCGCCGAGACCGCCGTGCTGTCCCACGGAGCTGAAGGGAACAGCACCGCGATTCGACCGATCGCATCGACTTGCAGGACCACAAGGTGACCGGGTTGCACGAGCTGCACGTACGCAACAGAGTCGGTGCGCCAGACGCGGACCGGTTCGGGGCGGGGTGCTCGCGTGGCCGCTACGGGCTGTGGATTGCCCACCGCCTGCATCAGCAGTCCGACCGTCACAACAAGAGAGGGGAACATGGGGGTCCGTTGGGTCCGTTCCTCCTAGCCTACATCGCGGTTCAGCCGCTGGGAAGTCCCCGGTGGCCCAACGGGGACTCCGAAGCAGGAAACGGCGCTGCGTTCCCCCTGCTCGCTTCCCAGTCTGCATCATGACGAGTAAGGAGTAGATTACCCGCCGAATCCCCACCCTCCGGGAGACCTCATGGGCACCACCGCACAACCATCGACCACACCGGCAACCGGCAGCTTCCTGAACGACATGCTGGACGTGTTCAACGTCATCCATGATCCGGACGGGGTGTTCAAACGCGTCAGCGACCGGGCGCGCATCGTGGCGCCGTGGGTCGTGCTATCGGTGGCGGTCATTATCATCACCATCCTGACGCGCCCGTACCAGCAGGCGGCGTTCGACGCGTTCAAGAGCACGCTCACCCCGGAGCAGGCGGCCAAGATGGGCAATCGCGGCGCCGGCGGTGGACCGCTCGGGCTCATTTTCACACCGGTGGTAGTCCTGGTGATGCTGGCCGCGGGCGCCGGTGTTTTGTGGATCGCGGTGTCGATCACTGGAACGCAGGCTCGCTACAAAACCCTGTTCAGCGTCCTCGCCTATTCGACCATCACCTATGTGCTCTTCGCGCTCGTGGGAGTCATGGTGTTGACGGTGCGTGGCAAGGCGGGGATCACGGGATTCGAGGACGTCCGCCCGCCGTTAGGACTCGATCTGCTGGTCCCGAGCGCGGGGCTCTATCTCGGCGGTGTTCTGAATGGAATCAATCCGTTCTCGGTGTGGGGCGTGTGGCTGGCGGGAACCGGTGTGTCGGTTACGCATCGGATGTCACGCGGCGCCGCGATCGGCGCAACCGCGGTCGCTTACGTGATCTGCTTGCTGATCATCTGTGTTCCGCTCCTGTTCGTCGCGATGATGACTAAACAGTAGCCTTCGTCCGACTGACGACGCCCGCCTCCTCGAGGGCCGCCTGGGCCGCGGCGAGGCGGGCGATCGGCACTCGGAAAGGTGAGCAGGAGACGTAGTTCATTCCCGTCCGGTGACAGAACCTCACCGAGCTCGGCTCCCCACCATGCTCGCCGCAGATCCCGATCTTCAGCTCGTGCCGCGTTTTCCGACCAAGCTTCACCGCCATCTCGATAAGTTTGCCGACGCCGCCCTGATCGAGCACCTGGAAGGGATCGTCCGGGAGTAACCCGTGCTCCACGTAGAACGGCAGGAAGCGTCCCGCATCGTCGCGCGATAGCCCGAACGTCGTCTGCGTGAGGTCGTTCGTGCCGAACGAGAAGAACTCCGCCTCTTTGGCGATCTCGTCGGCCGTCACGGCGGCACGCGGCAGCTCGATCATCGTGCCGATCAGGTACGGCACCGCGCGCCCCTCGCGGTGGAACACCTCCTGTGCGACGCGGCGAACGATAGCCGTCTGATTCGTGAGCTCGCGGACGTCGGCGACGAGCGGGATCATGATCTCGACCGTCACCTTCTTCCCGCGACTCGCGACATGCCCCGCGGCCTCGAAGATGGCCTGAGCCTGCATCTCGGTGATTTCGGGGTACGTGATGCCGAGCCGGCAGCCCCGGTGCCCCAGCATCGGGTTCGCCTCTCGCAACGACCCGATCAGCTTTTCGAGCTGCGCCGCCGGCACCTTCGCATGCTTGGCGAGCGCCGCGATCTCCGCGCGCGTGTGCGGCAGGAATTCGTGCAGCGGGGGATCGAGCAGGCGAATCGTGACGGGCAGCCCATCCATGACTTCGAAGATCCCCTCGAAGTCCCGGCGCTGAATCGGGAGCAGCTTCGCGAGTGCCTTGCGGCGGCCCGCCTCGTCCGACGCGACGATCATCTCCCGCATCAGCGTGATCCGGTCGCCCTCGAAGAACATGTGCTCCGTCCGGCACAACCCGATGCCCTCGGCACCGAACTCGCGCGCGCGGCGCGCATCGGCGGGGATGTCGGCGTTCGCCCGCACACGCAGCCGGCGCTTGGTATCGGCCCAGGCCATCAGCCGGTCGAATTCCTTGCCGACCTTCGGCGCGACGAGCTTCGCCGCGCCGAGAATGACCCGCCCCGTGGTGCCGTCGACGGTGATGATCTGGCCCCGCTTCACCACCCGGCCGTTCACCCGGAACTTGCCGGCGGCCGGATCGACGTCCAGCTCCTTGGCGCCCACGACACACGTCTTGCCCATACCGCGTGCCACCACCGCGGCGTGACTCGTCATGCCACCGCGCGCGGTGAGAATCGCGCGCGCTGCCACGATGCCGTGGAAGTCCTCGGGTGAGGTCTCCGGCCGCACCAGGATCACGTCATGACCCTTTTTCTTCAGGGCCTCGGCGTCGTCGGCGTCGAACACCACTTCGCCGGTGGCTGCACCGGGGGAGGCCGGCAGCCCTTTGGCGAGCACCGTCACGCTCGTCCGGGGATCGACCATGGGGTGGAAGAGCTGATCGAGATCTTGTGGCGGCACGCGCTGGATGGCTTCGTCCTCGGTGATCAGCCCTTCGTCCACCATCTCGACCGCCACCCGCACGGCGGCAATGCCGGTCCGCTGCGCGCGCCGCGTCTGCAGCATGTACAGCTGCCCGTGCTCGAACGTGAACTCGACGTCCTGCACGTCCTTGAAGTGCTTCTCGAGCTTCGTCGCCAGGCTGTCGAGCTCGCGGTAGATCTTCGCGAGTTTCCCTTTCTTCATCTTCTCGATGGGCTCGGGCGTGCGCGCGCCCGAGACGACGTCTTCGCCCTGCGCGTTGGTCAGGACGTCGCCGTTCAGCAGGTTCTCACCGGTGCGGCAGTCGCGCGTGAACGCGACCCCGGTGCCGCAGTCGTCGCCCATGTTGCCGTAGACCATCGCGACGATGTTGACGGCCGTTCCCAGACTGTCGGGGATGCCGTGCACCTGGCGGTAATCATTCGCGCGGCGCGTATTCCAGCTCTTGAACACCGCCTCGATTGCGCCCCAGAGCTGCTGCTGGGGGTCGTCGGGGAAGGGGTGGCCGGTTTTTTTCTTGACGATCGTCTTGAAGTCGTGCACCAGGTCATGGAGATCGTCGGCCGGCAGATCGATATCGCGTTTGACCTTGCGCCGCGCCTTCGCCTTCGCGAGCTCTTCCTCGAAGGGCTCCTTGCCGAGGTCGAACACAACGTCCCCGTACATCTGGACGAAGCGCCGATAGGAGTCGTAGGCAAAGCGCGCATTCTTGGAGCCGGCGATCAGGCCTTCGACCGTCTCGTCGTTCAGGCCGAGGTTCAGAATCGTTTCCATCATGCCCGGCATCGACACGGCAGCCCCTGAGCGCACCGACACGAGCAGGGGGTTCTGCGAATCGCCAAAGCCTTTCTCCGTGACGCGCTCGAGATGCTTCAGGTGGCGATCGACTTCGCCCCGCAGCGCCGGCGGGAAGGTGCCCTGTTCGACGTAGGCGATGCACAACTTGGCGGAAAGCGTGAAGCCCGGGGGGACGGGCAGGCCCAGATTGGCCATCTCGGCGAGACCGGCGCCCTTGCCTCCCAGGATGTCCCGCATCGCAGCGGAACCATCGGCGCGGCCGTTGCCGAAGAAGTAGACGTGTCGTTCGACGGACATACGGCGATTATGGAGCCCGAAAAGGTCCGGCGATAGGGGGACCGCGATCTAGCGCGCGACCCGAGCGCGCGCTGTGATATTGCGTTTAGACCGACCGGCCTATTTCATTGATTGAGCACGGGATTCTCAGCTTAGGCTGCGAGGAATATGGGCGAAATGGCGATAACAGTTCTGTCGAACTACCGTTAGGCGCTCGGCACGGTCCTTTTTGCGTTCGGGTGGCACATGAAAACTCAGGTAAGCCTGGTTGTTCTGCTCACTTCTATCCTTGCTCCATCGATGGCTCCCTGCCAGGTCGCCCCATCTCGCCACTGGGTGCGGCTTCTTACCACTGAAGGCGAGACGGTCGATTTGGACACCGCCGCGGTCGGACGCAGGGATGGCTCCTTCATAGTCTGGTTGCGTTGGGACTTTGATCGGCACGGGCCCGAGCTTGGAGCCGAGTACCGTGTGGAACAGGTTGAAGTTGACTGTCGAGGTCTACGTCAACGTGTGCTGAAAGCTGTCGACTCGAGGAAACCGCTGGTCCTTCTGGGCGACAGCGCGACGTCGAGCACCGTACAGGTGGACAGCACGGACGCGAAGTGGCGCGCGTATTCTAAGGGTAGTCTTGGCGCGCAATCGACGAGCGCGTTGTGCCGGCGCCTACCAAGCGCTTGAAGCTGGGGCCGCGCGTAGAATATTGAATGACACCTTTTTCTTCAGCGCGCCGCAACTTAAGCGCGATTCGTTAGACAGCACGGCCTGTAAGCCGAGGGCTTACCATGGGTCCTGTGGCGATCATTTTCATCGGGCTAGTCCCTGCTCAACTAGCCGGCGCCGGGACGTACGTGAAGATCAAGGACTCAAGCTCGCCTCGCTGGGGTCGCGAGTGGGTTGCCGCCAGCGCTGGCGGACTCGCCACAACCCTCGTTGCCAGTCTCATTTACTTGTCGCTCGGGTTACACAAGCAATTATTCCCGCAAATGTCCTGGGGCGCATCCGTATTCATGGGTGTCTGCTGGGGTATCTATCAGGGTGTGCTAGGACGTGGACGACCTTTCCGGCGCAGACCTCCGACGGATTTCTGGCCTCCACCAATGGAAGGGGGATAACGGCCGTGCTGCCTAACATGCGCTTGAAGCTGTCGGCGCCTGCGCTCAATTGATCGCAATGACTGCCGACTGTCGGTGTGCTAGCATTCCGTTTGTGAAAACCTCAAGTCTGCGCCGCAGCTTAAGCGCAATCCGTTAGACGGCGCGACAAGGAACTCAATGGACCCGCTGCCGGTTGCCCGGCGATTTCGCGCTATTGGGTTCGCGAACCCTGGAAGGGCTGAACTTTCGCGTGGAACCGGTGACGAAGCAGCTCGTCGACGCGGGCCACGCCCCGGTGGTGGTGATGGCGTAAATGAGATTCCCGGTCGTTCTCGCTCTGTTCGGCGAGCTGGGCGCGGTCGGCGCGTGTATCGACACCTCTGAGCCTGCGCGCAGTTCTCACTGGGTAACACTCGCTGCCAGCGGGCCCTATACCTGCGGTCTTTCACCCACCAGCGAGGCGTTCTGCTGGGGCTGGGTGCCCGGCTATTACGACCCGCAGCCTCTCGAGGATTCGCTCATCCCAAAGTCGGCGCTACCCCTGCCCGTCCCGGGCGGGTATCGGTTCACGGTCATTACCGTCGGGGACCTGTCGATCTGTGCACTCGATGCGGAGCGCGGGGCTCGCTGTTGGGGGGCGAATCAATGGGGAGAGGTTGGTGATAGCTCTTTCATAGCCAAGCGCACTCCGTCCCCGGTTGTGGGAGACCTTCGTTGGCGGACGATCTCGGCAGGCGGCGCGCACACGTGTGGAGTGACCGTCGATAACCAGGCCTACTGTTGGGGGGATGAATTCCGCGGTGCATTGGGAAATGGACAGCTGTTGTTTGGGGGGACGCCGCGCCCTGTCGCGGTTCTCGGTAACCTGTCCTGGGTTGCCGTGTACGCCGGTATTGGCACCTCGTGCGGTATCACGATCGAAGGCGACGCGTACTGTTGGGGGGTCAACGACTACGGCATGTTGGGCGATAGCCAGCCACCGGTGGCAGGCCCCGACAGCGCTGCTCCGTCCCGCGTCGTCGGAAATCACCGCTTCACGTCGCTCGCTGTAGGCACGAATCACGTCTGCGGCCTCACTCAGGATGCACAGGTGTACTGCTGGGGCTGGAATGGACACGGACAACTGGGAAACGGAACTACTGCCGCGACGAGCTCGCCCACACTTGTGAACGGGGATCTGCGGTGGGCCGCGATATCGCTCGGCAACCAGCACAGTTGTGGCCAGACCACCGATGGAGCGGTGTACTGCTGGGGCAGCAACGTGCGCGGTCAATTCGGGAACGACTCGACTGAAGACTCATCGATTCCAGTACGCATCGCCCCACCCGGCGTCTATATCGCGATTATGGCGGGCGGAAACCACACCTGTGGTCGTACCGCTAACGGAACGGCATTCTGCTGGGGCCAGGGCAATTACGGACAACTGGGCGACGGGATATTCGAGGACCGTTCCCGACCTGTCCAGGTTGCCTCTCCGGACTGAACGGCAAGACGCGGGCCGAGGGGGATCGCGAAGGCGGCGAGCTGCCACACGCTGCGCCACTCGTTTGCGACCCATCTCTTGGAGTCGGGCTACGACATTCGTACCGTCTGGTTCGTTGGAAGGGCTGCACCTGCCGGATCGCAGGTTTTGAAGCGGCATGCGTCTTCTCGCAAGCGCGCCGTCTGACAAGCGCTTCAAGCTGGCGGCGCGAAGGATATTGAATGACGACTCTTTCACCAGCGCGCCGCAGCTTAAGCGCGATCCATTAGGCCGCATGCGCTGTAGTCCGGGCGGATCGCAGTCCCGCTAGATTTCCCGTACCACGCACGCCATTGGAGCCGCATGAGCTCGACGCCTGAACCGCTACAGGGACAATCGTTGCAGGCCTCGTTGACCGTAAAGGATCTCGACAAGAGCCTCGCTTGGTACGTGGAGGTCGTGGGCTTCACGGTGTCGCGCCGTATCGAGCGCGATGGGAAGCTGCGAGGAGTCGCGGTCCAGGCCGGTGACGTCCGGATCATCTTGAACCAGGACGACGGCGCGAAAGGCTGGGACCGGGTCAAGGGTCAGGGAATGTCCTTCCAGATCAGCACGACGCAAAACGTCGATGCGGTTGCCAACCGAATTCTGGAGCGGGGAGGTGCGCTAGAGACCGAGCCCAAGGACATGCCGTGGGGGGCGCGGGTCTTCCGGGTACGCGATCCGGATGGGTTTCGGTGGACAATCTCAAGGACGCATGCGGCTTAACACGCGCCTAAAGCTGACGGCGCGGCCGCTCGCGGACTGCGCGAGCGACTCGCGCCTGGACCGGCCGCGCCGAAGCTTAGGCGCATTTCGTTAGGCAGCGCCGTCAACTCTCAGCCGTGAAGCGCCTCGTCGCAACGGTGCAAAAACTGGCGGACCTTCTTACCAGGGTCCGACTTCCGAGCGAGCCGATTCCCACAAACTGGCCCCAGCTGGTCAGTAATCGGGTTTCGCTCGTCGCGCGGCTTTCGTCAGGTGACCAAGATCGCCTCTATCACATCATGCAGCTCTTCCTCAAAGAGGTGCCTTTCGAGGCGTGCGGCGGGCTTGAATTGCGTGAGGAGATTCAGGTGACGATCGCGGCCCAGGCCTGTCTGCTGGTTCTGAAAATGCCCTATCCTCGGTACAAACGAGTTCGACGAGTCTTGGTCTATCCATTCGCGTTTGTGCCCAAGACCCAGCACTTGTACGATCCCAATCAACCCCCCACGCCTGACCGGCCAGCGGCCGGCCAAGCATGGCTGGACGGCGTTGTGGTCCTGGGGTGGGAGGAAGTCAAAGACGGCGCACAAGCAATCGACGATGGACACAATGTGGTGTTCCATGAGTTCGCCCACATGTTGGATGCCGAGGACGGAAGAATGGATGGCATCCCCGTCGTAGACTCCAGCGCCAGTTACCATACGTGGGTCACTCAATGGTCGGCGCAATTCGCGGAACACGTGAGGCGTGTGGATGCTAATGAGTCGACGCTGCTTGATCCCTATGGAGCCACGAACCGGGCGGAGTTCTTTGCCGTCGCCACGGAAGCCTTCTTCGAGATACCTGATCAACTGCGAACGGACCAACCCGGCCTTTATGCCCTACTCTCCGAGTTTTTCAAGCTCGATCCGGCATTGCTGCTCGGTGCGACGGGTTCCACGGGCGTGGCCTAACACGCGCCTGAAGCTGGCGGCGCCCTTCCCTGAGACTACGGCTTGATGCTGAATTCCGGCATCGTAGAGTTCTGTTTGTGAAACTTCCAGCTCGGCGCCGCAGCTTAGGCGCATTTCGTTAGGCGGTGCCTTAGGCGTAGGGAACGCTAAATGCAGCCAATTATTATCGGTCTCACAATACTCGTCGGCGCTGGAACGGGGATCCCTGGCGATTCGTTCCTGGCCCTTCTGACGCGCGCCGGTATATTCGGCCCCTGAGTGATATGCGTCGATGACCTCGATGCGTTGCCGCGAGGCGCTGCCCTCCTTGTAGGACTCCACCCCTGACGACAGTCACGGTCACCGACGGGTAGCGTGTGCGCTCTTCACCCGGAGGTGTGTATGCGAAGGATTCTCGCAGAACTGACCCTCGCCGTGCTGACCGTCGCGTGTTCCGAACAGGCCACGGCACCGGCCAAGAAGATGTCCGCCGTTGCACGGGACTTCACCAACAGCTCCGATGGCGGTGCAACGGTGGCGCAGACGGTGCTGTGCTCCAACCCGAGTGGATCAGTCTTTGTGCGCCAGCAGTGTCTTTCAAATGAGCAACAACTCGACCCGGTGGCGCTCGGGCTGGTCGGGCCTCAAGGACCTGCAGGGCCTCCAGGACCGAGCGGGATCTCCGGCTACCAGATCGTAACCCATCAAGAGTCTCTGTCCCCTAGCACGATCGCGAACGTGCATGTCGAGTGCCCGATTGGAAAGAGGGTGCTCGGCGGTGGGTTCGAAATCGAGACGCCAACGGACGTGCGGGTCTTCTCGTCTGAACCAAGCGATGGTGATGGGAACCTTATTGACCACGGTTGGAACGCCTTGGTACAAAACGCAGGATCATCTAGCAGGCAAACCACAGTGACCGCCATCTGCGCCTCAGCGTAGTGATGGCGGCCGGTTCCGCCTGCCATTGGACAAGGTGGAGTATCGTGCATCCGACGGCTGGCCGAGTGGGCAACGTCATCACAGCCAGACGGGGCTGTCATAACGCATCGCGAGGTAAACGCAGGATGCGACGCTTTCCGAATCGACTCGCGCTTGTCGTTCTGGTGTCGATCTTTGGTTCGTGCAGTTCTCTCCGACCCATCGAAGGGCAGAATGCCCGAGGTTCGGATCCCGTTGACCCAGCGTGCGTGTTGCCCCGAGCTCCCGCAGTCGTTCTCGAGCATGGAGGGGTCGTGCTGTGGGTTTGGAGGGTTCCGTGGAGGGATGCGTACGCGCGTCCAGCGCTTCCGAACGACGCGGGGCTTTTGGCCTATCGAGCGGCGATCCGTGAGGGGGGGGCGGAAGAACGATCCCCCGCGCTCGCGGTCCCGACCGGAGCAAGCGGACCCAACGCTGATGTTTGGCGCGACGAGAGTTTCAACAACGACCTGGCCTATAAAGGCGGTGTGGGCGCGATCGGCCCGATCACCTGTCTCGATGCTCTCCTGTTTGCCCAGCAGAACGCTCGCGTACCACAGCGAGAGCGCCCCACCGAGTTTCTGGCCTCCGTTCTCAGGAAAGGCACCGATGAGCGTGAGGAGATCGTGGTCGTGTTCGGGGCCGGGACCGAGTTGTTCCCTCCGAAGACGGTCTACGGCTTCGACATCGTCGACGACTACCTGGCGCAGGGCTGGAGCTACTGGTACGTGTTGCACAACCATACGCGGCAAAGCAATGGCGCGCTGGGTATCCCGGTACCCAGTACGTCCGACGTCCAGTTTGTCCGAGGCCTCGCGACGAAACGCGGACTGAAACGGGTCCGTGTGACGAACGGATTCTATTCGTTCGATGCCGGTATCGACGAAATGCGAGCGCTTCGTGCGAGGTAACCGGATGCCCGGCACGAACCCTGCGATGTGACGGACGCCTCCCTTGAGTCGCATCTCCGGCTGGCCCACGTGGCCCCTGCTGCTGGCGCCCGCGCTTCTCTCTGCGCAAACTTCTTCGCCGCCGTGCAGTGCTTTGTGCCTCTCCGACCATGCCCGTAGCGCGCTGGCGGCGGGCCGCTACGGCGACTACCTCAACTACGTCAGTACGCTCGCTGCGCGAGCGCCCGATCACCCTGGCGTGATCTACGCCGTCGCACGTGGGTACGCTCTCGTCGGTCAGCCCGCTGCGGCCCTCCGTTGGCTTGGTCGGCTCGGAGACGTCGGCGCCGGCCGGGACGTTGATTCCGATTCCGCATTCGTCGGTCTGCGTAGCTCATCCGAGTTCCGCGCGGTTCGGGCTCGCCTGCAGCGCAACCGTGTCCCGGTCGCTCGCGGCGCACCAGCGTTCACCCTCCCCGACGCTGATCTCCTGCCCGAGGCTCTCGCCCGCGATCCGATCACGGATGAGTGGCTCGTCGGCAGCCTCGCGAAACGCAAGATCATCCGCCTTGCGCGAAACGGGACCGGCTCCGATTTCATCTCGAACAGCGGTCTCCTTCGCGTTGTCGGCATTCATGTCGATTCCGCTCGTGCGCTTCTGTGGTTCGCCACCTGGGCGCCACGCGAGGCGTCCTCGACACCGTTCGGGGAGCCCCCGAGCCAAACCCGGCTCTTCAAGTGCGATCTACGGACCGGCCACATCTTGCGGACGTATGTCCCCTCCGACTCCGGAGGCGATCATTTGTTCAATGACTTGGCGATACGCCGGAACGGTGATGTGTTCATCACCGACACTGACCAAGGGTCCGTGTATCGCGTCCGCTTGGACGTCGACACCCTTGAGCTCTTCCTCTCCACGGACCGCGAGCGATTCTCGGACGCAAATGGCATCACGTTGTCCGCCGACGACCGTACCCTGTATGTCGCTTTCGTCGAAGGTATCGCACGTATCGACATCCGCACCAAAGCGATCACGCGCGTGCCCCTGCTTGCCGCCGGGAGCGCTGCCTCTATCGACGGGCTCTACTGGTATCGCGGTAGTCTCATCGGGGTTCAGCACCTGCCTGGCCTCGAGCAGGTCGCGCGCTACGATCTCGCCCCTGATGGTCGCTCGATTCGGCACGTGACCGTGCTCGAGCGTGGCGACAGTCTACTCCATCTACCGACCACAGGTACAATAGTCGGCGATCATTTCTACTACATCGCGAGCAGCCACTACGACCGGCTCGGCGACGATAACCGCCTGGCTCCTGCTAGCCGAACACCCGCACCTCTTTCGACTGTGCGCGTGCTGGATCTTTCGGAGCAATAGGTAGCAGCCGAGGGTTGCCCCCTAACACGCGCTTGAAGCTGTCGGCGTCCGTCGTCAATGAATCCGGCCGACGTGGGCCCGGTGTGGTAGAATTACGTTTGTGAAACCTCAAGCTTGGCGCCGCTGCTTAAGGGCCATCCGTTAGGCGGCCGCTCTGTCACCGCCCAACGTAGACTCCACAATGAACCTCCTGCGCGCGCGAAGCACCCTCATTGCCTGCGTGTGTCTGCTGGCAGGATCACCGGCGTTGAGCCAGACGGTTCGAGTCCTGGCTGACTCGGGTTGGGTCAGCCACCGGATCGTCATGTTGAAGGGCATGGGTGAGGTTCATAGTCCGTCGGACAGTACCCGTCTTGCCACTGCGGTCGGCATCAACCTGGTCGCGCCCATCTCGCGTCGGGAGGGGCGGCGACTGTGGATCATGTCGACGAGCGGCGGTGATTCAGGCTGGGTCGACAGCGTGGACGTGCTGCGCCTGGCTGACGCCATTCCCTACTTCACACGGCTGATCGAACGACAGCCAGACAACTGGGACGCTTACTTGCGCCGGGCAGAGGCAGAGCATGCCCTCAATCAGCGAGACGCAGCCACGGCGGACTACAGTAAAGCGATCGAGCTTCATCCGGCCGAGGCGTTTCTCTATCTGCGGCGTGGACGGCACTACAACGCCCTGCGTGCCTGCGACCGGGCGCTGAGCGACTTGGATAAGGCCATCACGCTCGGACCGACCTCGGCGCCCCAGGGCTACAATCTCGTGGTGGAGCTGTACAGCCTCGAGTCTAGTGTCTATTCCGGGTG
>QHUJ01000102.1 GCA_003221895.1 Gemmatimonadota bacterium | reverse complement strand
TGGCGGAAGAGTAGGATTGGGTCCCGGAGTTCGGTCGTTGGGCGAACAACCTCAGCCGGAGGTCGCAATGCTGGCCCGCGAGACGTCGATGGACTGGTCGCTCAAGCGCAGGGGCGACGACGTCGACGAGGAGTTCGGAGAATTCGAAGAGGACAAGGAGCTCGACGAGGACTTCGATGATGAGCTGGACGAGGACGAACTCGACGAAGACGATGCCGAGGATGACGACTACGACGATCTCGACGACGAGTTCGACGACGGGGATGAGGACGAGTTCCGGCCAAAGAAGGGACCGAAAAGGGAGTGGGAGTAGCCGAAGGAGGGCCTGTAGCTCAGGTGGTTAGAGCGCACGCCTGATAAGCGTGAGGTCGGTAGTTCAACTCTACCCAGGCCCATACCAATAAAATCAACAACTTAGGCCGCCTCTTGGCGGGCTTTTTTGTTGTCCTCCCACCAATCCCATAACTGTGTCCCATCGTGCCCTGTTTCAGCCCTAGATAGCGTTGGATGGGACCTATTACTCCTGCCTCCCTCCCTATCTCTTGTCGCTATCTCTCTTCCAGAGTTGTGAAAGATCATGCTTGATCGCGGGACTCCAGCGGGCTTAAAGTGGGGAATGGCTCAGCTCTCACGCACTGTCCGGAAAGGATGAGAGCGATCGCAATCGACCGCTTTGGCGGACCAGAGGTGTTGACGATGCACACGCTACCGGTGCCCGTCCCGGGTGCGAGCGAGGTGCTGATCGCGGTGCACACCGCGGAAGTCGGCGAATGGGACGCCGACATGCGCGGCGGGTGGTCGCTGAGTGGGAAGAAACCGCGTTTTCCTCTGGTGCTGGGAGGCGGAGGGTCGGGCACGGTTGCGGCTGTCGGATCGCGAGTGAGGCGATTCAAAATCGGCGATCTGGTCTACTCATACGCGTGGGACAACCCCAAGGGCGGGTTCTACGCCGAATACGTCGCTTCGCTGGCGGAAACGGCCGCGCCGGTGCCGGCGCCACTCGATTTGGCGCAGGCCGGTGCGATTCCAATCGCGGCATTGACCGCGATCCAGGGGATCGACGACGCGCTGCACCTGAAGAAGGGCGAGCGCCTGGTAATACTGGGCGCATCTGGCGGACTGGGGGTGTTCGCGATCCAGTTTGCGAAGCTGCGCGGCGCGCGGGTGTTGGCAATCGCGTCCGGTGCGGACGGCGCCGCGCTCGCGCGGAAGTTGGGAGCGGACGCGGCGATCGACGGTCGTGCCGGCGACATCGCCGGTGCGGCGCGGGCGTTCGCCCCCCACGGGGTCGATGCGATTCTTGCGCTTACAGGTGGAAAGGCGCTCACAAAGTGTCTCGACACTCTCCGTCGCGGCGGGCGGCTCGCGTATCCGAACGGCATCGAGCCCGTGCCGAAGAAGCGGCGCGGGATCAGGACGAAACCGTATGACGGCATCGTAGGTCGAGCGCAATGGGAGCGTCTCGCGCGCGAGATAACAGCGGCGCGACTCCAGGTTCCGATCGCGGCCGAGTTCGCGCTTGCCGAGGCCGCGCGCGCACACGAGCGGCTGGCTCAGGGCCACATTCTGGGCAAGGTCGTTTTGCGCATCTCCCAGTAGGGATCGCTGCGCTTAGCTGGCATGCGTCGTCCACGCGTACCAGAACTTCACCATGTCGGACGCTCGGCTTCTCATCGCGACGACACCTGGTGTGTTTTCCGGTTTTTTCGTGGAGCTCTCGGCGGTGACGCCACTCGGTGGCTTGCGCTGGGAAGCGCCTCACAGACTACCCTGGAAGGGCGCTTTGTCATTTCTCGTGTAGATAACGAACGTGGCGGCGGCCTGCCCCAGTTGCGAGGTGACCGTGGCTCTGTAGTCTAGAGCACCATGTCATCGTTCCTGATCCTGTTGTCTCTGACTGCCGCCCAGATCCCTCTCCCCGAACACCCACGTCCCGACTTCCAACGTGCCGACTGGCTGAACCTCAACGGCCCGTGGCGATTCGCGTTCGACCCTCGCGACGAAGGCGAGCGCCTCGGATGGTCCCGCGCCGCGTTGCCCGGCGATCGTCAGATTGTGGTCCCGTTCTCCTGGGGCGCGCCGCTGTCAGGCGTTCCGGACAGCGGCAACATCGGGTGGTACGCCCGGCAGATCACCGTGCCGGACTCCTGGCGTGGGCGGCGCATCTTCCTGGTCGTGGGAGCGTGCGACTGGCGTACGTCGATCTGGCTGGACGGCAAGAAACTGGGAGAACATCAGGGCGGCTATACACCCTTTTCGTTCGAGCTGCCATCGGGACTGCGCGACGGGCCGCATTGGCTGGTGCTACGCGTGGACGACACGCCACACCCGTTCAAGCTCGAAGGCAAGCAGGGGTACGGCCCGGCACGCGGCATCTGGCAGACGGTGTATTTGGAAGCCCGAGGCGGTGCACCACTTGCTGCTGTACACGTTACGCCGTGGCGCGATCTGCAGGGCGTGCGCATCGATGCACGCCTGCTAGAACCTGCTCCCCGCGCGCTGACGCTCAGCGTCGGGCTCACCAATCGGGACGGCCAACCGGTGTTCTCGAGCCACCTCGCACGAGGCGCGACGTCCGCGCACCTCGAGATTCCGTTGCCGAATGCCCATCGCTGGTCACTCGATGATCCATTTCTGCATGAAGTGACGGTGCGCGTTACCGGAGACGGCCTGATTGAGGATCGGGTGAGCACGTATTTCGGCATGCGCACGATCTCGGTCGTCGATATCCCGGGCACGACGTACCCGTACGTCGCGATCAACGGGACTCCGGTGTTCCTGCAGCTCGCGCTCGATCAGGCGTATCATCCCGGTGGCTTTTACACGTTTCCCACCGACAGCATTCTGCGTGACGAGATTCTGCGGGCTCGGGAGATCGGTCTGAACGGGCTGCGTGAGCACGTGAAGATCGAGACGCCACGCAAACTCTACTGGGCCGACCGCCTCGGTGTGTTGATCATGGCCGACATCCCGAACTGGTGGGGACCGCCCGACTCCGCGGCGTTTCATGAGCACGACGTTGCGCTGCGGGGAATGATCGACCGCGACTACAATCATCCGGCGATCTTCGCCTGGGTGCTGTTCAACGAGACGTGGGGGCTCATCAGTAAGGACGGCAACACCGAGCGCTATCTGCCGGAGACACAGGCGCGTGTCGTGCGGGACGTTACACTGGCAAAGTCACTCGACTCGACGCGGCTGGTCGAGGACAACTCGCCGTGCTGCGGTCGCGGGCACACGCAGACGGACCTCAACTCCTGGCACGAGTACCTGCCGGGCTGGCGGTGGGAGCAGCGCGTGAAGCAGGTCAGCGACAGCACCTATCCCGGATCGCATTGGAATTTCGAGATACCGTGGCAACAGGCGCGCCAGCCCATGCTGAACTCCGAGTTCGGCAACGTGTGGGGCTATGAGGGCAGCACCGGAGACGTCGACTGGAGCTGGGATTATCACCGGGCGGTCAACGCGTTTCGACGCCATCCCAAACTGGCCGGTTGGCTCTATACCGAGCATCACGACGTCATCAACGAGTGGAACGGCTACTGGCGATTCGATCGCTCGCACAAAGAGACCGGCTTCCGCTTTCTCGTGGACGGTATGACACTGCGCGACTTGCACGCCCCGGTGTACCTCGCCGTCGGTGACTCGGACCTGAGTCGCGCGGCGCGGCCGGGAGAACGCGTGGAGGTGCCGCTGTATGCGTCGTTTCTCACAGGCGCGGCCTACGGCGACTCGCTCACCCTGCGGACCGACCTTCGTGGCTGGAATTCGTTGGGCGAGGCAAAGTCATATGGCGCATCGACGAGGCGTATCCCATATCGGCCCTGGATGTCCCAACCATTGCCACCATTGTTGGCCACGATGCCCGATGAACCGGCAGTCCTCGTCCTCGAGACGACACTCGAGGACACGAAGGGGACGGTGTTGCAACACAATTTCACGACGTTCGTTGTCGATGGGGCCCCGCCTGACACGGTGAGGTTGGCGGACGGGCGCCGAGCACGGATCGCTCGTGTGCCGGCGAGCGCGGTCCGTGAC
>QHUJ01000045.1 GCA_003221895.1 Gemmatimonadota bacterium | reverse complement strand
AGGCGGCGAGCTGTTTGGCGACCTGGGCCTTGCGGTCCGCCGGCAACGTCGCGCCCGCGGCGAGCGCCGCGGCGTAGTCGCCCATCGCATAGCGACGCACTTCGGCGAGGAACGACGCCATGTTCGCGGGGGCCGGAATCACCTTGTGGTACGCCGCCGTCGCGGCATAACTCGGCAGATACAGCGCGTACGAAAGATCGTGTCCGGGCGCGAAGAGCAGTGTTTCGAAGTCGAGCACCGTGGAGATCAACACGATTCCGTTGAGCGAGATTCCGTCGCGCTCGAGCCGGTTGCCGAGCACCGCTGAGCGGGTCGTGCCGTAGCTCTCGCCGATCAGGTACTTGGGTGAAGACCACCGGCCGTTGCGGCTCACGTACTGCGAAATGAATTGCGCGAGCGCCTTCGCGTCTTCATCCACGCCCCAGAAATCCTTCCCCGTCCCCTTCCCCACCGGCTTGGAGAAGCCGGTCCCGATCGGGTCGATGAACACCATATCGGTGACGTCGATGAGACTGCTCTGATTGTCGACGAGCTGGTAGGGCGGAGGCGGCGTCGGCGCCGCGTCCGTCGTGACGATGCGCCGCGGGCCGAACGCGCCCATATGCAGCCAGGCGGATGCGGAGCCGGGCCCGCCATTATAGATGAAGGAGATTGGCCGCTGGCTCGGGTCCTTGGCATCGGTGCGCGTGTACGCCGTGTAGTACAGCACGCCGATCGATTCATCCTTGTCGTTCTTGAGCAGCATCGTGGCCGCCGTTGCGCGGTACGGCACGAGCTGGTTGCCGATCCGAATCGAGTGATCGGTTGCCGACGATTGCTCATTGGGGATGGGTGTGGGCTTCGCCGTGGTGTCGCGTTCGGCCGCGGAAGCGGCCGGCTGAGCCGCAGTGGGCCGCTGCGCGACGAGGGGAGCGGCGAGCACCCCCGCCAGCAGAATGATGGTGCAGAGACGCATACTAGGGCCTCCTGATCTGTTTCCACCGAGTCATGACCGCATGAACCTGCGCCCGCGCGCGCGCGCACGTGGCGACCTGCGCGGCGGTGGGTGTCACATCCGCATCCTGCATCGCCATCGCCGCAGCGAGCGCCGCCTGACTCGCACTCTCGAGCGTCGGCGGTCTCGTCCTCGCCGCTGGGTCCGGCCCGCGGGGCCCGGGTCGTGCTGAGGGCGGCGGCGCGATCGAGTCGATTCTCGCCGCCACCGCCGGCACCGAGTCGGCTAACCGTCGCGCCTCGCGATACGCCGCGTGCGCTGCGTTTGCCGAATCGTACATCTCTTGCGTCAGCGCCGCGAGTTGTCGCAGACCTGCAACGCGCGCCTTCACTCTGGGGTCGAGCCGCAGGGTGAGCGGCTGGGTGTACGTCTTCCCGTCCACTACCAGCCGGACCGTGTAGGCACCTGGCGGCGCCCATGGCGCCCGGGCGGAGTGCTCGCTGCGGTGCGGCACCGCACCCGTGGCTTCAACCTCGCCCGTTTGCGGATCATCACCGATCGGCTGATAACGCATGTCCCAGGTGAAGCGATGCAAGCCGGCGCGACCGGATAGGCGGTGCTGCGGCGCCGGCCAATACAAGGGAAGACCGCAGTCGAGCGCCGCAGGGTTTTTCTGGCAGACCTTATCGTATGCCGCCGGGTTCAGCGCCGGATCGGGATCACGTCCCGGATCGTCGCTCGAGTACGAGTGGATGAGGCGACCCGTCGCCGCCACGATGTCGAGCTTCACGGGGCTCGAAGCGTCGGCGGCAAGGGCGTAGTCGATGATCGCACCGGCGGGGGGATTCTCCGCCGCTGGCAGCTCAGGCGGCCAGGGGGTCGGCTCGTTTGTGCCGGAGCGCACCCGCACCGCGGGCTGCGGTCGTACAACGTAGGTCGTAGTGACGGACTTTGACTTTGCGAGAGCCCTCAGCGGACTCAGATTGTCGAGAATCCAGAACCCCCGTCCGTGCGTCCCCGCGATCAGATCGGCGCACAGACACGTGCTGTCATCTTTCACCTGAAGGTCGCGCACCGAGATCGCCGGCATGTTGAGCCGCAGCGATTGCCAATCCGCGCCATCATCGAACGACACCCACACCTGCACCTCGGTGGCGGCATATAGCAGCCCCGGCACGCGCGGATCCTCGCGGATCGAATTGGCGACAGCATTCGGCGCGATGCCGTTGTTGATCTCGGTCCAGGTGCGACCGCCATCGTGGGTGCGCCAGAAATGCGGCCGAGCGTCGTCGATGCGCAGGGTATTTGCCGCGGCGTAGGCAGTGCGGGTGTCGAAATGCCCCGCCTCAATATTGAAGATGCGGGTCCAGGGCTGGACTGCGGGCGGCGTCACATTTCTCCACGTCGCGCCGCCATCGGTCGTCACCTGAATGTTCCCGTCATCGGTGCCGGCCCACAGCACCGCGATGCTTCTTGGTGAGGGCGAGAGCGCGGTAATTGCGCCGCGCGGAGTTGGGGTCACGCCCTTCGTGTACCGGCCCGCGCTGGCCGGAATTGCCCACGTCTGCCGGGCCAGATCGGGACTGATGCGCGTCCAGGTCTGCGCGTGATCGATTGACTTCCAGACCACGTTGGACGTGTAGTACAACACGCCCGGATTCACCGGCGACCACATCAGCGGCATCGTGCGCACGTTGCGGCCAAACTTGTCGCCGCGCGCCGCCGAATCGGGTCCCACCTGGGCGGTCTGGCCGGTCCGGCGATCGTAGCGCGATACGCCGCGGCGCGCGCTCCCGAATACCACGTCCGGATCGCGTGGATCGGGCGCAGCGATGCCGTACTCCTGAATGTTGGCCGGGTGCCAGTCGTGGAACGTGATCTCGCCGTCGTCCGAACGGCTGCTCACGCAAAGCGAGCCGGAGTCCTGCTGACCGCTGCAGATCTTGTACGGAAAGGCGTTGTCCGCGGTCACGTGATACACGGCGGCCGTGGGCTGCGTGTACCAGTTGCTCCACGATTCGCCGCGATTCGACGAGATCACCGCGCCTTGATCGGAGACGGCAAGGATCACGTTCGAGTCGTCGGGATGGATCCAGATGCGCTGATAGTCGTCGCCACCGGGCGACCCACGCACCGCGGACCAGGTCGCGCCGGCATCCTCTGTGCGCCACATGACGATCGACGCGCTATAGACCACGCTCTCATTTTTCGGATCGACGACAATGGGTGGGAGATCGCCGCCGCCAATCCGGCCGAGTGGCCGAGCATCGGCGGTAGCGGACGTTGTATCACCGACAGCCGGGCCACCGGGAGTACGCGTGCGCAGCGTCCAGTGCGCACCGCCGTCGCTCGACTTGTAGAAATTGACCGGCCCCGATCCTCCGGCAGGATTGACCGACGCCACCATCGCGTAAATCACCTGCGGATTACTGGGCGCGATCGCGATGTTCGCCTGGAGGATCGCGGGGAGCCCATTGGTCAACTGTGTCCAGGTCGTGCCACCGTCAGTCGACTTGTAAATCCCGCCGGCGCCCGGCCAGGTCGAATCAGGCCCGAAGGCGGCGTACTCGTAGAACGTCGACTGCTCCTGCCAGAGCGTCGCGTACACGGTGTTGGGATTGCCGGGATCGATGCGGACCTCGTTCGCACTGGTGTACTCGTCCTTGTACAACACCTTGTCGAACGTGCGGCCGCCGTCCGTGGAGCGGTACACACCGCGCTCGGCGTTGGGCCCATAGGGATGGCCGAGCGCTGCGACGAACAGGCGATTGGGATCGGTGCGATCGACGTCGACATAGGCGATCATCTGGGTGGAATCGAGACCGAGATGTGTCCACGTGTGTCCGGTATCGTTTGAGCGATACATGCCGTATCCGGTCGCGAGATCGGGCCGAATGATTCCCGCGCCGGTCCCCACGTAGATGACGTTGGGACTGGAGGGCGCCACGGCGATGGCGCCGATCGAACCGGTGGCCTCATGATCGAACAGCGGCTCCCAGCTGGAGCCGTAATCCGTCGAGCGCCACAGCCCGCCGTTGTCGAATCCGATATAGAACACCGTCGGCTTGCCGGGCGTCGCGTCGAGCGCGCGCGCGCGACCCGCGCGGTAAGGACCGATGGTGCGCCAGCGCAGGGCGCCGGCGAGGTGGCTGGCTGGCGACTGCGCAGCGGCAGTGGGGTGACGCCCCACGATGCAGGCCCCGAGGGCCAGGACCACGATGGCGTTTCGCATGCGCGGAGTATGCAGCCAGGTCAGAAAACTGGGCAGGGGCGAATCTGAAACGTTGCGCTTGCCGGGCCGGCCCTTGCGGGCACGGACGGCGTGCCCGGCAAGACGCAACGCGTGTTAGCTCAGCGGCCCGTCCGCTTGTCGAGGACTGACCGCAGCACCACCACAAGCGCGTGCAGCGTGAAGGGCTTATGGAGCAAGGGCGCCCCGCTCTTCAGCACCGGGGCCATCTGCACCGGGTCGTCGTACCCAGACATGTAAATCACGCCGGGGTGCGCCCCGTCGGTCGCGAGCCGGTCGACGAGCTCCTTCCCCCCCATTTTCGGCATGACCACGTCAGCCAGAACCGCATCGATGGGGGTGCTGCACCCCCTGATGACCTCGATCGCTTCCGAACCATTCAGGGCCGTCAATACCGAGAAGCCAAGGCTCCGCAGCATACGCGCCAGCGCTTTCACCAGTTTTTCGTCGTCGTCGACAACGAGGATCAGCTCACCGTGTCCCGGGAGGAGAAGGGACTCACCTCCGTTGTGGGGAGCGGGTGGTCCTCCATGCTGTTCCGCCACCGCAATAGCTCCGTTGTAAGACCTTGGGCAAATAGCCAACGCCCGGGGGGTCGCTGCAAATACCGAGTGAGTAGCGATCTCATGCGGGGCGAGCATGGCCGAACTCAAGGACCTCCGTTGCTTTACTGCCGTGGCCGACACGGGCACGCTGAGTGGCGCCGCGCGGCAGGTGCACGTCGCCCAGCCGGCGCTCTCGCGGCGGATACGCGCGCTCGAGCGTGCACTGGGCGTGGACCTCCTGACACGCCACCCGAAGGGCGTCACACTCACGCCGGCGGGCGCGGCATTCGCCCAGGGCAGCCGCGAACTGCTGCGCGAGGTCGCCCGGTCGCTCGACCGCCTCGAAGCCACCGCGCAGGGACGGCGCGGTCGTGTGCTGCTCGCGGCGACACGCGGCGCCGTCGCCCGAGGCTTTCCGACGGACGTGCAGGAATCGCTGCGCGCCGAGTCTCCCGACATCACGGTCGTCGTCCAGGACGTCGAGCAGCCGGGGCCGGCGGCCGCGGTCGCCGATGGCCGCGCGGATCTCGGTGTCGGCGCGGAAGCGTCGGTGCCGCCGGAGCTGCAGGCCCAGCCGCTGTGGCTCGAGACGCTGGATCGCGTGATCGTCCCGTGGCACCATCCGCTGGCGACGCGCGATACGGTGACGCTCGCGGATCTCGGCACATTGCCCTTCGTGTTCTCGCTGAGCAACAGCTCGGCCGGTGTACGCGACCGCGTCGTGCAAGCGCTCGCACGCGCGGGGATGCGCTCGCCGTTGATCGCGCTCGAGGGCGACCTGACGGCCCCCCATCTCGCAGTTGCCGCAGAGCGCGGCTGGACGCTCATCACCCGCTCGCGCGCGCAGGCACCTCCCGAGGGTACCGTCGTGCTCAGCGTCGTAGGGCTCTCCGTGTCGGTCGCGGTGATCGCGGTCTGGCGGCGCGCGGAGGGGCGGCCGGTCGTGCTCACTGTCCTGCGACGCATGCTCGATCTCGCGCGCAGCTACCCGGACTCCGAGGTCCCGGCGACCGTACCGCTCCCCGCGCCACCGCGACCGTTCCGCACGCAACGGCAACCGGGGACGGTGCCTTCCGGGATCACACTCAGATACCTGCGCGCTCTCACGTCGGTTGCGTCGGCGCACTCGATCGGACGCGCGGCCGAGCGGCTGGGCATCAGCCAGCCGGCGCTGTCGCGCCAACTGAGCGAGCTCGAGCATGGGCTGGGTGTCACGCTGCTGGACCGATCCGCGCGTGGCGTCACGCTCACGCCGCCCGGCGTCGCACTCGCGACCGACACACCGGGATTACTTGCAGCGGTCGATGCTTTGGTGCGCGAGGTGACTCGCGCCAAGCGCCGCATCCAAGGGCGCTGTGTGATCGGGACCGTGGCAACCGCGGCCTCGAGCGCCCTGCTGGCGCGGGTGACGGAGCGCTGCGCCGACCAGTATCCCGACATCGACCTGATCGTCCAGGAGATGACGACTCCGGACCAGCGCACGGCGCTCGCTCAGGCGGACATCGACCTCGGGCTGGCGCACGCCCTGCCGACGCCGGGATGGAACCGCGGTGATCGGATCGTTGCGACACGGCTGGTGAACGATCGCCTCGACACCGCGCTGCTCGCCCTCGGCCATCCGCTCGCGACCCATCACGAGATCGAGCCGCATGAGCTGGCCGACGTTCCCTTCCTCTTTATGGATCGCTCGCTGCATCCCGCGTTCTACGATCGCGTGCACGGAGCACTCACGGCCCTGGGGCTGCATCCGCGGGTCGACGCAACCTACGACGCCCTGCAAACCGTCTGGGCGCTGGCGGCACAGGGAAAAGGGTGGACGGTAGGATTTCATTCGCACCTCGAGCGGTCGCCGGTCGGGACCGTGGCCGTCAGGATCGCCGGATTGAGCCTGCCGTTCGGACTCGAGCTGCTGTCACGGCGTGGCGAGACGAGCCCGGCTGTGCTGACGCTCATGACGGCGCTTCGTGAGCTGCGGCGCGCGGCGCCGAAGGACGAGGTGCACACGGACACGCACCCGAGTCATCAGTAGCGACTAACGACCGCCGGCCCACGCCTGCCCGAGGGCGTTGAGTGTGCCCTCGATGCGAACGGACGGACGCTCAAATCCGGTGACAACGACAGTCGCGGTGAAGGGCCCGTCGGACCGTTGAACCTGGACTCGCACGGTATCTCCGAGGCGCAGGCGCTGCAGCCGGGCGCGCAGGTCGGACCACGTCGTGACAGGCGTGCCGTCCATCGAGACGAGCCGGTCGCGGCTGTGGAGCCCCGCCCTTCCCCAGGTGCTCGCGGGCGATGTAACGACGAGCCGGACGCCCCCCCCCGTCCCCCCCCCGTCGCCAGACTCCCAGCCGAAGATGCGCAGATCGCGCTCCGGTTCGCCGTTGAAGACTGCCGGCCCCCAGCTGGTGCTCGCGCGTAAGCCGATGAGGCCGAGGTAGCGGTTGTAATCGAGCGATCCCGCCGCACGCACGTACGCAGCGAAGAACCCGGTCACGTCGCAACCGCAAACAGCTTCGACGGCCTGCTCGATCGCAAGGCCATCGATCTTCTGATCAGCCCGCGCGAAGAGCAGCCGCATGACGTCATCGATGGAGCGTTGCCCGCGTGATGCCTCGCGGATGACGAGATCGAGCATGGCGCCCAGCAGCTCGCCCTGGAGATGCGTGCCGGCGCTGTAGTCGCCGAGCGCGCCGGGCTCGGCGTTGTAGGCCACGCGACTGATCGATTCCGCGGAGAAGCGCTCGTACGCCGGGTTGGCCACGTAGCGGGAGAGCAGACGCTCGAGATGCGCGACGCGAGTCGAGTCCGTGAGGGGCAGGCCGGCGCGCCGCAGCAGCAGATCGGCGTAGAACATCGTGAGGCCTTCGCTGAACCACAGGCTCGCGACCGGCGGCTGCGTGCGGTAATCGACGTCGCGGTACTCGACCGGCCGGATCGCCATCAGGTTCCAGGTGTGCACGAACTCGTGCGCTGTTTCCTGAAGGAAGGCGTGGGGATCGCGCGCCAGGTCGGTGCTTTGGGCGCCCAGCGTGACCGAGTTGCGATGCTCGAGGCCGCCACTGAACGCCCCGTCCTCGAACAGGAACGTGTACTCTCGATAGGGCGCCCGCCCGAAGAGCGCGAAAGCCCGGTGAACGAGCCGCTGAATGCCGGATACCCACGCACTCGTGTCGAACGGTGCCGCGTCGGGCAGCGGCCAGTACACGACGCGGTGCGGAACGCCACCCTCGACAAAGCGCCATTCGCGCAGCTGACCGACGAGCATGGGTGAGTCAATGAGCGTGGCCGCATTGGCAGCGGTGAACATCCTCACGAACGGGCCATTCGTCCCTATTTTCGCCCCCTGTGCCCACCGGCCCTCTGGCTGTCGCGGAAATGACGAGGGCAAGCCACTCGCGGCCCTCCAGCTTTCCGGCAGCTCGAGCGTCACGGTCGCGGGCATCTGCTCGGCGCCGAGGAGGTACATGAACGCGTGCGGGCCACCGATCAGTCCGCCCGTGGGCGTGAGGAAGGGCCGCCACGACGCGCGCGGTCCCACCGGGGACGCCGGCAGCGCGATGCGATAGCGGACACGCACCTCTCCGCGCGGTGTGATGACCTGCCAGACGGTGCTGTCGACTTTCGTGACGATTGCAGATTTGGGCTCGACGGTGAATCCCGTGACATAGCGGTAGTAGCGATCGTCGTACTCGGGGTGCGCCGCCATGGCGAGGCGGAACGTGTCGCTGACCGTCCTCAGCCGAATTTCGACCTCCCACCCGGAGAGATCGGTGCTGTCGACGCGAAGCGTATAGCTGATGCTCGGTTTCAACACCGGGTGTGGCTTGGCGAGCGCGAGCACAGCGAGAAGAACGATCAGTGGTTTCATGCCTTGTAGGACCCCAGTGAGCCACAGCCCGTTTGAATTGCGCAGCCGGTTTTTCCTATACTTGCGCGGTGACCCCGTCCCTCTTTGCCCTGATCCTGGCGAACGCGGTGCCCATTCTGGGTGTCCTGTTCCTCGGCTGGACGGTATTTCCGCTCCTCCTGGTCTACTGGCTCGAGAACGCGGTGATCGGTGGGTTCAACGTCGCGAAAATGCTGCTGGCGCAGCCACGGAATCCGCTGGAATGGGCCGGCAAGCTGTTCGTGATTCCGTTTTTCATCGTACACTTCGGCGGCTTCATGTATGTCCATGGCGTACTCGTCATGGCGTTCTTCGGGCCGCACGGAACGCAGCCCTTCGATCTCATTCCCACAGCCTTCTCGGCGGTCCGCGCGAACCAGCTCGGCTGGTCACTCATGGGCCTCATCGCCAGTCATGGTTTCTCCTTCTTTTGGAACTACGTGAAGAACGGCGAATACCAGCGTGCTTCGTTGAACGCGCTGATGGGACAGCCGTACGGCCGCGTGATCGTGCTGCATCTGACCGTGCTGTTCGGCGGCTGGCTCGTGATGCTGCTCGGCTCTCCCCTCCCCGCGCTGGTCGTGCTCGTTATCATCAAGACGGTGGTCGATGTGCGCGCGCATCAGGCGGAGCGGCGCAAATTCGCCGTGCCGCGCAGTCCAACGATTCTCCAAACCGTTCGCTGACGCGCCGGCTCGGCCAGGTGCGGTTTGCGACTCGACCGGCGCGGCGATAGCTTCGCCGCTCCATGTCCCCCTTTCTCGCCGAGCTGCTCGGCACGATGCTGCTCATCATCCTCGGCGACGGCGTCGTCGCCAACGTCGTGCTCAGTCAAACCAAGGGCCAGAGCTCGGGCTGGATCGTCATCACCACCGGCTGGGCGCTCGCGGTGACCGTCGCGGTCTACGCCGTCGGCACGTTCAGCGGTGCACACCTGAACCCGGCCGTAACGATCGGGCTCGCGTCCATCGGCAAGTTCTCCTGGGCGTCAGTGCCGCTCTATATCGTCGCGCAAATGCTGGGTGCGTTTCTGGGCGCGGCGATCGTCTGGATCGCTTATCTGCCGCACTGGACCGTCACGGAGAACCCGCGGCTGAAACTCGCCGTCTTCTGCACCGCTCCCGCCATTCGCAACCCGCTTTCCAACCTCGTCACCGAGATCATCGGCACCGCGGTTCTCGTGCTGGGGGTGCTCGCGATCCTGACCCCGAAGAATCTCAACCCCGTGCACGGGTGGGACGTCGGACTCGGGCCGGCGCTCGTTGGGGTCATCGTGTGGGCGATCGGCCTGTCGCTGGGTGGACCGACCGGCTATGCGATCAACCCAGCCCGCGATCTCGGCCCACGCATCGCGCATGCGCTGCTACCGATCAGGGGGAAAGGCGGCTCCGACTGGGGCTACGCCTGGATTCCGGTGACGGGACCGATCTTGGGCGGTTTGATCGCCGCTTTCCTCTATAAGGCCGTGTGGTCGGCACCATGAAATGCGTTCTCGCCCTGGACCAGGGCACGACCAGCTCACGCGCGATCGTGTTCGATCACACGGGAAGCGTGGTTGCATCGGCGCAGCAGGAGTTTCGTCAAATCTTTCCCAGGCCGGGCTGGGTCGAACACGACGCGAACGAGATCTGGACCACGCAGCTCGCTACCGCAACGGACGTCATGGCCAAAGCCGGCCTGACGGCGACGGACATCGCGGCTATCGGCATCACCAATCAACGCGAAACGACTGTCGTTTGGGATCGCACCACCGGCGCTCCGATCCACCATGCGATCGTGTGGCAGGACCGGCGGACCGCCGCGCGCTGCGACCAACTGAAAGCCCGTGGGCTCGCTCCGACCATCAAACGCAAGACCGGCCTCGTCATCGACGCCTACTTCTCCGGCACCAAACTCGAGTGGATTCTCAAGAACGTCCCGGGCGCGCGCGCCAAGGCGAAGGCGGGGAACCTCGCGTTCGGTACGATCGATAGCTGGCTGATCTGGAATCTCACGGCCGGTCGCGTGCACGTGACAGATCCGAGCAACGCGTCGCGCACGATGCTGTTCAATCTCAAAGGCGATTGGGACGACGAGCTGCTGAAGCTGCTGGGCGTACCGCGGTCTGTACTGCCCGAAGTGAAGTCGTCCAGTGAGGTGTACGGCGAAACCCTACTGCTCGGCGGCCCCATTCCCATCGCGGGAATTGCCGGCGACCAGCAGGCGGCGCTGTTCGGCCAGGCGTGCACGCAACCCGGCATGGTGAAAAACACGTATGGCACCGGCTGCTTCATGCTCATGAACACCGGGACCAAACCGATCGCGTCGAAACACAATCTGCTCACGACGGTCGCGTGGCGAATCGGCGGCCGCACGGAATTCGCACTGGAGGGCAGCATCTTCATCGCCGGAGCGGTGGTGCAATGGCTGCGCGACGGGCTCGGTATCATCAAAGCGTCGTCGGAGGTCGAAGCGCTGGCCTCGCAGGTGACGGACCCCGACGGCGTCTACCTCGTTCCCGCGTTCACGGGGTTGGGGGCGCCGCATTGGGATCAATACGCGCGTGGCCTCGTCGCTGGAATGACACGCGGCACGACCGCGGCGCACATCGCGCGCGCGGCGCTCGAAGGGATCGCCTTCCAGGTGGCCGACGTGCTGCGCGCCATGGAAGCCGATGCGAGAATCAAGCTGAAGGAATTGCGTGTGGACGGCGGCGCATCAGCCAACAATCTGCTGATGCAGTTTCAGTCCAGCCTGCTGGGTGTCCCCGTCGTGCGACCGAAGGTCACCGAGACGACCGCGCTCGGCGCCGCGTATCTGGCGGGGCTCGCGGTGGGCTACTGGAAGGACCAAAAGCAGATCGCGGCGCAATGGCAGGTGGATCGGCGGTTCACGCCCGCCATGAAACAGGTGGAACGAAACAAGCTCGACGCTGGATGGCGGAAGGCGCTGGAGCGGGCGCGCCGCTGGGAGGATGCGCGCGCCCGCTAGCCGCTTACTCCGGGTGCGCGAGGGGTTTGCCGTCAGGACCGACCTGAATCTCCGACTTCTTTCCCTCCTTGGTGACGTGCGCTTCATACGCGACGATCGAGCCTTTCTTGGTGAGTGACTCGACCTTCCCGATCGTCCCCGACGCCGCGAGCTGCTGCAGTCCCTCCCGGACCTCAGCCGGCAGCGAGCTCAGGGCGACCTCTTCCTCGATCTCGACTACGCTGCCGTCGGCCGCGATGCTGACGTCGCGACTGTGGCCGTTCACGGTCATTTCGACCTCGTACTCGACGCTCCCGTTTTCCGTCTCCTGGGAATAGCCCTTGACCGTTGCGCCCTTACTCTGCTCGTCGGCCGTCCTCCGCACGGCCGCCGGCAGATCGGCGTGCTTCAGGTGCTTTTCCTTCGGTTCTTTTTCCTGGCCCTGTGCTTGCGAGGCAATGACGCCCGTCAGAAGCAGTGCAACCGTCCAAATGTGGAACCTCATAGACTCTCCCTGGGTAACGGCGGGTTCTTAAATACACTATCGGGATTTCAGCAGCCGAGACAAGATTCCGGAGAATACTCCGGAGAATACGATGAGTGCCCTCAGATCGGTATCCCTCGTGCTCGTGATCAGCTGGTGCGGGGCGTTCCACGTCGCGGCGCAAATGTTGGAGACCGAAACGGCGCGACTGCTCCCGGTCCATTGGTGGAAAGTCGGCAATGCGGTCGAACTCCAGAGCTCGTCCGAGGGAACCGAAGCGGCGATTCCCTTTGCATTTGAGTATGGCCTCAGCGACCGCCTCGAACTGCTGGTCGAGCCAGTGCCCTACACGGCAATCCGCCCCAACACCGGCCGTCACGCGACGGGCGCGGGAGACATCGAAGCCACAGTCACGGGATTGGTTCGCCACGAGACCCCATCCTTCCCCGCGCTGGCTCTCGCGGGAGAGGTGAAGTTCGCTACCGCGCGCGACAGTCTCATCGGATCGGGGGAGCCGGACTACAGCGCGTTTCTCATCGCGAGCAAACGGTTCGGCTCTTTCGACGCACACGTCAATCTCGCCTACAGCATCGTCGGCAGGCCGGACCCGTGCAGCTCAACAACATGTGGAGCTTCGCTATAGCAAGCGTCTACCGGCCCGGCCCGCGCTGGCAGCTGTTCGGCGAAGTGCTCGGGAACACCGGCGCTGTGCCGGGGAGCGAGTCGCCAACCAGCGGAGCGCCGGAAGTAGCGGGGGGCGAGCTCGTGGGAACACTCGGAGCGGGACGAGAAGTCGGGCCGGCAGTTCTCGTCTACTTCTCGATCAGCTACGACAACAACAACGCCGTCATGCTGCGGCCAGGCTTCACCTGGCGATTTCATTGACCTTCAAAGGAGAAAAACGATGAGCCGATGGTCTCGGGCGGTGGGCTCCTGCCTCGCCCTGCTGGTCGCATCGGTCACGACGCTGAACGCGCAGACCTATCACGTCGTGAAGACGTTTACGCTCGGGGGCGATGGCGGTTGGGACTACGTCACGCTGGACACGGCCGGCCATCGGCTCTTTGTAGCCCGTCAGACGCGCGTCATGGTCATCGACCCCGAGACCGGCAAGCTGCTCGCGGAGATTCCCGGTCTGAACCGCGCGCATGGCGTCGCGTTCAGCTACGCCACAGGGAAGGGCTTCGCGACCTCCGGTGGTGACAGCAGCGTCGTCATCTTCGATCTCAAGAACCTTCAGGTCCTCGGCCGCACCACCGCCGCCGTCGATGCCGATGCCATCCTGTTCGATCCCGCGACAAAACGCATTTTCACATTCAACGGCGACGCCGGCTCCGCGAGTGTGATCGACCCGGCGAGCGGGCAACGCATCGGCTCGATCGACCTTGGCGGCAAACCAGAATTCGCAGTGTCCACAGGCGACGGGAAGCTGTTCGTGAATCTCGAGGACTCGAGCATGGTCGCGGAGATCGATCCCGCGGCGATGAAGGTGACGCGGCGCTGGTCGCTTGCGCCCTGCCAGTCCCCCTCAGGCCTCGCGATCGACCGAGTGCATAACCGCCTCTTCAGCGGCTGCCGCAATCAGGTGATGGCAATCTCGGATGCGGCGGCGGGCAAGCTTGTCACCACGGTCCCGATCGGTCAGGGCGTGGATGCCTGTCGCTTCGACGCCGGCAGGCAGCTGGCGTTTGCGTCGAACGGTGACGGCACGCTCACGGTCATACACGAAGACTCACCGGAGAAGTTCACGGTGGTGAGCAAGGTTCCCACCAAGAGTGGCGCGCGAACCATGGAGCTCGACGGCAAGACGCATCGCGTCTTCACGGTCAGCGCCGACTTCGGTCCTCCGCCAGCGCCAACCCCCGACCGCCCGCGGCCGCGACCGCCGGTTCTTCCGGGCACGTTTGCGCTGCTCGAGCTCGACCCCTGAGAGGATCTAGCGCAGCGACACCATCAGCCGCCTTCGATGCCGAGCAGCAATCGCCAGCTGGGCGCCATTTGGCGCAAGTACTCGAGCGAGGTCTCGCCGAGGTCCCACTGCGTGTCGCCGCGATTGTACTCGATCGTCGTGCGGAAGGTCATCGTGCCCCAGCGATACGCGCGCATCGCGCCGATCTCACCTTTGACATCCCATTGGGCGTCGCCGATCAGCGGCTGATCGCCGTGGGCGGGCGGCAGGATCTCGACCGAGCCGAAGAATTCGGGCCGGTGGTCTCGCCCATGGCCAAAGCGGAAACGGAATTGGCCGCCGATGTCGGCCGTGCCGCTCGCCTGAATTCGCACGGGAGTTCCGGTCGAGTCCGCCGGTGACTTGTCGAAGGTCGCCGCAATCTGCGACCCCTCGATTTCGACGGCCAGCCAGTCGGTCACGCCGTATGCGAGAAACACCGCTCCCTCGTGGCTTTGGTAGTGCGCGCGGAAATCCTCGATCGAGCTGCCGCCGAACATCGACGGTTGGTACTCGAAATTGTGATCCCACGTATACGCGTAGAAGGGATAGATCAGGAGCTGGTGCGGCTCCACATACGTCTCGATCATCGACGTCCGGATGCCTGCTCCCGCATCTCCTTGCCCCGTAAGCGTCGATACCGGGGCAACCAACAGAGTCAGGCCGATGATGCTCAGGCGTTTCACAGTGGTCTCCTGAGGCACGGGTGTCCCTAAGATACGCTCTTGGGGGCGTTCTTCTCCTCCTCGCGGGCGTCGCGGCAACCGCACTGACGCGGTGGTTCATCGCCAATCGCACGGCGGTGATCGCACGGATAGTCAATTGGCAGCGGCGGCTCCAGGCGCGTTATCCCCGGGCCTGGAAGTTCCTGGTCGCGCGATTCGCCCGGGGGGAATACCTCGGCCTGCACCTCACCGTCGGGCTCGTCATCATCATCGCCGCCATGTGGCTGTTTGCGGCGATCACCGAGGACGTCGTCCGCCAGGAGTCCCTGACTCGGTTCGACGTCGCCTTATACGACTGGCTGCGCATGCATTCGACCGCCGCGGGACACGCGATCACTCGTGTGATCACACGTTGCGGATCGCAGGAGGTGATCGCCTCCATGGGGCTGGTGGTCGCCATCGCTCTGGTCATCCGGCGCGAAGGACTGTTGGTCGAGGGATGGATCATCGCACTGCTGGGCGGAGAGGTGTTGAGCGAGACCCTCAAGCGCATCATTCACCGGCCCCGACCGCCATTCTCCGTGATCCTATCCAGTCAGAGCTGGAGCTTCCCGAGCGGCCACGCGATGGAGTCACTCGTTGCGTACGGCATGGCGGCCTATCTGATGATCACCCTCCTCCCAGGCACCCGTACGCGCCGCCGCGTAATCATTCTTGGCGCGACGACGCTCATTCTGGCGATTGGGTTCAGCCGGATGTATCTCGGCGTTCATTACTTCAGCGATGTCGTCGGGGGCTTTGCGGCGGGAGCGCTGTGGCTGGCCATGTGCATCTCCGGGCTCGAGGTGGCACGCGGGTGGAACGCGCTCGATCGCGCAAAACGATGGGGGGAAACAGCCTAGCTTCTCTTGCGTCTGCGGGCCGAAAGTGAATGTTGTTGCACCTTTTCAGGCACCCCCGTGAGCGCTTGGGAGCAGATCGTCCGGTCAGTACGCACGATACGCCTCGACACCCTGAGGACCAAGTTCGTGGTCTTCACGGTGCTCGCGACGCTGTTTTCCACGCTCGCGATGACCGTCATGCTGTACGGACGGAACAAGAGGACCCTCAGCGATCGGCTCGGCAACGAGCTCGGTGGTTTGAGCTCCGAAGCGGCGCGCGAGATGGGGGCCTGGATCGACCAGCGGGTGTACGATCTCCGGCTGCGCGCAGCACCGTACGTCGTTTCGGATAATCTGGCCCGCGCATCGGGCCGCAATGGAGCTCAGGCGCTCAGCCGCCTCCACGACTACCTGGGCTCGATCCGACAAAACCTCCCCGGACATGAAGGCCTCGCGATTCTGGATACCGACGGGCAGGTCCTGACGAGCAGCGGCAGCCGGACCGGCTTCCGTCTCTCGACAGACCGCCTGAATAACCTCAGAACTCGCGACGCGCTGGTGGGCGACACGTTCTGGGATCCCGCTATCAACAAAGCGGCGATCGTGCTGGTCGTCCCCATCCGGCGCGATGACGGGCTCTTCCTCGGCGCATTGGCTGCGAAGGTCAATCTGGACGGTGTGCGCGATACGTTGAAGGAGTTGTCCGGCGAGTCGCCCCGCAGCATCTACATCATCACCGAACAGAGCCGCGTGGTCATCAGCTCGACTGGCAACCCGGCAGATGTCATGAAGGCCGCCCTGCCGGACGCGGCGACCCGGGAACTCGTCGAGCGCGAAGGCCAAACCGTCGCGCAGTCGCGAGCCGACGGAAAGGAAGTCGTGGCCGTGCTGCGACGCATTCCCCAGCTGCGTTGGGCTGCGGTTGCCGAAGCGCCGCGCAGCGAGGGGGCGCGCGAGGGCAGCGCACTCCGCGCCCAGACCTTCCTCCTCCTGATCCCGCTGCTCCTGGGCGTCAGCCTGCTCGCGTTCGTGGTGGCGGTCCTGCTCACCCGACCGCTCGAGCTTCTCACGGAAGCGGCCGGACGTGTGGCGGCCGGCGATCTCTCCGCCGAGTTCCCCGCGGGCAGCGGCGAAGTCGGGTACCTGACGCGCGCGTTCAATACCGTGGTCGCGCGACTGCGAGAGAAAGAAAGCCAGGGTGAGCTGGAGAAGCTCTCCCTGACCGACGCCCTGACGGGACTCTACAATCGCCGCCATCTCATGGGCACGCTCGCGAGCGAGGTCCAGCGCTCCCGGCGCCAGCGGCGTGCGTTCACCGTCCTGCTCGCGGATGTCGACAAGTTCAAGCAGTACAACGACACGCATGGCCACCTGGCCGGCGATGCCGCGCTCGTCAAGGTCGCGGAGGTCTTCCGCAGGACGACCCGGGCGGTTGACTGCGTCGCGCGCTACGGCGGCGAGGAATTTGTTGTGATGCTGCTCGAGTGCCCCCTGGCGACGGCCGTGCTGGTCGCGGAGCGGATTCGCGCGCGCGTGGCCGATCAGGATCTCGGCCAGGGCAAGCTCACGGTGAGCATCGGCCTGGCGGAGTATCCCGACGGCGGGGATACACCGGAGGAGCTGATTGCGACCGCCGACGCGGCGATGTATCAGGCCAAGAGCTCCGGGCGCGACCAGGTCGTGGTTGCCGGCGCGATGCAGGAGCGCGCGGCCAAAAAAGCGCGCCGGAAGAAGGAATCGTCCGCCTAGAAAACGGCTTGCCGACTCCGTAACCGCGCGGTAACATCAGCGCACCTCTTCCTCCGAACCCGTCGATTATGAAAACGACCGTCTTCCTGTCGTTGGCACTCCTCCTCGGGAGCGCGCCGGGGTCTGCCCAGCAACGAACCGTCACCGGCAAAGTGACCAGTGAGCAGGGCACGCCTCTCTCCGGAGTTACCGTCGCGGTCAAAGGCGCGACCACGACGACATCGACCAACCACCAGGGCGATTACTCGATTGCCGCCGAGGCAGGCCAGACCCTGCAGTTCCGATTGATCGGAACGGCGCTCGCCGAGCGCGTCGTCGGGACTGAGGACGTCATCAACGTGCAGCTGCGGCGCGTGGCGATGGATCTCGATGCCGTGGTCGTGACGGCGCTGGGCGAGACCGCGGCGCAACGCTCGCTCGGCACGTCGCAGCAGAGCGTCCGCGGCGCCGAAATCGCCCAGACGCAGCGGGAGAACTACTTCAACGCCCTGCCGGGACGCATTGCCGGCGTGGACGTCACGAGTACATCGGGCGTGCCCGGTTCGTCCACGTCCATCGTCATCCGCGGCGTCAGCTCGATCAGCAGCAGCAATCAGCCCCTCATCATCGTGGATGGGCTGCCGATGGACAATCGCACCGTCAACACCGCGCTGCTCGCGTCGGACAAAAGCTCCACGACTGCATTCAGCAACCGCGGCGTGGACTTCAGCAATCGCGCCTCCGACATGAACCCCGATGACATCGAAACGCTCACCGTGCTCAAGGGGCCGGAGGCCGCGGCGCTGTACGGGATCGATGCGGCGAACGGCGCGATCGTCATCAGGACCAAACGCGGGAGCGCAGGGGGCGGCTGGCAGCTTCGCGTCGGCACGAGGGTCGAAAAAACCGGCCTCAAG
>QHUJ01000101.1 GCA_003221895.1 Gemmatimonadota bacterium | reverse complement strand
CGACTCGAGCCGGCTGTTCGTGGTGGAGCAGGGCGGCCGCATCAAGGTCGTGCACAACGATACGACCCGGGCGCGGCCGTTTCTCGATCTGCGGACGAAGATTTCGTCGGGGGGCGAGCGCGGGCTGCTGAGCATGGCGTTTCATCCGCAGTACGCGACCAATGGCCGGTTCTACGTCTACTATACCAATCCGAGCGGGAACATCCGGATCGTGCGCTACAACGTCTCGAGCGATCCCGACAGCGCCGACCCCGCGACGGCCGACACGGTGTTGCAAGTCGCCCATCCGCTGTACGACAATCACAACGGTGGCCAGCTGCAGTTCGGGCCAGACGGCATGCTGTACGCGGGGCTCGGCGACGGCGGGAGCGGGGGGGATCCGAATCACAACGGCCAGAACCGCCACGCCCTGCTCGGCAAGCTGCTGCGCCTCAATGTGGATGGCGCGAGCCGCTATGCGATTCCCCCGGACAATCCCTTTGCGACCGACACCAGTGGCGCGCCGGAGATTTGGGCCTGGGGCCTGCGCAATCCCTGGCGCTTCTCGTTCGATAAGACGACCGGCGACCTGTACATCGCGGACGTGGGCCAGGACACCTGGGAGGAAGTGGACGTCGGGGCGGCGATCTCGGGTGGTGGCCGAGCGACGAATTACGGCTGGAATACTATGGAAGGCTTTCATTGCTATCCGCCCGACCCCAATGACGCCTGCAACAGATCGGGTTTCACGGCGCCGGTAGCCGCGTACGCCCATGCCAATGGTGCGTGCTCGATTACGGGCGGGTATGTCTATCGCGGGAGCAAAGTGTCGCTGCTGCAGGGGTACTATCTGTTCGCCGATTACTGTGCCGGATCTGTGCGCGCGTTCAAGTATCTGGGGGGGAGCAACATCAGCGCGCCGCTCAACCTGACGACAGCCCTCTCACCGGGATACGAGGTCAGCTCGTTTGGGCAGGATGCGCGCGGGGATGTCTACTTGATGGTGCTAAGTGGACCGGTCTATCGGATTGTCGCGATGCAATAACCACAGCGTTCAAGCCAACCCTTCAAGCTGCAAGCTGCAAGCTTCCAGCTTCCAGAGTAGTTGCAAAGTTGCGCAGACGGCGAAGTGGCTTCAAGCTGTTAGCTGCAAGCTTCTAGGAGCTCACAGCTTGCGACTTGTAGCCACTTCGCCGTCTTGGCAACTTCGCAACTTCTCTTGCGACTAGGGGTCCAGCCAACCCGACTATCGCGCCAAACCATTCGATGATCGGTGTGGTCTTGAGGCCACTCACCATCGGAACCGCAACCAATCCCACAATCGCAATTGCTATTGCCGTGTATCCAACGGTTGTCTTTCCAGCGCGTGCCCCCCAGTAGCTTACTCCAACCGTCCATCCTGCAATCCAAAGCATATTGATGAGCGAATCCAGCCAGACCGGATAATGTTCGGGGTAAAAGATCAACTTCCATCCATCTCCGATCGTGAAGCCCAGCCCGCAGCGCCGTTCGTGGTTGAGCGCGAAGCAGACGCCGCGCTCGCCGCGCCAGGTTTGCACGGTGAACGTGTCCTTGGGCGCGACGTGGGCGAGGGCATTGCGCCAGCGCAGGTCGAGGTGCTCGAGCTTCAGCTCGTTGGCTTTCATGTGGTAGTTCACGGTCAGGTCCGTGCCGTCCACCGAGAGCAGCAGCACGCGCGTGTTGTGGTCGTGCAGCGCGACGAGCGGCGATGCCTGGCCCGGGGGCCGGTTCTGCGCGATGACGGTGACCTCGAGCGGCTGGCCGCTTTTGAGCAGTGCCTGGCCGTCGAAGGTGTCCTCGTGCAGGGTGACCCCATCTAACCGGGCGCCGAGCACCTTTCCTCTATAATGGCCCCAGAAGATGTAGTCCGGGGTCCAAATGTCGCGATATGGCGGCGGCGGGTAGATCGGCCGGAGCACGAGGCCGGTGATCAGCCATACGAGCACGGCGGCGATGGCGGTGCCGAGGGCCTGGCGGGCGCTGCGCTGGGGCGGCGTGTGGAGCCAGCGGGGCGCGGTGATGACCATGGCCACGCCGATGGCTGTGCTGACCGTGTTGGAGATGATGTCACCGGTGCTCGGATCTCGGCCCGGGATCCATTGCTGGGCGAACTCGACCGAGAAGGACAGGGCGGCGCCGATGAGCACGGTCCAGCGCGGCCGGACGCCGGCCAGGGTGAGGCAGGCGCCGAGGGGGATGAAGAGGAGCAGGTTTTGGACGAGCTCGGCGAAGGCGGAATCACCGGAGCTCAGATCGAAGGACCAGCCCGGGGGTAGGTCAGTGCCGGACGCGTACAGTGTGGCGACCAGGATACAGGCGGTGGAGGCGGCGACGCCCGCCCACGCGACGCGGCGATTCATGGGCACGTAGCATAACTCGCAAAAGCGCCAAAAGTCATAATTGCCAGTGTGACCGTAATCACAATGGGGACGGTCACAGAACCTAGCCAATGTTACAGATCGGCCACATATTCGCGATCCCTTGGCCAGTGTCATAACCGGGAGCGTCAGGGAATCACTATTTGTCGGGGGTGTTGACGGTCGTGGAGTCGGAAGCTTTCCACATCACAAATCTCCATGTGGATTACTCGCCGGTCGAGGCGCAGGTCGCCTCCCGGGGCGAGTCGGCACGCGCGCATCCGGATCCCGCGCCCGAGCGACGCAAGGCGCCTGCGCGCCTGGGGTTGCAGCGGCGCGCGCAGTCGAATTTGCAGCGCTATTTCCTCCGCGCGCTGTGGCGATTTGTCGTGCTCGTCATCGGCGACCTCGCCTCGTTTTATGTCATGCGCGCACTGATTCGCGCGCTGCGCGATCAAGCAGTGTCCGGCACCTGGATTTCGCAAAAAGTCTCCCTCGTATTGCCCGGGGGCATATTGAACGGCTGGCAGTACTCAGCCGCGTTGTTTGTCAGCTTGCTCATCCTCGGCAACTATGGCCCGGGGGATGCTCGTCGCGATACGAAACGGTTGTTTCTAGCTTGTGCGCTCGCGACAGCGTTGCCGTTGTGGATGACCATCTGGACTCGAGGTCTCGAGGTGGTCGCCATGCAGTATGTCCTGACCACCGCCCTCGCCTGGCTGGGCCTCGTTATGGAACGGCAGTTCCTGGATTCGATCGTCAGTCGAGTCCGGCCGCGGCCGCATGATTCACTCAGCACGCTGTTCGTCGGGCCCGTCGAGAAATGTCGCGAAACCGCGGCCAGCGCGGCCTTCGGTCAGGATTCGGAGTACCGGCCGATCGGCTTCGTCGATACACACGTCCCACCAGCGCCGTCAGCCCTGGGGCACATCGTCGATTTTGCCTCGGTCATTCACGACACTCGTGCCGAAGCAATTGTCGTGTGCGGCTATCTGCCCGATGCGCGCTTCCGCGACATCGTGGATGCCGCGCTCACGGCCGGATGCCAGGTGTTGTCGGTGCCGCGCAGCCTCGATATCGCGGGCGTGCAACCGACGCTGGTATGGCGCCGGAATCAGCCCCTTGTCGAGCTGACGACACCCACGCTGCGCGGCTGGCAGCTGATCATCAAGCGCGGCCTCGATTTGATCGGCGCGACTTGTGGACTGATTCTGGGAGCCCCCCTCCTTCTACTGGTTGCAGTGCTGGTGAGGCTGGATTCACCGGGCCCGGTGTTCTTCCGGCAGAACCGCGTGGGACGCGGTGGACGGCTGTTCAAGATTTTCAAGTTCAGAACGATGGCGTCGGATGCTGAACAACGCCGCGAAGAGCTGTTGCAGCAGAGTATTTACGCGGACCGTCGCCTCTTCAAGATCGTCCGCGATCCTCGCGTCACCCGTCTCGGCGCGTTGCTGCGCCGTACGAGCCTCGACGAGCTGCCCCAGCTGTTTAACGTGCTGAAGGGCGAGATGTCGCTGGTCGGCCCGCGGCCGCCCATTTCTTCCGAAGTCGATCTGTACGAGGCGCACCACTACGCGCGGTTCGATGTTAAGCCTGGCATCACCGGCCCGTGGCAGGTGGGGGGGAGAAACCAGATCAAGGATTTCGAGCGCGTCGTCGA
>QHUJ01000100.1 GCA_003221895.1 Gemmatimonadota bacterium | reverse complement strand
CTGTGACGGCGACGGTGGAACGCCTCGAGCGTCGGAGGGACTGGCTGGTTGATGGGCTGAATGGCTTGCCGGGTATCCGCTGTGGGCGGCCCGCCGGGGCGTTCTACGCGTTCCCCGATGTGCGGCAGGTCGAGGAGCGGGCGGGACTATCGACGGAGCAGCTAGCCGCGCTCCTGCTCGACGCGCACGGTGTGGCCGTCCTGCCGGGTACCGGCTTCGGGCCGGGCGGGGCAGGACACCTGCGCCTGTCGTTCGCCGTGCCCCCGGGCGATCTCGATCTCGCCCTCGAGCGGCTGCGCGAATGCGTCAGCGACCTCGCGGTCGCCTCTCTGACTGATGGAGGCATCCATGTCGGTCCGTAAAGTGACCGTTGCGACCCTCGCGGGATTGAAGGCGCGCAACGAGAAAGCCGTCTTTGTCACCGCCTACGATTATCCCACAGCCACGTTCGCGGACCGCGCGGGCGTCGACATGATTCTCGTCGGTGATTCAGCGGCGATGACGATGCTCGGGCTCCCGAGCACGCTCCAGATCGGACTGGACGAAATGCTGGTGTTCATTCGGGCGGTGACGCGCGCGGCACAGCACGCGTTCGTGATCGGAGATCTGCCGTTTCTGTCCTACCAGCCGTCCGACGAAACGGCCATCCGGAGTGCGGGTGCTTTCGTAGCGGCCGGCTGCGACGCGGTGAAGTGTGAGGGCGGCGCGCGGGTCGCGCAACGAGTGCGCGCGATGGTCGATGCCGGCATCGCAGTCATGGGGCACCTCGGCCTTACGCCACAAAACCTCGGGCAGCTCGGGGGCTATCGCGTCCAAGGAAAATCGCTGGCAGCGGCGGAGCGGCTGCTGCGCGATGCCGAGGCACTGGAGCGGGCGGGGGTGTTCGCGATTCTGCTCGAGGCCGTACCCGCTGAGACGGCGGCGTTTGTGCGGGAGCGCCTCGGCGTCCTCGTTTACGGGATCGGCGCCGGGCCACACGTGGACGGGCAGCTCGTCATTTCGCACGACATGCTCGGCAACTTCGTGGGGGACATCTCCCCCCGGTTCGTGAAGCGATACGCCGAAGTAGGAACGAATGTCGAGCGCGCGTTTCGCGAGTATGCGAGCGACGTGCGGGCGGGGGTCTTTCCGGGTCCCGAGCATTGCTATCCGATCGACCCTGCCGATGAGTCGCTGATTCGCGCGGCTCGGCAGACCCGTAAAGCTCGACCGGCGGCACGATCGGTCCCGGCAGTGGAGGCCCGGCCATGACGACCAGCGTTGCGGCACCTGCCTTCCGCCCAAGGCCGCAGGTATGCCGGGCCTGTGGAGCATTGCACGAGCCGGCCCCGATCGCGGTGTGCGAGCAGTGCCTCGGCCCGCTCGATCCCGTCTTCGATGCCGCACGTGTGACTCCCACGCGTGACGCGATCGCGGCGCGCCCTTGGTCGCTGTGGCGCTACCGCGAGTGGCTGCCGTTCGACGGTGAGCCCCTGCTGTCGCTCGATACCGGCGGCACGCCGCTCGTCGAGGCGCCGCGACTTGCCGCGCTACTCGGCGTCGCGCACGTCTGGGTCAAAAACGACGCGGTCTCACATCCGTCGCTGTCCTTCAAGGATCGGGTCGTCGCGACGGCGATCAATGCGGCCGCCGCGTTCGGACTCGACACGATCGGCTGCGCCTCCACCGGCAATTTGGCAAACGCCGTTGCGGCGCAGGCCGCACGCGCCGGGCTCAAAGCTTGGATCTTCGTTCCGGAAGACCTCGAGACTGCCAAGATCGTCGGGACCGGGGTGTATGGCGCGCGACTGGTCCGCGTGCGTGGTCACTATGACGACGTGAATCGTCTCTGCGCCCAGGTGGCGGATCTGTTCGGCTGGGGCATCGTGAACGTCAACCTGCGCGGTTATTACGGCGAAGGGTCAAAGACGATGGCGTTCGAGATCGCGGAGCAGCTGGGGTGGCGGCTGCCAACCGCGGTCGTTGCGCCGATGGCGGGTGGCTCACTGGTGACCAAGCTGCGGAAAGGCTTTCGGGAGTTCAGCGCCGCCGGGCTGGTCACCGGAGGGGCGCCCCGGATTTTCGGCGCGCAGGCGGCGGGGTGCGCACCGATCGTGCGGCTGGTGCGCGAGAACGCCGACGCGGTGACACCGGTGATCCCTCAGACGATTGCTCGTTCGATTGCGATCGGAAACCCCGCCGATGGGCTGTTCGCCAAGCGTGCAATTCTCGAATCGGGTGGCTGGGCCGCCGCGGTCTCGGATGCCGAGTTGGTTGCGGGAATCCGACTGCTGGCCGAAGCGGTCGGGATCTTCACCGAGACGGCCGGCGGCGTCACGGTCGCTGCAGCACTGGCGCTGGCGGGCGAGGACCGGTTCGCGGCGGATGACGACGTGGTGCTGTGCATCACGGGAAATGGCCTGAAGACTGTCGACGCCGTCGCTCCGGTGTTGCGCGCGTCGCCCGTCATTGCCCCACGCGTGGCCGAGGTGCGCGCGCTCGTCAAGGACGGCTCATGACGGTGCGCGTGCGGGTGCCTGCGAGCTCGAGCAACCTGGGCTCCGGCTTCGACTGCGTCGGCATCGCCGTCGACCGCTGGCTCGTCGCGTCCGTGACCCTGGGGGGAACCGGGATCTCGATCCGCCGCCGCGGGACGTTGAGCGCTGTCCCCGAACGGGCGGATCAGGATCTCTTCACGCGCGGATACCGCGCTGCGTGCGCCGCCAGCGGCGCACCGCCCGGGGGGGCGGGGGGGGGCGCGACGATCGAGGCCACATCGGACATTCCGGTCGGCTGTGGGCTCGGGTCATCCGCCGCGGCGATCGTGGCGGGCGCGCTGCTCGCCGATGCGGCATTCGAATTGAGTCTATCCCGCGCGCAGATCCTCGAGATCGGCACGACCATCGAAGGCCATCCCGACAACATTGCGCCGGCGATCTACGGTGGCGCCGTATTGAGTGTCCATACGCCCGCCGGGTTGGTCTGTGCGCCGCTGCATGTTGCGCGCGGGATCGAGTTGCTGATCGCCGTGCCGCCATTTCCGAACGACACGAAAGCCGCGCGCGCAGCGCTGCCCCAAACGTTGCCCCATACCGACGCGGCGATCGCTGCCAGCCGCGCGGCGGCGCTGGTGCAGGGTTTGGCGACCGGCGATGGCGCGCTGCTCGGCGCCGCCCTCGACGACGTCCTGCATGTGCCGTTCCGGCGCGGGCGCATTCCCGGCTACGATGCCGTAGTCGCGGCGGCCCGAAACGCCGGCGCGTTCGGGGCGACGTTGTCGGGCGCCGGTTCCGCTATCCTCGCGATTGCGCCGCGCGAACGGTCCGCTGCGGTCGGTAGCGCCATGCTCGCAGCGTGGCGCGACGTCGGCATTCCGGCCGAACTGATCGAGTGCTCGAGTACCGTCGCGGGTGCAACGGTGATCCACATTCCTCAAACGTTTCAACCAGTTTCGACGGAGATATCATGAGCGTCACACTCCAACTGCCAGCTGTGCTGGCGAAACTCGCCGACGGTCGGCGCACCCTGGAAGCTCGCGGCGCGACATTGGGCGATGTCGTTGCCGACGTCGCGACCCGATTCCCGGGGCTCGCGCCGCGGCTCCGCGACACCGCCGGCCAGCCGTATCCTTTCGTGACCTTCTACGTGAATGACGACGACGCGAGGCTGCAGGGCGGCTTTGCGGCCACGGTGCGCGACGGCGACGAGATCATCGTTGTGCCGGCGATCGCGGGAGGTTGAGATGGTAGCCACACTCGAACAGTCCGAACTCGTTCGTTACAGCCGGCATCTCATTCTGCCCGACGTCGGCGTCGCCGGTCAGGAGAAGCTCAAGGCGGCGCGCGTCCTGCTCATCGGCGCAGGCGGGCTCGGCTCGCCCGCGGCGCTCTATCTCGCCGCGGCCGGCGTCGGCACACTCGGGTTGGTGGACTTCGACAACGTCGATGTCACGAACCTGCAGCGGCAGATCCTGCACGGTACCAAGGATGTCGGGCGACCCAAGCTGGTATCGGCGCGCGAGCGCATTGCGGATGTGAACCCACACGTCCGGTTGGAGACGTACGAGACGGCGCTCACATCGAAGAATGCGCTCGACATCTCCAGTGGCTACGACATCGTTGTGGATGGCACGGACAACTTCGCGACGCGCTATCTCGTCAACGACGCATGCGTCTTGCTCGGGAAACCCAATGTGTACGGCAGCATCTTCCGATTCGAAGGCCAGGCATCCGTGTTCGCATTGCCCGACGGTCCCTGTTATCGCTGTCTCTTCCCGGAACCGCCGCCGCCGGGACTCGTGCCAAGCTGCGCCGAAGGCGGTGTGCTCGGCGTGCTGCCGGGTCTCGTGGGGACGATTCAGGCGACCGAGGCAATTAAGCTGATCGTCGGCGTCGGTGAGCCGCTCAAGGGTCGGCTGCTGCTCATCGACACGCTGGGGATGCAGTTCCGCACGGTCAACATTCGCAAGGATCCAACGTGCCCCGCGTGCGGCACACGCGAGATCCAGGCGCTGATCGACTACGAGCAGTTCTGCGGTGTGCGGGCGGCGGAGGCGGAGCCGAGAGCGGTCGGTGGGTTCGTCGAAATCGCGCCACGCGAGCTCCAGAGCCGATTGTCGCGCGGGGAGGAGCTGCAGCTGATCGACGTGCGAGAGCAGTTCGAGTGGGACATCGCGCGCATTTCGGGCGCGCGCCTTGTGCCGCTGGCGACGCTACCAGATGTCGTCGATACGCTCGATCGTGAGCGGGAGGTTGTCGTCTACTGCAAAGGCGGCAGTCGCAGCCGGGCGGCCGCGACGCATCTGGCCGACGCCGGATTCCGGCGCGTCACGAATTTGACGGGCGGGATCCTGCGGTGGCAGGCGGAGGTCGATCCGACGCTGGCGCGCTATTGACTCGTCCGGCTTTGGGTGCGTGCGAACGCCCAAGGGCCGTGGCCACCGTATCGGCGCACGGAGATCAAGTTCGGTCCTCGACGCCACCGTTGTTAGGCAGCGAAACGATCCGTCTGGCGTCAAAATGGTGACGCGTGTCACCCCGCAGTCCATAGCATCCGAGCATGGACGAGATGCAGCACGAGTCGCTCGTCGTCGTGCTCGCGACCAGTGGCGCGGTGCTCGAAGGTGACGCACTCGACACGTTGCCGGGGACCAGCGTCACCTGGATGCGGATCGAACGGGAGGGACGAGTCGCCTGCCTCGCCGCCCGTGTTCGGCATCCGGACCCGACGACCGAATTCCGACTCAGAGTTAGGCAATGGAGTGCGGCTCGGGGATGGGGCGCAACCGTTGCGCCGTGCGGGCCGGCTTGCTAACGTACGTCACATGCATCACTTGGGTGCTCCGGTCGCTGGAAACAGCGCAGTACCGCCACCGTTTCCGTCCCCGCCCCCAAGACAGCGCTCCTTAGTAGGCCGCTGGTTCGACAGTTGGATGCGATCGCTCGGTATGGCGCTCGTGCTCTTCCTCATCATTCGCACGTTTCTTCTCGAGGCTTTTCAAATCCCCTCCGGCAGCATGGAACGCACGCTCCTCGCGGGGGACTTTCTGTTCGTCAATAAGGCGGTGTACGGGGCGCAGATTCCCGGCACCAACGCCCGGCTACCCGGCTTCCAGACGCCACACCGTGGCGACGTGATCGTGTTCGCCTACCCGAAAGATCCGACGCTGAGTTATGTGAAACGGGTGATCGGCGCACCGGGTGACATCGTGGAGATGCGGCTCGGGCAAGTGTTCGTGGACGGGCGCGCGATCGAAGAGCCGTACGTGCAGCGCTCCGATCCATTGCACGACGGGTTCGATCCCGAATTCAACTGGCAGCGCGAGTACGTCGTACAACGGACCGACGAGCAGCGGCGGCGCTATCATCCGACGCGCGACACGTGGGGCCCGCTCCGCGTTCCGACGAGCAAATACTTCGTGCTGGGGGACAACCGCGACAACTCCGCGGACTCCCGCTACTGGGGTTTTGTCGACGCGAGCGCGGTGAAGGGCCGCCCGCTCGTGGTCTATTTTAGTTACGAGCGGGGCACGCACGATGCGCTGCCCTGGCTGACCGACATTCGTTGGAGCCGGCTCGGTTCGCTGATTCACTAGAGTGGTGCCGTCCGTTCCGAGAGGGGTGCCTATTCCATGCAATTGAATACGGCGAAGCGCGCATCATTCGATGAGGGATCTCTGGATCAGTATTTACGGGAAATCAGCCAGTATCCGCTGATTACGCGCGAAGAAGAAGTCACGCTCGCGCAGCGAATCAAGCAAAACGATCCGGAGGCGTTGGACAAGCTGGTGCGCTCCAACCTGCGGTTCGTGGTATCCGTCGCGAAGAAGTACCAGAATCAGGGGGTCTCGCTCTCCGACCTGATTAACGAGGGCAACCTCGGTCTGATTCGCGCGGCCCACAAATTCGACGAGACCAAAGGCATCAAGTTCATCTCGTACGCCGTGTGGTGGATCCGCCAGGCGATCCTGCAGGCGCTGGCCGAACAGTCGCGCATCGTGCGCGTGCCGCTGAATCGCGCCGGTACGTTGCATCGCATCGGCAAGCGCTCGGCGACGCTGCTCCAGGAGCTGGGGCGGGAGCCGACCGTCGAAGAGATCGCCGAGGGGATGGACATCTCCGAGGAAGAAGTCGCCAAGACGCTCTCGATCTCGCAGGCCCATCTCTCGCTCGATGCGCCGCTCACCCCGGGCGAAGACAACAAGCTGCTCGATTATCTCCCCGACACGACGAACCCCGGTCCCGACGACGAGATCTTCGAGCACGCGCTGACCGAATCCATCGAATCGGTGCTCGCCACGTTGAAGGAGCGCGAAGCCCGCATCCTGCGCCTCTACTTCGGGCTCGAAGGCCAGGAGCCGATGACGCTCGAGGAGATCGGCTCCCAGCTCGGAATCACCCGGGAGCGGGTCCGTCAGTTGAAGGAGAAGGCGTTGGCGCGGCTCCGGCACGTGTCCCGGGCGCGCGCACTGGAAAGCTTCCTGTCCTAGCCCCGGGGCGGGTATCTTTCCCGCCCTATGGCCTCTCAGTCATCGTTCGACATTTCCACCGGCGCCGACCTCCAGGAGGTCGACAACGCCGTCAATCAAGCCTCCAAAGAAGTCGCGCAGCGCTACGACTTTAAGGGCTCGAAAGCGTCGATCGCCTTCGATCGCCCGAACGTGACCCTGACGCTCGTCGCCGACGACGACTTCAAGATGAAAGCGCTGTTCGATGTACTACAGTCCAAGATGATCAAGCGCGGCGTGCCCGTAAAGAACATGGAGCTCGGTGTCATCACTCCCGCCGCGAAC
>QHUJ01000044.1 GCA_003221895.1 Gemmatimonadota bacterium | reverse complement strand
TGGACTTTCCGCAGGAGCCGTGATCCGCCTGCGCAGCACAGCGCCGCAGGTGGCGCGGCCATACCGCACGTGGGGCTATCCGGTGACGCCGGTGGTGTTCATCGCCTTCGCAGCCTGGCTCGTGATCAACACGATTGTGAAGCTGCCGCGAGACTCGGCCATTGGTGCCGGGCTGATTCTGGTGGGACTACCGGGGTACTGGTACTGGAACGGCCTTTACCGTCGTCGTGCCGGCGGTGCGGGCCGGTAGTCGATCAGCTCAGCAAGTGATGGTGGAATCCGCGTGCCCCAGACATCGCGCATCGGCACCGTGACGATCTGCGGACGCGTTCCGGGTTGACCGTCGCGGCCGTTCGGCCCCTTCGCCCCCGCTGGACCCGCCGCTCCGGCTTGACCGGCGACGCAACGCGGATCGTTCGCCGGGTTGGCGGCCCCGCCTTTCCCGCCCGCGCCGCCCTTGCCACCTGACCCGCCGTCTCCTCCTTCGCCGCCCGGTACCTGCGCATCCACGAGCCCGGCGAGGAAGGGTTCTTCAGCGGGTGCGATGATCGTGACTTGCCCGCCTCGACCTCCCGGTCCGCCGCCACTACCGTTCCCGCCCGCGCCTCCGGGACCACCGGCTCCCCCGGGACAGCCTGCCTGGCCGTCGGTACCCGCGACACCGTTGGTGCCGTCGGCGCCACGCGAGCCATGCGAGCCTCGCGCTTCGATCACCAGCCAATCCGATGGCGGCACCGCGCGCGCGTCGGCGAGGACGTAGTACGGCGGCGCCTCTTCCACTTCGACTCCCGCGACGAGCAGTCGATCGAAGTAGGGGGAGCGCAGAATGCCCAGCCGCACGGTGACCTGCGGGCCGCTCGCGCCGGAGCCCGGCCCACGGAAACTGAACGTGTGCTGCTGGCAGCTGTAGTCCGGCGCCACAACCGTCGACGTGCTCAGGCTCGGCTTTGCGTTCAGGCTGGCCGTGAGACGAAAGCCGGTGATTGCGGTCGCCAGCGGATCACGCAGTGGAACCCAGCCGCCGCCCTCGAGCGGCGTCGCGTCCGGGCTCGAGCGACTGAGGAAGACGACGTGCAACCGCGGCGGTCGATCCTTGTCGTAGCGCGTCTCGAATGGCACGAGCGAGCCGTCGTTCAGGACGGCCGTGTACGACGCGGCGAACGACTCTCCCGGGCAGGCGCGCATCGCCGTGGTCATCCGGATCTCGCGAATCTGCTCGACGAGTCCCGGCTCCGGCGCGAACGATGGCGGAGGCCGCTTGGGACCACAGGCTGCCGTGAGGACGACCACCACGACGACGAGCCTTCTCATGGTTTTTCCTCGCGCAGGAGGCGGTTCGTGGCGATGTCGAAGACCTGAATGCGCACCACGACACCGGCGCGTTGCTGATCGACCATGCGCACGTGAACGACCTTCCGGTCATCGCCCGGCCGGTAAATCACCCAGCTGCCCGCAGGGGCGAGCGCCGCGATCCCGCCGCACGGGCGAGACTTGGGCTTGGGTTGGTGACCCGGCGGTGTGCCCGGGATCCAGATCCGGCATTCGCCGGGGTTGGGCAGGTGGCCTGGCGGAACGCCAAGGGTTGCCGCGGTGCTCGGCCGCACACCCTGGCTCGTTCCGGATTGTTCGCCCCGCGCCTGTGACGTGGGCTCTAGGATGACTGCCTTCGTGGTCGTATGGGTGCACCCGCCAATCGCCACCAGAATGGCGAGGGCAGGGGCGACTGAGTGGCTCCGCATGGCGCCTCTCCCGGGAAAGGTCGGACACAATGTAGTATTTCGCCTCATGACCAGCGTAGAGGCGGGGGCACTGGCGGGGGCGGGGGGCGGGGGGCGGATCCGGGTTGGGCTGATCGAGACTATTCGCGCTCGAGGGGGGGACGGCGGGGGACGCCTTCCCTGGCTCGGCCGTCATCTCGAGCGACTCCATTCTTCTGCAGCAGCCTTGGGGCTCACGCCGCCGCCGAGTGAACTCGGCGACCTGATTCGGATGTCTGTCGGGTCGCGAGATCGCGTGGTCCGGGTCGAGTTGCGTGACGGCTCTGCCGAGATTGCGACGCGCGACATCAGCGATGAGCGGTCTCTGTCCGTAATCGTATCGCATGAGATCCACCAACCGTATCCGCACAAGACGACGCGGCGCGAGCCATTCGGCCGAGCGCTGTCACGCGCGCGTCGCGAGGGTGCCAGTGACGCGATCCTCGTGACCGCTGCGGGGTTCGTGGCCGAGGGAACGGCCTGGAATCTGTTCTGGTGGGACAACGGGGCGTTGTGTACGCCGGCAGCGGACCTGGGCATCCTGCCGGGCGTGGGACGGCATCGTGTGATGGAACTGACGCCGGTGCGAGAGGAGCAGGTGCCGCCCGCTGCGCTCAACGGTCACTCTTTGTTCGTGGTGAACTCAGTGCGGGGGATCGTGGAGATCGCCACTTTCGAGGGTTCCCGGTGCCGGGCCGATCCGAGGACGGCCGAGCTTTCAGCCAGCTTCTGGCCCGATTAGGTTACCTTGGCGTCGAGCATGGTGGCTGTAGCTCAATTGGTTAGAGCGCCGGACTGTGGCTCCGGAGGTTGCGGGTTCAATCCCCGTCAGCCACCCCTCTTGAGACTCGTTGCGACGTGGCGCCACGCGTTCAGTGCAAGCCGAGCCGGCCTAAGATCTCCCGGCTCGTTTCGTTTGTGAGGGCCTTCTGAGCCAAAACAACCGTATCATCCGCGTCGAGCATCTCGTTCGAACCTTCGGCACCGTGACCGCCGTGAACGACGTCACGTTCGAGGTGAGCAAGGGCGAAACGTTCGCGTTCCTGGGGCCGAACGGCGCCGGGAAGACGACGACGATCAAGATGCTGACGACGGTGCTGCGCCCCACGAGCGGCACGCTCGAGCTCGACGGCCTGAATCCCGTCACCGACTCCACCGAGGTCCGCAAGCGTTTCGGCGTCGTGTTTCAGGATCCCAGTCTCGACAGCGAGCTGACGGCGTGGGAGAACATCGACATCCACGGTGTGCTCTATCACGTGCCGCGGCGGGTACGGCATGAGCGGGGGGAGACGCTGCTCAAGCTGTTCGAGCTCTGGGATCGGCGGAACGATCTCGTGAAGACGTTTTCCGGCGGCATGCGGCGCCGGCTCGAGATCGCGCGCGGCCTCCTGCACACACCCAAGGTGCTGTTCCTCGACGAGCCGACGCAGGGGCTCGATCCGCAGAGCCGCAATCAGATGTGGACGATCGTCAAGAATCTGAATGCGTCCGAGGGCGTGACCGTGTTTCTCACGACGCATTACATGGACGAGGCCGACCGCGTGGCGAATCGCATCGCGATCATCGACCACGGCAAGATCGTCGCGACCGGGTCTTCGGCGGAGCTGAAGCAGCAGACCGGCACCGACTCGCTCGAAGCTGCGTTCCTGAAGCTCACCGGCACGACGATCCGCGACGAGACGTTCAGCGCCGAGGATCGCATGCGGCAGGTGTCGCGCGTGTGGAGGAGATAGCGGAATGAACGTCGTCTACATCCTGTGGCTCCGCGAAGTAAAGAAGTACCTGCGCTCGAAGACCCAGATCGTGGCGTCGTTGGGCACGCCCCTGATGTACCTGGCGGTGCTGGGGTTCGGCCTGGGTCCGGTGTTTCGTCGCGCGGGGGAGGGGAGCTATCTCCAGTTCATGGCGCCGGGCGTCATCGGGATGACGGTGCTGTTCACCGCGATGTTCTCGGGGATCGCGATGCTGTGGGATCGCCAGTTCGGTTTTCTGAAGGAGACGCTGGTGGCGCCCGTGCCGCGCGTGCAGATCATGATTGGGCGCACGCTCGGTGGCGCGACGGTCGCCGTGCTGCAGGGTTTCATCATCTTCGCCGTGACTCTGGTGGCCGGATTTCGGCCCACGAGCGTGATGTCGGTCCCCCTGGCGTTTCTGCTCATCGCGCTGATCGCGATCGTCTTCTCGGCGCTCGCCACTGCTATCGGGTCGAGCTTGAAGGAGATGGCGGGTTTTCAGATGGTGATGAATTTCCTCGTGATGCCGCTCTGGTTCTTGTCCGGTGCGCTGTATCCATTACAAGGCCTACCCGCGGCCCTGGCGGTGCTGACGCGAGTTGACCCGCTCACGTATGGGATCGACGGCGTGCGGGGCACGATGATCGGCGCGAGCCATTTCGGGATTCCGCTCGATGTGGGCGTGCTGCTGGCGGTGGGCGTTCTATTCGTGACGGCCGGAGCCTGGCGTTTCTCAAAAATCGAAGTGTAGCACCCGACCGCACGCGCGTTCGAGACCCTCTACCAGCGCGACGCCTCTTGTCGGCGCTCGAGTCCGCTGCGGCGCTCCAAGCTGATGCGGCGGGCACGGGTACGGCGCTGGGCGTGGCGCCGCTCGGGAGACGTGCCGGCCGTCGGCCACATGCGGCGTTCGGTGCTGCGGCGCTCGAAGGGGACGCGGCGGTCAGGATGCCGACGACGTCGGGTCATACGATTGCCCGAGGCAAGAGTGCTGGAGTGAGGAGAGGACCTGCGCCCGCCGGCTTCGGTGTGCGGATACGGTTCGTGCCACGCGACAGTGAATGCCTCATTGCAGCGCGCGCAGCGCAGGGTAGGGACGTGGAGCGCTGGCGTCGTCTCGCGATGGCGGCAACTCGGACAGACGACGTAGCCGTCACGAACACCAGCAAACGGGCGTTTGGGATCTACGACGGGCGGGACCACCGTCCAATGCTGAGGCGGCGTGGTACGCAGCTCCAAGAGGGACCGCGACACCACAACCAGCCGCCCACGCACCTGCAGCTGCGCTTCGCGCGCAGTCATCCCGGTAACCGGGTACCACGCACCCCAGCGCAGCCCGCAGATCGCGCGCGTATGCAACCGCGCCCAACTCATGATGCTCATCGGATCCCGGGATCGTACACCTTGCACCTTGGGACGTGTCAACAGACGGTTGCGGCCATGCTGTGCATTGTTGCGCGCGTGCAACAATCCGAACGTGGTTCCCGTCGACAGGTTCGAGACCCGCGAGGGGATTACCTATCTACTGTGGACACGGCGGAACCAGAGACGTGCTCACTGCTCGAGTCACTTCGAGCGCCCGATCAGGATCTGGAACATCCACGAGTTGTTTAGGACGCCCAAGCCTGCATCCGTGATCGGGATCGTATACCGCACGTCGATGCCCACGAATCCGCCGGTACTCTTCCACTTACCCAGCGTGATCCCGACCGGGACTCCCCACTCGGTCTCTGTATTGTTGCAGAACGCGTTGACCGGCGCGTCCGTGGCATCGCACTTCACCGGGAACGCCACCGTGAGGCCCCCGTACGGTCTGGCGCGCGAGCCGTTCGCCCCCCTCGCGAGTCCGCCGGCGGTGATCCCGGTCTCGATGTAATCGATCCGTGTCCCCTCGCCGCCCTTCTGCGTATAGGACACTTCGAACAAGTTGAGGCTGCGATAGGTTTGCATGCCGGCGAAGAGGCCCCCGGTGAAACCCCATCGGGATGGCGTGTCGGGGTGCGAGAAGTCGCTGTAGGTGCCGCCGCCCGAAAGGCCCATGACGACCTGCGCCGAGCTGCCAGTGGCTGTCACCAGCAGCATACTGACGGTGATCACCGTGAACCGGTTGTTCATTTGCTCCTCCACGCCAGCGTGATGGGACAGGAGAACCTTGCACGGGGACGATGCCATCCCCCCAGGGCAGTGGGAAGGTTCCTCATGGTACAATCTCTGGCGGCGGCTGGAGCCGGACCCCGAAGAGGCAGGACCCGCGATCGTTCGCGGGTCCCGAGTTTCTGGTAACGCCGTCTACAGACCGACGGCCTTCACGGCGTCCACTACGGCCTGCGGCTGCTCCTCATAGATGTAGAGGCCGCTTCCCAGCACGCTTGCGATCGAGAATGACGACAGCCCGGTGCGCAGCTGCTCCACGTCGCCCGCTGGCACTCCTCCCTCGTGTCGCGCGGTGCCGACGAGCAGGCGCACCGGGCAATGGATCTCGCCGAGGTGTGGCGCCAGACGCTCGCGCTCATGGGCCTGGGCCATTCGCATGAAGGCCTTGAGGGTGCCGTCGAGATCCGCCGCGGCGCCCGCCGTATAAGCCGCGACGACCGAGTCGGTTACCCAGCTCGTGTCGCCCGATGCCGCCACGAGACTCCTCCGGATCTTGCTGCGAATGCGCCCAATCCCGCCGAACCACTTGATCCAGGGTGCGAAGCGCATCGCGCGCCGGAAGCTCGGCGTCGCGGCAGCCTCCGCAGGGCCTCCCTCCAGCGAGACGATGCCGCCCACAAGATCGGGCCGCCGATACGCGAGGCGATACGCCATCGAGGCGCCGAGGGAATGGGCCACGAGGACGGCAGCGCGCACGCCGAGTGTATCGAGCACGGCGGCTATACGGTCCGCTTGCGCGGTGAGGGAGTAATCGCTGTCCTCCGGTCGCGCCGACGACCCGATACCGAGCGGCTCGATTACGATCACTCGATAGCCCGCCTTCGTGAGGCGGGGGACGACGTTGCGAAATCCGAATTGCGACCCGAAGAGACCGGGGATCAGGACGACCGGCCGGCCGTCTCCGGTTACACTGACCTGCAACGACTCAGCTCGAGCGACCGGGACTCGAAGGGCAACTGTTGAGTCACCGAGGCAGAAGATAAGGGCGAGGACCCACATGGGCGTTCTCCTTTCGAGCGCGCGCGCGCGCGCCGCAACACGAGGACTGCGAAACCGACGATGATGGCGCAGGCCACATAGGTCACGAGCACCTGGGACGAGACGGGCACGACGAGCCCGAGCGCCGCGAAGAACCACACGCGCGGAAAGCGTCCCAGGAAGGTGGCGAAGAGGTATTTGCGCTTCGAATACCGGGACATGGGAGCGAGCGTGGAGACGATCCAGTAGGGAATTGGGCTCCACGAGCAAAGCCAGACGGCGAAAAACGGGCTGCGTTGGAAGAGGGCGAGCATCCAGCGGACGAGTCGAGAATTTCTGGCCTTCTCGAGGCGTGGATGGTTCATCGCCGCCCCGAACAGGTGATAGTTGATGTTGTCCATGTAGAGATTTCCCGCGACCCCGATCAGGGCCACGAGCAGCGGCGGATAGATCCGACCGGTCAGCATCAGCAGCGGCTCGAACATCGCGGGCACCACGACGGTGATCGGCCCGCTCATGAATAGCGTTACGCAGAAGAAGCCGACCAGACCCGCCACGGCGGGCCAGCGCCAGGTTGGATAGATCGCCAGGGCTGCGACGACGGCACTGGCCCGCAGCACCGCGTCCCACTCGGCGGTGCCGTAGCGTTTCTGAAGGACTGCACGCAGGGAGTTCATCGGAGCGCTCCGGCCGGGGTGGCAAGGCGAGAAAACGAAACACCATCGAGCCCGTCGGGAACCGGGACGCCCAATGCGTCGAGCATCGTGGGCATGAGGTCCACAGAACGAACGGGTGCTGCGGGCAGGGGGAGGCTGGACGCGATCGGCACCAGCATGTGATCGGTGATCAGGCTGCCGTGCCCCGAACGATGTTCGGGCAGCTCCCACGGGCCGCGGAAATCGACTCCCCGCTCGGCGGCCAGCACGACGTCTCCACTGCGCGGTGACGACATCAGCTGGAGCAGCTGGCGCGGCGCATCGGGGAACTCGGTGGTGAGCGATCGCGCGAGCAGCTCGCGATCATCCTGCATCGCCTGGCAACCGAGTCCGAGAGGGTCGCCGAGCAGGGGCTCATAGGTCACCTGCCCATCGTGTTCGGTGAGGTGTGCCCGGAGGTGTCCGCGGGCCACCACCACCCCGTCGCGAGCGTCGCGATATCCCCCCAGCGCTACGCCAGGGAGCCGGATGAGTCGGTCGACGAGCTCGGCGCGCCGCTCCGAGTCGAGGAGATAGACATGCGCAGCGCCATTTCCGGATACCATGACGGCGGCGCGTGCATTGCGGCGCCACACGTGCATCGGGTGGCGGATCGTCGGAACGCCCATCGCCTCGAGCTCCAGCGCGACGTCGTGGTGCTCGCGCACCGGGCTCGCTCCATGATCGGCCACCACGAACAGGGTCGGCGGCTCACCGCTCGCGACAGCGCGCCGCATGAAATCGCCCAGGGCACGGTCAATCTGGCGGCAGCTGTCGAGGACCTGCGGATGCGCGGGGTCAAGCAGGTGCGTCAGGCCGTCCGGCCCGGGGAACACCACGAACAGAAACCGCCAGGGACGTCGCGCCATGGCAATCCAGGCGTTCGCGACCGCGCGGTCGAGCGCCGGGTAGCCGCCGAAATAATGAGCCGCGGCGCCCAGGACTGCACGGCGCACCGGCATCAGATGCGCGCCGCGTGCCAGCCCGCGCGTGATCGGCGTACAGATCGCGAGGCTCTCGGGGACGAGCTCGAAGATCGATGGACCGGCTTCGATATCACTGTTGATCGAGGCCGCCTGCGGCCCGCAGTAGCTGCGCGCCGAGCGCCACCGGTCGATCAGACCCCCAGCGAGCCCGGCCCGATCGAACCACCGGATGCCGGGCACGTTCGCCGGGCCTGGGTAGCGGCCGAACAGGAATGGGATGTAGGCGACACCAGTGGTGGAGGGGAACACGGTGGTGCCGCTCGTCATGCCGCCAGGCTCGATCACCCAGCGCGACAGGTTGGGGAGGTCACCCCGGAACAGGAGCTCCTGCAAGACGTCGTGCCGCACGCCGTCGAGGAGGACGCAGACGACGCGGCGCGGATCGCTTGGATCCTTGCCACCACTTGGTCGTTGCCGGCGGCGAGCGTGAGAAACACCAGGAGCAGTGAGAGAGCCCATACGAACCTCGCGAAAGCGGTGTCACCGAGTGCTGCGTTCGGGACAGAGGTTCGCTCGGCTCTCTCAAGCCGATTTCAAGTCTGCTTGTGGCTCACTTACCTAGGCGAAGAATTCGGCGGGATTGCTCGTTCGCGATAACGTCGCACCTGCCCTGGAGTCACCATCTCCTGCAGCAGAATGGCGCGTTCGATCGGCGCGGCGAACGTGTATCCGCGCGCATCGACCGTAAGCCACCGGTCCCATTCCAGGCGATCGAGCGCGCGCTCCACCTCGTCACCCGTGAGGCCTGTCGCACGCTCGAGATTGCCACTGGTGAACCGCTCACCGAGCGCCGCCGCCGCCGCGAGCACGGACTGCGCTGGCGGTGCGACCTGCCGAAACCTGAGGCACACCGCACCGACCACTGCGGGCGGCAGATCGCCGGGGAGCGTGTCGACGAGGGTCTGCCGCGCCACGGGCCACGCCGGCGCGTCGGGAGACATACGGTATCCGAGCGCCACGGCCTCGAGCATGGCGGTGGCAAGGAGGGCCACGCCGGCGCTGTCCCGCTCCACTCGCCGCACAATGCGCTCGATCTCCTGCCCGGCATAGCGCGGCAACCACCACCTCGCCAATGCGTCGATTGCCGCGCCGTCGAGCCGGCCGACCCGGATCACGTCTCCGGCGATCCCTCTTCCGATCTGTGCGCGCAATCCGTCGAGCGACGCCGGCCGCTGCTCGCCGATGCCAATGCTGATAGCGATCAGCACGCGACGTCCGGCGCTATTGCGTGCCAGCTGGGGAAGCGCACCGGCTGTTTCCGCGTCGAGATCCTGCGCATCGTCGAGCGCAAGTAGGACCGGTTGTTCGTCGGACACGGATCTCAACGCGGCAGAGAACGCCTGTTGCGGATCCATTCCAGTCCCGCTGTCCGACGACTTGTACTGCACCTCGAGCGCCGGGGATAGTGCGCCCAGAGTCTGGAGTGCCGCTCCGGAAACGCCGGCGATGCCGGGGGCTGTACCCAGCCCGCCGGACAACAGACCGCCGAGGCCGGTCCACGGCACTCCCGCGTCGGACGGAACCGCCCGGCAGGACGCGACGCTCGCATCTTCGAGTCGGGCCCGGTCGAGCAGCTCCTCGAGCAGCCGCGTTTTCCCCTCGCCTGGCTCTCCTTCGATCAGCACCACCCCAGTCACGCCGCCCCGCGCGCGCTCCCACGCCGCAATGAGACGCGCCAGCTCCGCTCCTCGCCCGATGAGCGGCGCGCGCGGACGCGCACCGCTCGGGCTGGCGACGACGCGCCGTGCTACCCGCGCCTCGCGCACGCGCGCGACGAGCCGGTGCGTCTCGGGCGCCGGCTCCATTCCGAGCCGATCGTGCAGCTCGGCGGTGAGTCGCTCGGCCAAGGCGAGCGCTCCGGCGCGATCGCCGTCGAGCGAGAGCGCGCGGATCGCCGCGCGAGCAGCCGGCTCCGCCGTCGGCTCCAGCTCGAGCGCCTTGAGAGCCGCCCCCCGGGCTCCGGCGGTCTCTGCCGCCGCAAGCTGTCCCTCCGCCCATTTCGTCAAGGCCTCGACCGAGTGGGTGCGCCACAGCAACCGCTCGCCCGCCATCCAGGTCTCGAACTCGTTGGCATCAGAGACCGAGAGACCCTCCAGGAATTCACCGCTCGCCAGGCGCGCTGCGGGACCCCAATCACCCGCCGCCGCGTGGGCGGCGAGCTCATCACAGTCGAGCGACACTGCGCCGTCCGCGAGGGACACCTGGTCCACGTCGGCGTGCACGCGCTCGTCACCCAGCACGCGCCGGAATACCCGCAGCGCCTCGCTCAAGGAGTGGCGCGCCGATTTTTCGTCGCGCTCGCTCCACAGCAACCCGATCAGGTGCTCGCGCGTGCGCGCACGACGTGGGCTGCGCGCGAGGTACACGAGCAGCGCGAGATGCTTGCGCCATAACAGCTCCGCGGGGGCGGGGGACCCGTCGATCGAGATGCGCGCGGGGCCGAGGACGTGGAGGGAGACGGCGGCGGACATACGGCGACCATAATAGATTGACCCGGCCATGCTGACGCCAGATCTGACCGATGTGCAACGGGCCGTCGGCCCGCGCTACGAGGTGCTGGACCTGGTCGGCGTGGGCGGTATGGGCGCGGTATTCCGCGCGCGGCACCGCGAGCTCGGCCATATGGTGGCGATCAAGGTGCTGCCGCCCGAGATCGCGGCGAGCACGGTGCGCGAAGCGCGGTTCCGGCGCGAGGCGCAGCTCGCCGCGCACCTCTCGCATCCGAACGTGGTCCCCGTCTACGAGTTCGAGACCCGCGAGGGGATCACCTTTCTCATTATGCCGTTCGTCCGCGGGCGCACGCTCCAGGCGATGCTGGTCGAACGGATACGGCTGCCGCTTCCCGAACTGCTGCGGATCCTGACGGCTGTTGGAGCCGCCCTCGATTTTATTCACCCGCGTGGCGTGGTACACCGTGACGTCAAGCCGGCGAACATCCTCATCGAGGACGAGACCGAGCGCGCGTTACTTGCTGACTTCGGAGTGGCACTCGCGGGCTCGGGAGCCGGTTCGCTCACCGGCATCGGAGGGTATGTTGGGACCCCCGCCTACAGTCCACCCGAGCAGCTGGGGAGTGCGGAGAGAGTGGACGGGCGCGCCGACCTCTTCGCGCTCGCGTTGGTCGCCTTCGAGGCCCTGGCGGGGGAGCTGCCGGCCGCCGGTCTCGACCGCGCGGCACTTGCCGCCACGCTACACCAGCGTCGCGGCGACGTGCCCGCAGCTCTGGCCACGGCGCTCGTCGCCCCGCTTGCCGCGGAGCCCCACGAGCGACCTCTCACCGCTGCCGCCTGGCTTGCGAACGTCGGAGAGTCGCGTCGAAGGCACTGGCGGGGTCCGGTCTTGGCCGTGGCCGCCGGCGTGCTGGCGATCGCGGTGGTCGCGATTGCCTTGCGCAGCGTCCACACGCGGCAGGCCACTGAGCGCAGCCTCGCCATGATGCCGTTCACCATGCTCGGGGCGAGCGCGGAGCTCCCCCCGTCACAGCTCCCTGCCTGGTTCCTGCAGCGTCTCGGATCTGTGCCAGAACTGCGCATCATCCCTCCCATCACCGTGGTCTCGTTGACAGGCGGTCACGCGCCGGTCATCAGTGAGGCCGAATCGGTCGCCGCGCAGCTGAATGCAACCTACTTCGTGGAGCCGAGCCTCGAGCTGCAGGGCAAACAGGCGCGGTTAGGTGCACAGGTTTACGACACGAGGAGTGGAAAACTGCTGGCGACGGGACGGCAGGAGGGGTCCTCCGACTCGCTCTCCCAGCTGATGGACGCTGTCTGGGCGCAGGTCCTTCCCGCCGTCCTGCGTCGCAACTTCGCACCGGTCTCGATCGTGACGCTGCCGCGGGGTCTTGCGGCATTGCTCGCGTACGCGAGCGCCGAAGAAGCGTTTCGCCGGGGCGATTACGCCAGCGCGCTGGACGACTACAACCACGTGATCGCCGCCGATTCCACGTTCGCCCTCGCGTACTTCCGGCGGGCACTCGTCATTGCGCAGGTGGATCCGCGCGAGGAGAGCCTGCGGGGAGCGATCGTGGGCGCCCGGCGCCACGAGTCGGGTCTCGCGCCCGCGGACAGTCTCCTGCTTGACGGGTACGGCCTGTTGCTCGATCGTGGCGACGGACGGGGCGCTCTCCAGAGCTTCCAGGCGGCCGCGGACTTGGCCCCAGACGAGCCGCAGACGTGGTTCGTACTGGGAGAGTTTTACTTCCACTACGGCGCGATATTTGACGAGCACATCAGCGGTGCGGAGGACGCGTTCAATCGAGTGCGCGGCTTGACGCCCAGCTCGGCACCGGCAATCGCCCACCTGATTTCGCTCGCACACTTGCGAGGCGACAAGCACGCCACGGCGCAGCTGATTGCTGAGTACGAGGCGTTCAACACGCAATCGGTTGTCGCGGAAGCGGTCGGAATTGCCGACACGCTCCTCTTGCGGGGGCTTCCGGCGCGCGCAGCCCTGTTGAAAACGCTCGACAACCACAGCTTCACGGCGCTCGAATACCTCGCGTTTCAGGCGCAGGAGTTCGGCACCGCGGCCGAGCGGACGGGACCGGGGCGACAGATAGTGCGTGCGCTCGAGCGGCGCGCGACCACGGATTCGCAGGAGGTGTTGGCGCTGCGTCTCGGAGTCGGGGCCGATCTCGGCGAGGGGTGGACGGACAGCGCGCGCGCCCGTCTCGCCCGCGTTCACACACCGGCAACGGAGCGCGAGCGGGATCGGTGGCTCGTGTTGCTCGCCGCGGTAGGCCGCGACTCGCTCGGCGGGTGGCGCGACGCCGCCGATCGTCTCGGCCGCAGCCCGGGGAGCGGGGAAATGGGGCACTGGATGCTGGCGCGACTTGGTCGCGATCGTGCCAGTCACATGGCGGTCCTCGAGCGGCTCGCGGCAGACAGTTCACCGCTGCCGCTGTCGTTGAAGCTTGATCTCGACGCACGACGCGCGCTTGCGGCCGGCGACACTGTTCTCGCGCTGCAGCTGTGGCACCAGGCCACGGAGCGCTACGCCGTGCTGCGCGTGCCGTTCGGCCTCGTGGCGTCGCTCTGGTGGTTGCGGCTCGACCTGGCGCGCGTTGCGGTGGCGCATGGGGACACAGCGCTGGCGCGGCGCACGTGCGACAGCTTCGCCTCGCTCATCGGGTATGTAGACCTGGTTGTCCGGCCCGAGTCGAAGACACTCTGTGCACATTCGCGCTCTTGAAATCTGCTTGAGGTAGCCGGTCCAGCTTGTCCGCGTCCCAAGCCGCGGAGGCTACCATGTTCGGCCGGTCCCTTTTCCCCTCTGTTTCGCTCGTTCTGGCCATCGGGTTCTTCGCCGTCCCGTCATTGCACGCTCAATCGGCCGTGGCGGTCGATGGGGGTGTCACGACGCTGGGCGACGGCTACGAGTCCATCTCGGTTTTCGAAACGGGCGTCCGGTTCGGCTCCCTCAGGCGGAAGCACGTCAATGCCGACGTCCGCCTCGCGACGGCCCCTCAGGCACTGACGTTGGGTGCGCTCGTGCTCGCTGCGGATATCGACGCGGCGTACGTGCTTCCGTTGGGGAAGGGCATTGACGCGACGCCGCGCGCCGGTTTCAGCATGGTCGCAGCCGTCAGCACCGGGGGTGCTGGTGCCGTGCCCGGCATCAACTACTGGTCCACGCCGGCCTCAGCGACGACGACCAAGCGCTGTACTGGCTCGATCGGGCCTACGAGGACCGCTCCCATTGGTTGCTGTACGCCAAGGCATGGCCGTTCTTCGATGACCTGCGCTCGGACGCGCGGTTCACCGCGCTGCTCGGCAGAGTGGGCCTTCCGTGATCCGAGCCTGCCGAAGTTCGAGTCGCTTTAGTAACTTCATCAGCACCAATTCTTAGGTCCGTAGCTCAATTGGTAGAGCACCGGTCTCCAAAACCGGGGGTTGCAGGTTCGATTCCTGCCGGGCCTGCTCGGGCCGCCACATTCGTGGCGGCCCTTTGCATGCCCGGCGGATCGGCACTCATGCCCTTCGGGCACTCGCCAGCGATTCCTGCCGGGCCTGCTCCGCAGTTTGCTTTAGGTAGTCCATCGTCGAATTGCTGTTGCAGTCGTCCTGACTCGCCCCTGCACCTCAGCACAGCACCAACAACTCCCCACCTACACTACCGCACCGTACGGACGGTGGGAGAGAGAGGACGTATTGCCCCAAGGTCCTCTCTCGTCGGCCGCAGATCCCGAGGCGATCGTTAGTGCAGCGGTCGCGACCTCCAAGACGGCACTGCATCGAAAATAGGCGAGCCGTCGTCCAGTGTGTTGTTGTTAGTCAGCTGCGTCAGTCCAGTTCCGTCAGTATTCACCACGTAAACGTCTTCGTCTCCATCCCGTGTGCTTTGAAAGGCAATCTGTTTACCGTCGGGTGACCAGAACGGATCGTCGTCGTCGTACGGGCCGTCGGGCGTGACCTGTCTGACGTCGCTGCCATCGCCATTCATAACAAAGATGTGGAGATTGCCATCGGTACGTCTGCTGCTGAACACGATCTGCTTCCCGTCGGGCGACCAGCCGGCGTGGTCTCCTTCGTCGCTCGCTGGATCGTTGGTCAGACGGGTGACGCCACTGCCATCTACGTTCATGACGTAGAGCTCCCGGTTCCCGTCTCGCTCGCTCTGAAACAGGATCTGCCTTCCGTTTGGCGACCAACCGGTCGGGAAATCGAGCGCCCGGTCGCTGGTCAGCTGCCTTACACCGCTGCCGTCGACGTTCATCACAAAGACGTCGCCATCACGTCCGAACGCGACTTGTTTCCCGTTGGGGGACCACGGTCCCACTCCGGCATTCTCGGCGATTGTGTCCTGGCCCGTACCGTCCTCGTTCATAATCACGAGCGCGCCCGTGCAGCACCTCCCGAACTCGATCTGCTGCCCGCTGGGGGACCAGAGAGGATCGAAGTCGAGAGCTTCGGTATTCGTGAGCTGTCTAACGTCGCTGCCATCCGCGTTCATGGCGTAGATGTGGAACGGCCCATCCCGAGTACTGTGGAAAACAATGGCACCGTGATTAGCCCCCGCGTTCATGTCAAAGGAGGGCGCCGTCATGAATCGGTCCAACGGGGCTCGGGGGGCGTTACAGGCGAGGGCGAGTATTACACCCAGCGCGAGGACGGCTAGAAGGGCGGACCTTGATGCATGGCGTCGCATGTCGCCTCCCGTTCGTAGGTATAAAACCGTGCCGGCGGGAGTTCGCGCGGTGTCGGGGGGCGTCGAAGAGGAGGCGTCGAGCGGCAAGGCGGCGGCTCACCGGCCGAGGTGAAGGTACCGCGTGCCTGGAAAAAGACTAGCGCGCACATCGTGGAGCATCGCAAACTCCCCGGGCTGGGCGGCACATCGTCCCCGAACAGCTCCCGCGCGCAGATGCGGCCACGACGATCGTCTGGGCACCAGCCGAGCCCGAAAACCCCATCCGCCCTTGCA
>QHUJ01000075.1 GCA_003221895.1 Gemmatimonadota bacterium | reverse complement strand
ATCTTGCCCGCCACAAAGAGGAGCCAAGCGATTTCCACACTGGCGACGAGCCCGTCCACGATCACGAGATCGTCGTAAGTCAGCTCCGGGACCAGCGGGTGTAGGATGTATTTGAGACTGAAGCTGCCGAGGAAGTCGGGGTGATAGACGTTCTCACGAACCACCGGCAGCAGATCAATTAGCTTGTGTTCCAATGCCTCGAGCTCCGGCTGCAGCTCGGGCACCGCCTTCTGCAGGGCCCGGATCTTGGTCCGCTCGAAATGGGAATATGTCGCGATTGTGTCAGCGTGCTTCGTCGCCTCGAGCATGTGGCGCACCAGCGCGGGCCGGCAGTCCTTCGGACCCTCCGCAAGAAACTCGTCGTGCGCATACGAGCCGTCGTCCTGCAGCTCGTGATAGCTGAACTGCGCCGGTGCCTGTTCCCACGGTCCCATGCCCGGCCACACTGGGACCGCACGCTGGATCGTTTCGAAATCGAGGAAGCCGATCCTACCGTGAAACGCCTCCAAGGCTTGCTTCAGACCAGGCTCGACGATCAGGCAATTCTCTCGCATCGCGCGGATCTGCCGCTTCTGCGTGATGTTGAGCTTCTGCTGTGCCGGCAGGTCCCCAATGCGATGCACGCCCGTGAGCAGGAAGTCGCAGCCCTTCTTCGGTCCGACGCCTGAGAGATTCATGATATGGTCGCGATCTTTGGGCCAGCATCGCGCCATGAACGGGCATTCGTACGGCTCGTGACAATGCAGTCCGATCGCCACATCGGGCAGCGGGCCCTCGAGCATCTGGAGCTGCGCGTCGATTTCCCAGCCCACTTTGCCGAGCAGCGGCTGGACTGCTTCGGTCACATCGGTGCGCTCGAAGAGGTTCGACAGGTCCGGGAAATGGCAGTCCTTGCTCAGGTGCATCACGTCCACGCCGGTGATGCGAAGGCCGCTCTGCTGGAGGACGTGGACCTGCACTGCGGCGTCGGGGAGGTGTTCTTCCTTCTGTGAGGTCGACGACTTCACCTCGGTGAGGTGATAGCCGTCGTCCTGTGGTGTCAGGACGTCAACGGCAACGAAGGTGTTGGCGGCGAGGAAGCTTGCTTCGAAGATTGCGGGCGTGCCGTCGTCGATCAGTTTGCGGGTCAGCTTGACGCGCTGATCGACGGCCCGGTGCGGCAGATCGACGAGCACGCCACCCGGGAAACGGTCGCGCGCGAGGGCGCCGACTTGCGCGCCCTGGTCGAAGCGGTCCTGGAGGACTTTGCCGGGCTGGAGCTCGACGGCGTTAGGCTCGTGGACTTTCCACCACAGGAGCTTGTGGCATTGGATGCCGGCGGTGTAGCGGGACTTGGACAAGCGGTGCGGCATCAGTTCAATGTGTGGGTGGGGTGAGACATTGCAACAGATGTTATCCGTGCGCTGAAGCGCCGGCTCGGCGAAGGCGCGAGCCCTTAAGGGCTCGTGAAGTGGCCGAGCCGCGGCTTCAGCCGACGGGTTCGAATCCCACCACCAGCACCCTCGCTTACGCCATTGACTCGGCGGCTTCACTGGCCGATGTTGGATGTGTGTGAGAGACCTCTGCGTAGCCAGGTTCGCTACGTGCAGAAAGCCGGGGAGCCAAAGCTCTCCGGCTTTCGTGTTCCGTGCGCTGAAGCGCCGGCTCGGCGAAGGCGCGAGCCCTTAAGGGCTCGTGAAGTGGCCGAGCCGCGGCTTCAGCCGACGGTTACCAACCGCGTAGGAATGATTCCTCCCTCGTCAATTTGAGTTCCTTATACGGACTCCTTTCCTTCATCGTTGCCGCGCGAGCGGCAGCGCGTGCGAGGTCTCGCGTCTTGGCCTTCGGGATTGCCAGGGTTCGCAGCCATGAGGTGCTGGTGTGGCGAAACTGGTAAACGCAGAGACCTTTCACGTCTCCGGGCGAAAGCCCTTGTGGGTTCGAATCCCACCACCAGCACCCTCGCTCATCCATTGACTCGGCATGCCGAATCGCCGATTTTGCATACGTGAAAGGTCTCTGCGTAGCCAGGTTCGCTACGCGACGAAAGCCGGGGAGCGACAGCTCTCCGGCTTTCGTGTTCCGTGCGCTGAAGCGCCGGCTCGGCGAAGGCACCAGCCCTTAAGGGCTGGCGTAGTGGCCGAGCCGCGGCTTCAGCCGACGGTTAACGGCTGCAGAGACCCGAGGTCGCTACAACGTGATGTCTCCTCCCGGATCCTTGCGCTTCATCTCGTCGAGCAGCTTCTGGGCCTCGTCTAGGCGCCGTTTCTCCTCTTTGCTATCGACGACCGCGCTCGACCAATCGGGGACGTTCGGTGCACCGATAGGCACTCGCAGTACCGAACCTTCCCGCACGCCTTGTGGCAGCTCGAGCCGAGGCGTCTCGATTGTCTCACCCTTGTCGCTGACGAGCACCGCCATTTTTCCCTCGAGTCGGTCCACGACATAGAACTCGGGTTTCATGGCTTGGCGTTACAGGCGCAGCCCGCCGGCTGGTGGCACTGCAGGTCCCGTGCGATGCACGAGTTGCCGCAGGCCTTTCCCTTCGTGCAGACGCGACAACAGGTGGGTGGGGGTGGTGTGGCCTCGACCGGTGTGATTGGCGAGACCGCCGAGTCCTGCACGAAGGGCTGGAACCGCACGATGCCGGTCGGATCGGCACGATCCGTCGTGATCACAAAGCTGCCGTCATCATTTGCCACGACAAAGACGGTCCCGTCGCGATCTGTTCGGTAGACGCGCGCTCCGGCGTTCTCCCACTCGGCGATCACGGTTGGGGACGGATGCCCGTAGGAGTTCCCTGCCCCGACCGAGACGACGGCTGCTTGCGGTCTGGTCGCTGCAATCCAGCTCGTATTGGTTCCGTTCGGGCTCCCGTGGTGGGCGACTTTCAAGACGCTGACGCGCGGAATCGCGCCTTCGGTAAGCCAGTAGCGCAGCTCTTCTTGCTCTGAGTCGCCGGTGAGGAGCGCGCGAAACTGCCCGTACTCGATGAGAATGCCGACGGAGCCGTTGTTTATCGTGGTATTCGGCGGCGGCGCGAGGACGTGGAGCTGTGCGGCGCCGAGGGTGATGGTTCGATTGGTCGCGTTGAGGTATTGCGCGCCACTCGCGCGGACGGCGTCGAGAGTTTGACGGTAGATGCCTGTGGTGTATGGCACGCCGTTATCGAGGTAGAACCTCACCACGTGGGACCGTAGCAGCTCGGGCATGCCGCCGATGTGGTCGGCGTGCGGGTGGCTGGCCACGATGAGGTCAATTGTGTCGACGTGAAGACTCTTGAGGTATGCGCCGATGCCTGACGGGCCCGCGTCAATTACAGCGGTGCGGCCGCCCTCCTGGATGATTGCCGCGTCGCCTTGGCCGACGTTGAGGAACCCGACGTGCGCGCCCTGGTCGAAGCGGCTCTGGTGCACTTTGTCGGGCTGGTGCTCGACGGCTCGTGGACTTTCCACCAGAGGAGCTTGTGGCAGTGGACGTCGGGGGTGTAGCGAGACTTGGAAAGGTGAATAGTCAGGGGAATACATCATGGCAGTCGCGCACTACGGCGTGAACGCCAGACCTCACCTGAATTGGCATCCCGAGTGCGTGGCCCATGGGGCATCCTCGACGGTGTTGTACACGGAGTTCGTCTGGCAAATGCTACGGCAAAGGCCATCGAATGCCAAGCAGGGCGTCACGTTTTTTTGTGTGCTGAGTATCGGGAATCCGCGGCGCGCCCGTTCAGCTCCTGGGCCCGGTTCGCCAACCACCCGTCATGAGCGCCCTGGCCGTGCTGCTGCGGAATCAGACCCCGCGCGCGAGCCGACCTGCCACGGACGCTTGATCGCCGGTGCGTCCACAGGTCAACTAGCACCGGGGAAAATCGGCACGGCTGACCACGAGCCACCGAGATTATCGGCCCCACGCGGGTGCGCAGCGCCCGGCATGCCCTCTTGAGGAGCGGGCACCAATATTCGCTTGGTCATCGTGCCGAACGTGACGAATTCAGTGGGCAAATGCAATCGCGTCGCCCACGAACAAGCGCCCCGCCCCCGCCCGCATGGACGGCGATTTCACGGGCCGACACGATCGCAACGGCGCAGTGACGCTATCTTGTTTGCCCTAGTCTCACATCAGACGAACCCAACCTATAGGAATGACCACCCAGCCGTACGCTTCCAGATTCCTTGTCGCGGCCGATCTGGGCGCGATGCGGCGCAAACGTTGTTCGGACCCGAGGTCCCCACACGGCGTCGCGACAAGGAGACCAACCATGACCGCGCATGTTGCCGACGGGGAACGGCATGTCTTTACCTGGCGGCGCTCAGTCGCTGCGCTTGCGATTACGGCTGGAGCATGCAGTCGAGGGTCTACTGCAACCCAACCGTTGCCCGCCGGCCCCGATGCTCAAGGTTTCGCCATCTACGCGTATGATCGCGTCTCGCGGAACGATTCCAGTATGGTGCAGTTGAATCTTCTGAATCGGATTGGTCGAACTGTAGGCAGTTTATCGATCAAGGCTCCGTCGGAGGGCCTCGAGGAGTATGTACTGCGCGCTCACGGTAAACTGGATATCTCTTTCAACCGGCGACGTCACAACATCACTCTAGAAGACAGTGCAGGTCACGTCGCCCAGGCCACATTCGCCAACGGACGCTGGACGACGAGCAACAAGGCCGCAGATGGCGGCGCATTAAGAGTGTTCGAGCCGCAGCTTGACTTGTTTGTTGCGGTATTCCACGACGTCGGCATTCGAGGAATGGCAATGATGAGCAGTGGGACCAGCCCTGTGGGTACGGGCGGGAGCGTGGGCTGCTGGAGCTCTGGATATTGTGCTCCCGAGTTCGGCTCCTGCGTTTCATGTGAAGGAAACTCTGCAACCGGCGGCCTCGGGGGTTCATTTACGCCAAGCCCGACCGTCGGGCCGGCGGGCGCTCCGAATACATGCTCAACTGTCAACGTCAGCTGTACTGGCGACATCCAGGACGGTTCCGGTTGGGGATTGACCAAAACAAGTGCTGTTCTCGATGCGCGTTGGGACGCCGGTGTGAACTGTCAACGCTCTAGCGAATGCTGCACCGACTGTTGCGCGTGGATCGGCGCCGGGGGCCAGGATGCCCCTGTTCCGGCGCCGTCGTGCGGGTGCGCCTTTGGCGACTTT
>QHUJ01000074.1 GCA_003221895.1 Gemmatimonadota bacterium | reverse complement strand
TACGTCCTCCAGAATCACGGAGACCATCAGTGAACAACAATGGCGTGCTGAAGATCACGTCCCTGCTCTCGCTCCTCTTGCTGACGCTTCACGTGACGGACGACATCGTCCGTGGGATATCGAAGGCCGAGTCCTCAAACACCGCGCTGGTCGTCCTGGTGGTCTTCCTGTACGGAACGCTGGTGCTCGCCGAACGGCGATGGGGGCACGTCATCATGTTCCTCGTGGGATTGTTGGCGGCAGGCATCCCCGTCATTCACATGAGGGGGGTACACTATCCCGAGATCGCCGCGTCCACCGGCGGCTTCTTCTTCGTCTGGACACTCTGGGCGCTCGGCGCGCTCGGGGGCGTCACCATGATCCTCTCGGTGCGCGGACTGTGGAGCCTGCGACGGGGAGGCTCACGTAATTGAACGTTGCCGCGGCCTAACATGCGCTTGAAGCTGGCGGCGCGCGTAGATTAGGGAATGAATCCTTCTTCTGCGCGCCGCAGCCTAAGCGCGATTCGTTAGGCAGATACGCCGCGCTGTTGTGACCCAGCCGGTCGCGCCTCGGGTATCCTGTCTAGGGACCCGCCTTGGGAGGCTACCTATGTTCGCTCCCCCAGCAATGCGATTGATGACGCTGTTCGTTGCCGGGCTTTCTCTTGCTTGTGGGGAGCCGCTCAGCCCGAGAGACGTCGCGGGCGCATACGCTCTGCAGCGCGTCGCCGGGAACTCACTGCCAACCATCCAGTACGCCAACGGCTACGTCGTTGTCCGGGTCTTCGCCGAAACACTTAGCTTCACCCCTGACGGCCGAGGCGAGGACGTAACGGTCCAGCAGAACGAAACAGTGACCGGTGGGCTAGTGACGGGCCCGGAGCGCAGCGAAACCGCGTTCGGCTTCCGAGTTGTGCAGGGCCGCATCGAGATCGCCTTCGACTGCCCACCAGGCGCAGACTGTGTGGCGCCGCCCCACATCGTGGCGCGGTCGACTCCAAACGGTTTGGAAGTCCAATACGCACTTGGAGCCCGAGTCCCGCAGATCTTCGCCCGCCTCGCATCCCCATTCTGAAGCGATGTGCGGCGCACTGCCTAACAAGCGCTTGAAGCTGACGGCGCGCGCAGATTGTGGACTTCGTGGGTCACGTTGTCAGGGATACTCTCGCCGCGACGGTGACACGCGTTTTCCCTGCGGGCCCGTCCGCCGTTCAGACCTACACCATGCTCGCGGATGGTGACGCCAACTTCGGCGGGATCTTCTGCGCCCTGTGAGTCCCTGGTCTGAAGGCGCTGCCTAACAAGCGTTTGAAGCTGCGGGCGCGCGTAGATTAGGGAATGAATCTTTCTTCAGCGCGCCGCAGCTTAAGCGCGATTCGTTAGGCGGCCCCGCTTGCGAGCGCGACTTGCTGCTGCTTGTGCCGTCCTCATCCTGACCCCCGGCAGCGCCGCTACGACCGCCCAAGACGTGGGCATAATCGGCTCGTGGCGCGGCACGTCCCGGTGTGTGGACAGGGACCATTTTCCGGCTTGTAAAGACGAACAGGTGATTTATGACGTGCAGCGGAAGGGAAGCGCGCGTGATACGGTAACCCTTCGGGCGGATAAAGTGGTTAATGGCGTGCGAGAGTTCATGGGCGAATTTGACTTTAGTCGGATGCCGGACAGCTCCTGGGTGGGGCAGTACCAGAACCCGCGTGTTCACATCCGGATCGTCCTGCGAGTGCGCGGCGCTCACCTGACGGGTGCTGTTAAGGACGAGCCAACAGGTCGGCGTGTGCGAGAGCTCGCTCTTGAGCGTATCCCCTGACATGAGCGGGCCGCCTAACCAGCGCTTGAAGCTGCCGGCGCGCGTAGATTACGGAATGAATCTTTCTTCAGCGCGCCGCAGCTTAGGCGCATTTCGTTAGGCGGCACGGAGGTTTTGTGAGGCCACCGCCGGCAAGCCGCATTGTCCACCTGCTGTTCGATGTCGGCGTCATCACGAAAGGTGTGGACGGTGCGCTAGAAATGATCGGTGGCGCGCTGCTGTTCTTCGTGAGCCCGGAGCAGCTCCGTCATGTCGTCCGTATCCTGACGCTGCACGAACTGACCGAAGATCCACATGACATTGTGGCGAACTACCTTCTGCATACCTCCCAGCGCCTCTCCCCCAGTGTCACGACGTTCGGCGCGATCTATCTGCTCTGGCACGGCGCGGTCAAAGTGGGCCTCGTTGCCGCGCTCCTTCTAGGCCAGCGGTGGGCATATCCTGCGGCGATCGTCGCGTTTCTCGCGTTCCTGGTCTACCAGATCTCGCGCTACGCGCACACACATGCGCCGGAGCTTCTCGTACTCTCGGTGCTGGACGTCCTAGTTATCCTCTTGACCTGGCTCGAATACAGGCGACTCCGTGCGCGCCCTGCCGTGTCATGAGCCGCACCACGGTCAGCCGGGCGTGCCGCCTAACACGCGCGTGAAGCTGACGGCGCGCGTAGATTAAGGAATGAATCGTTCTTCAGCGCGCCGCAGCTTAAGCGCGATTCATTAGGCGGCGGCAACGTAGGAGCTCAACCGGCGAGCGATGGCCGACTCGAAGACGCTTCCAATTAAGCGGTTCGCAAGTTCCGCAGCCTGGGACGCGTGGCTCCAAAAGCACCACACGCGTTCGCCAGGCGTGTGGCTGGAATTTGCCAAGAAGGGCCGCCAGAGTCCCCCGCTATCACATGCGCAAGCGCTCGAGACTGCCCTCTGTTACGGATGGATCGATGGACAGACGGCGTCCAGCAAGGCGGGATGGTGGCGGCAGCGCTTCACACCCCGAGGCCCGCGCAGCAAGTGGTCGGAGATCAACTGTGCGGCGGTCGACCGTTTGCGAGCTCAAAGGCGACTAATGCCGGCGGGCCAGGCGCAGGTGGAAGCGGCAAAGCGCGACGGCCGGTGGAAGGCAGCGTACGCATCCCAGCGGACGATCACCATCCCCCGTGATTTGCGCGCGGCCCTGGCTGCACGTCCCCGTGCAAAGGAGTTCTTTCAGGCACTCGACAGCAAGAACCGCTACGCGATTCTCTACCGACTGCACGACGCCAAGCAGGCGGAGACGCGCCAACGGCGGCTCCGGAAGTTCGTTCAGATGCTGGAGGCGGGCGAGACTCTGCATGAGCGGCCAACCGGCCCACGCCGCCCCCTAACACGCGCTTGAAGCTGGCGGCGCGCGTAGATTAAGGAATGAATCCTTCTTCAGCACGCCGCAGCTTACGCGCATTTCGTTGGGCGGCGACCAACCCAAGATGGCAAGGAGAATCACATGGCAGAGAGCGTCTACAAGGTCATTGAGTTGGTCGGGACCAGCACGGAGTCCTGGGAGAAAGCAGCCGCGGCGGCGGTCAAGCGGGCGGGGCAGACCCTGCGCGATCTCCGTGTGGCGGAAGTCTCACAGCTCGACATGCAGTTGAAGGACGGCAAGGTTGAGGCCTATCGGGCGAAGATCAAAGTTTCCTTCAAATATGAAGGCAGCAAATGATCTGAGCGCCGCTGCTTAAGCGCGATCCGTTAGGCACTCGTTGTCCCAGCTGAGCCGTAGAAAGGAATGACGATCCGGCTTCGATACGTCGCTTTGGCAGTCTTCATTTTCACTGGCATCGCAGCAGCGGTGGCCCTCGCTCATATGGACAATCTTCCTGCATTCATCATGATAGCTCCGGGCTACGTGGTGCAGGCTTGGCTGTTCGAGACTCACCGAGCTCTTGGGGGATTCGGCTATCAGGCTACAATGGTCGGGGTGTCCGCTCTTGTGTGGTCGCTGCTCATCCTCAGCCTCTGCGTGGCTGTCCGGCTCCTCCGACGCCTTTTGCGACGTCCGCGGGCGGCCTAACAAGCGCGTGAAGCTGGCGGCGCGCGTAAATTAAGAAATGAATCTTTCTTCATCGCGCCGCCGCTTACGCGCATTTCGTTAGGCGGCAGCCTCATCACGACACTCGGATCTGTCCACTGCCATGACCCTTGACCGCCCCCTCCTGAATGCCATCGTTCTCAGCGTTGGTCTCGTGGTTGCTGGTGTGTTCGTCGGTCGCGGGTTCGCCACGGGTCGTCGGAGTGATCGCTACGTCACGGTAAAAGGCGTTTCGGAGCGGCCAGCGCGCGCGGATCTTGCACTGTGGCCCCTCCGGATCGTGGTTGCGGGAAACGATCTGCCTGCCGCTTATGGTCGTCTCAACTCCCAGCTTACGCTCGTGAGGACATTCCTGGCACACAACGCAATCGATACAACGCAGGTCGACGTCCAGCAGTTCTCGGTATCGGATGCTGCCGCGAATCAGATTCGGATAGCGGAAAGTGGCGGCAGCCGCTA
>QHUJ01000043.1 GCA_003221895.1 Gemmatimonadota bacterium | reverse complement strand
ATCTTCCGCGACGTCCCGTTTGTCGTCACGGTCACCCCCGGTGGCCCGGGGGTCGGCACGTTGCAGCTCACCGTCTTGGGCGTGTTCGATGGTGTACCCGGGGATGTTGCGCCCGGAAATGGCAACTATGATCTAGCCAGGGAGACGCTGACGACGGGGCAGATTACCATCCATTGAAGAGGCGTCGCTGAGCAGGGCTCGGAGGCAGGTTGGAGCAGGACTCTTGACGCGTCGACCCCCTGAAGGGACTTCAGGGGGTCGCCTCTTTTCCCAAAAAGCCCACAGCAGAACTCACAACCGACTGCCCCGAACGTGTTGGTCGGCTACTCTAGCTGCTGGGGCGCCGTTCTTCTACGGACGGCATCGGCCAGTCCGCCAAGTGACTGTGCTGCCGAGCGTTCAGGCGCTCGGCAGCAATGGTGGGGGACTAGCTCGGGACCGGAGAGTGTGGAGGACTGGACAGAAGTGCGGACACGTCCGCAGGCCTACGACAGCCCGAACCGCTGCATCCGCGTGTACAGCTTCGTCCGCGTGAGGCCGAGCAGCCGGGCAGCCTTCGCCTTGTTCTGGCCGGCGTGGCGCAGCGCCCGATCGACGAGCTCGCGCTCCGTCGTCTCGAGATTGAGACTCTCGCGCGGCGCGGCCTCGGGCGGAGTTTCAGGCGGCGAGGGCAAATGCTCGGGCGTGATCATCTCACCGTCGGACAGAATGAGCGCCCGCTCCACCGCGTTGCGCAGCTCCCGCACGTTTCCCGGCCAGGAGTGAGCCAGCAGCCGCTCGTGCGCCTCGCGGCTGATGCCGGCCGCGGGCCGGCCCAACACCGCCGGGCCCAGTGCCGTGATAAAATGGTCGACCAACGCCGGGATGTCTTCCGGCCGCTCCCGGAGCGGTGGCAGACGGATGCTGAAGACGTGGAGCCGGTAGTAGAGGTCCTCGCGGAGTTCGCCGCGACCGAGTGCGGCGTGGAGATCACGGTTTGTCGCGGCGATCACGCGCACGTTGGCCTTCTGCACGCGCGTGCCGCCGAGGCGCTGAAACTCCCGTTCCTGCAGCACCCGGAGAAATTTTGCCTGCACCGCTGGGGTCATCTCGCCGACTTCATCGAGGAACAGGGTGCCGCCGGCGGCCTGCTCGACCCTCCCGGGGCGCGCCACAACGGCGCCGGTGAAGGCCCCCTTCTCGTAGCCGAACAGCTCCGACTCGAGCAGCGCTTCGGGGAGCGCGGCGCAGTTGAGCGCCACGAACGGTCCGCCGGCGCGCCTCGAAGTATCGTGAATCAGATGCGCGATGACCTCTTTCCCGGTCCCCGACTCGCCGGTGAGGAGGACCGTGGCCTCCGTCGCACCGACTTTGGCAGCGTGTGCCAACGCCTGCCGCCACGGACGCGACGAGCCGATTACGCCGGCCGGCTGCGGCACCGCCCGCGACCTTCGGTCCTGGGCGATGCCGTCGCGGATCGCGTTCAGCAGATCCTCGTCGGCAAACGGCTTCGTCAGGAACTCGAGCGCGCCGGCTTTGATCGCGCGAACCGACGTCGGAATGTCACCGTGGCCGGTGAGGAAGATGATCGGAATGTGCACACCGGCCTTGGCGAGCTCGCGCTGCAGATCGAGTCCGTTCAGTCCGGGGAGGTGCACATCCAGCACCAGGCAACTCGGGACCTCCGCGCGTGGAGTGGCCAGAAACTCGTGCGCCGATTCGAACGTCCGCACCCGGAATCCCGCCGAGCGAATGAGACTGCTCACCGCATCGCGTACCGACGCATCGTCATCGACAAAGTACACCGAGGTATCGATCGTCTTCATTGGAAGACCCTCCCGCGTTCCGGTTCTTACGCGTTCAGCGCTGCAGTGACCGCTTCCAGCAGGGCGTCCTCACTGAACGGCTTGCTCAAGTAGGCGACCGCGCCGTCTCGTAACGCGCCCGCCCGTACACCCTCGTCGGATCCGTGCGCTGTGATGAAGATGATGGGAATGTCGTGTTCGCCCGTTGCGAGCTCACGCTGCAGCTCGAGGCCACTCATGCCGGGCATACGGACATCCAGAATCAGGCAGTCTGTCTTCCCGAGCGCCGCAGAGCGCGAGAACGCTTCGGCCGACGGGAAGGTCTCCACCCGGAGTCCGATCGAGCGGATCAAGCCGCGCAATGATTCGCGGATCGATTCATCATCATCGACGACCGCAACGAGAGCTGGAGAGGGGTGAGCCACGAACCCAAAACTGGGAGCGAGCAGGCGGGTGATCTACTATACCTTCGTATAGAGGCCCAGCCTTTCGGACATTCTTACCAGATCCGCGAGCGAGCGGGCCTGCATCTTCTTCATCACATGGCCACGGTGCACTTTGACCGTGATCTCGCTGGTCCCCAGCTCGGCCGCGACCTGTTTGTTGAGCAGTCCGGCGACGACGCGCCCCATCACTTCTCGCTCGCGCGGCGTCAGGGCACCATAGCGCTCGCGCAGCTCCTGCAGATCCGCGTGCCGCCGCAGCGCGGCTCGGTCGCGCTTGATGGCTTCGTGAATCGCCGCCAGGAGATCGTCGTCCCCAAACGGCTTGGTCAGAAACTCGACCGCTCCCGCCTTCATGGCCCGCACCGATGTCGGCACATCACCATGACCGGTGATGAAAATGATCGGAATCTCGAGATTGACCTCGGCCATGCGCGTCTGGAGATCGAGGCCGGAGAGACCAGGGAGCCGCACATCCAGCACGAGGCAGCTCGGTCCATCCGCGCGCGGGCCCCCGCCCGCCAGGAAATCCTGCGCAGTCGCATAAGTCGCGACGCCCAACCCTGCCGAGCGCACCAGACCTCCGAGCGCCTCGCGGACCGACGCATCGTCGTCAACCACAAAGACCGTCGCGTCCGGCTTCGGCATCGTACCTCTCCCCTCTCACACGTGAGATTCTACGTCCCAGCCCGTCGTGAGCGGAAGGGAATCGAGCGGAACTGCGTGGAAACAGGCAGTCGCATCCGTCGTGCAGCTGGGGCTCGCGTGGCACGACGCGTGCAAGACCGCGCGATCATGAAGGATCGACGTTTGTTACGGCCTGGAGTCTCCCTCGCCGTCATCGCCGCGATATTGACGGTCGGCGCCCTGTACGTGGGGCGCACGTTCTTCATTCCGGTCGCCCTGGCGCTCGCGCTCCATGCGCTGCTGCGTCCGCTCGTCCGCGGACTCGAGCGGCTGCGCATCCCCACGCCGCTCGGCGCCGCGATCATCGTGCTCGGCGCAGTTGCGGTTGGGCTCACGGCCGCGTGGTCGCTCTCCGGACCCGTTGCCACGTGGGTCGAGAAAGCTCCCACGAGCTTCGCCAACGCACGGACGAAGTTGAGCGACATCGTGCGCCCGATCGATCGCCTGACTGACGCGGCGGTGGGCGCGCAGGATGCGCGGCAGACTTCCCCACCCCTCGCCGGTGCGACACCCGGACCGCCGCTGCTCGCTCGACTCCTCGGCGGAGCGACGGCGTTTGTACTCGGTCTGGCCGAGGTCCTCGTGCTGCTCTACCTCATGCTGGCCGGAGGCCTGAGGCGGGCGGCGAGCGAGCTCCTGCCCGATACGGAATCGATCGTGGCGCGCTACGTGGCGCTGTCGTCGCTCATCAATTGTTGCGAGGGCATCGCGGTAGGAGTCGTCATGTGGGCGATCGGGATGCCCGACCCCCTGGTGTGGGGGTTGGTGACGTTCGCCCTAGAGTTCATTCCCTACCTCGGCGCCGCGACCATGCTTGGCCTCCTCACGATCACCGGCCTCACCACCTTTGCCGGCATCGGCCACGCGCTGCTGGCGCCGCTCGGCTACTTCGCCATCACGATGCTGCAGAACAACGTGGTCTCGCCCTTCGTCTATGCCGGCCGGCTGAAGCTCAACCCGCTCGCGGTCATGGTCTGCGTGTTGTTTTGGTGGTTCATCTGGGGTATCCCGGGCGTGTTCCTCGCGATCCCGATCGCCGCCACACTCAAAGCGCTCGGCGATCAGGTGCCGCGGCTCGCGCCGCTGGGGAAAGTTCTGGGGCATTGAGGCGCTGCTGCATCGCGTCGAGCAGAATTGCGTGGAAACCGACAGCCGGCTCGGTTCACACAAGCTGTCCGGGTCTGGCACGACGCGTGCGAAAGGGGGGGGTCATGAATCGCCCTTTACAGGAGGCCCTATGAGAGTCCAACAGATCGGCGTTGTCATCCTGGCGACGGCAGTCGCAGCCATCGCGCTCGCGACCGCCAGCGCCGATGGGCCCCAAACCGGCGCCCCACCCCGGTCGCTCGTCGTGGCCGAAGGTCTGGCAGAAGACATTCAGGCGGACCTGGACGCGCCAAACTGGACGATGGCGCACACGAGAGTCGCCGAGCTCCAGAAGAACCGTGTGGCGCTGCGACGCGTGCTGCCGGCGCGGGAAATTGCCGGCTACGAAGTGGCACTCGATTCCCTGATCTCGCAGCTCGGGCGGCAGGAACGAGCGCCAGCGCTGCAGTCAGCGAATCGGTTGAGCCGCGCGATCGTCGGCTTTATGGCGAAGTACGACGTGATCGTTCCGGCGCAAGTCGGTTATCTGGATGTCGCAGGCCGGGACGCGATTTACGCCGCCGAGACCGGGCGTTGGCCGGATGCATCCGCCGCCGCTGAGGAGCTGCGCGCGAATTACGCCGGCGTGGGCACGCATGTCGCCGGCAAGGACTCCACTCTCGACCGGCGTGTCCGGCAGCAGCTCACTCAGTTGGACCGCGCCGTGGCGGCGAAGAGCGCCGCGCGCGTCCGCGCCATTGCCACGGCGTTGCTCGACGATGTGGATCTCGTCGAGCAGACCTACTGACCAATCCTCAGACATGCATACGCGACACTGGTCGGCGCTGGCCGTCATGCTGTGTGCGGTCTTCCTCGCCTCCGTCGACTTCAACATCGTCACGATCGCGATCCCGTCGATTCAGCGCGGGCTGGGGACGAACTTCAGCGAGGTCCAGCTGATCGTCGCGGGCTACGCGCTGTCGTTCGCCGTCCTGCTGATCACGGGCGGACGTCTCGGCGATCTGTACGGTCGCCGGCGGATGTACATGATCGGCATGACGGGCTTCACCATCGCGTCCGCGCTATGTGGCTTCGCCCAATCGCCGGCGGCGCTCGTCGCATCACGCGTTCTACAGGGAGCGTTCGCGGCCGTCATGGTGCCGCAGGCGCTGTCGTTCATCCAGGTGACCTTCACCGCGCACGAGCAGAGTCGCGCCTACGCGCTGTACGGCATGACCATCGGATTCGGCATGATCGCCGGCCAGCTGCTCGGCGGCCTGCTGGTGAGCGCCAACCTGTTCGGTCTCGACTGGCGGCCGGTGTTTCTCGTCAATCTGCCGTTTGGTGCGATCGCTCTGACGCTGGCGTGGTTGCTGGTGCCGGAATCGCGCGCGCCGGCGGGTCTCAAGCTCGATCTGGTCGGGGTTGCGCTCGTGTCGACAGCCCTCGCGCTGCTCCTCTACCCGCTCATCCGCGGCGCGGCTGCGGGCTGGCCGGCCTGGACCTGGGCTTCGCTCGCGAGCGCAGCCGTGCTGCTCGTGGTCTTCGCGCGCTACGAGCGCCGCAAGACGGACCGGGACGGCTCGCCCCTCGTCGTGTTGTCGCTGTTTCGGCATCGATCGTTCGTGGTCGGGCTGGGGGTCGGGCTCAGCTTCTTTACGGTGCTCGCGCCGTTCCTCGTCTTGCTGGCCGAGTATCTCCAAAGCGGGCTCGACTTGAGTCCGCGCGCCGCAGGCTTGCGCTTTCTCCCGTTTGCGCTCGGCTTCCTGACGGCCTCGCTTGCATCAGCCCGACTCGCGCCGCGCCTCGGGCGGAAGATCCTGCAGCTCGGCGCCGGCCTCATGGTCACCGGGCTCGCGACGTTGATGGTGGTCGTCCACAGCCCGACACTCGATTCGTCGGGCGTAGCGTACATCGCGCCGCTCTTGATCTATGGCCTAGGCCAGGGCAGCCTGCAGGCACCGCTCGTCAACTTCATTCTGGCCGACGTCCCACCGCACGACGCGGGCTCTGCGTCCGGTGTGGTCACGATGCTGCAGCAGTTCTCCTTCGCGCTGGGAGTGGCAGTAATTGGCAGCGTGTTCGCCGTGGCGCTCGGGCCGCATCCCGGTTCGAGCGGATACGGGCGAGCGCTGGATCATGCATTGTTGTGGAATGTCGCGCTGCTGACGGTCACCTTCGTCGCGGCCTTCGCGCTGCCGCGGCGACAGGCGGCGCGTGCCCTAAGCGACGCCGGCTAACCGCTCCATCGCCCGGACGACCACGGAAAAGTCCTCGTCACTGTGGTCGGCCATCTGTCGCGCATGCTCGGCGGCGGCGACCTGTACCGCCGCGGCAGTCGCGGGCATCGGCACCGACAGCTCCATGGCCGTCTCCACGATCAACCCGAAATCCTTGAACATCAGGCGGAGCGGGAACGCCGCTGGGTACTCGTCCTTGCGCGCGTTTTCCAGCTTCGATTTCTGACTCGGCGATACGACCGCGGTTTCGCTCAACACCGCGGCGAGTCGCTCGCGCGACAGCCCGCCTTTCTCTCCGAGCGCGAAGGCCTCCGCCAGCGCCTGCACGCCCAAGCCCAGCAGCGTGTTGGCACAGAGCTTCATCGTCGTGCCGGAGCCACCGGGCCCGAGGTAGAGTGTCTTGCTCCCCAGCACGGCCAGGATCGGCTGGCACTTCTGGTACACGTCCTCTTCGCCGCCGACGAAGATCACGAGCTGCCCCTGCTCCGCCTGCGGCGTGCTGCCCGAGACAGGTGCGTCCAGCACCGCCACGCCCTTGGCGCGTGCGCTTTCGTGCAGCCGTCGCGACATGCGTGGACTCACGGTGCTCATGTCGATGACAATCGTTCCGAGAGCCACACCGGCCAGTACGCCGTCGGACGCGAACATCACCTGCTCGAGCGCCGAGTCGTCCGTGACGCTGGAGAAGACGATTTCGACGCCGGCAGCCAGCTGCTTCGCGCTGGCAGCCACGGCCGCGCCGCGCTGCTGGAGCGAGCGCGTCGCCTCGCGAAACCGGTCGTACACCACCAGGTCGTGCCCGGCCGCGACCAGGCGAGCCGCCATGCGGCTGCCCATCGCTCCCTGTCCAATGAATCCGATACGCATCGTAGGCCCCCGTCGATTCTGGTTTTGGTAATGGACTATTAGCACGCCGTATGCCAACCGTCCTCCCCTGAGATCGGGGTACGAGCGGATCACGCGTGCGGAACCCTGCGCAGAACTGCGTGCCGAACGACACCCGCGCCGCAGGACGATTGAGGTTGACCGATAGCGCTCACCCCAACCACTGGGGATTGGCATGCGTCCCATCGAAATGATGAGTCGTCTTGTACAGCTCGTACTTGCCGCCCTGCGCGGCCGGCGCCGTCCGGGCGAGCAGCGCTGCCATTTCCGCTTCGCTCAGCGGACGAAAGGTGCGAGCGGCGCGCAGCGCCTGCTCGAGCACCGGCAGCGAGTCGCAACCCGTGATCACGACGCTCGTCGGCAGGTTCATGGCGTAGTGGAGGCATTCGATGGCGGTCACCGTGCCGCTGACCAGGACGAACGGATCGCCCATCGGCTTCATGCCCAGGACGCCGATGTCGTGCGCCACGAGGACCGGAACGACCTGCCGCGCGAAGCTGTCGTAATGGGCGTCCATCACGTTCAGCGGCATCTGGACCGCGTCGAACGCGAACCCGTGCTGCCTGGCAATCTCCAGCATGTGGAGATGGATGGCAGGACTCTTGTGACCGGTGAAACCGATGTAGCGGATCTTGCCCGCGCGCTGGGCCGCCACGACCGCTTCCAGCGCCCCGTCCGGCCCGAACACGCGCTCCGGATCCGTCATCCGGATCACCTCGTGGAACTGCATGAGGTCGATACGGTCGGTCTGGAGCCGGCGTAGCGATTCCTCGATCTGCTGCGTGGCGCTCGCTTTGCTGCGGCCGTCGATCTTGGTCATGAGAAACGCTTGGTCGCGGTAGCCGTCGCGCAGCGCTTTTCCCATGCGCAGCTCGCTCGCGCCGCCGTTGTAGTCCCAACAGTTGTCGAGGAAGTTGACGCCATTGTCGACCGCGGTGCGCACGATCCGGATGGTTTCCTGCTCGTCAGCCTGCCGGCCGAGGTGGTAGCCGCCGACGCCGATCGCCGAGACCATTTCGCCCGTGCGTCCCAGGCGGCGGTAGGGGATCCCGTTGCGCACCTCGCTCACCGGCGCGCCCCGCTCAGCGTCATTGCGGTCTTCATGCGCCGCCATACTTGCACGCCCCATGCCAGCCGCCCGCCCCGGTATTGCGCGCCCGATGGCGGTGCTGGTGTGGATGGTTGAGCAGAACTGCGTGGAGTCAGGCGGGAGCTTTGGACGGGAGCGTGAAATAAAAACTCGCGCCACGCGGAGAGTTGCTCCCAGCCCACAAGCGACCACCGTGCGATTCCACGATCGAGCGGCTGATGGTGAGCCCCATGCCGGTCCCGTGAGGCTTCGTGGTAAAGAACGCGTCGAAGATCTGGTCCGCCTGCTGCGCGGGCAGCCCCACGCCGGTATCGCTCACGGACACCCGACACTCCTCCTTGTCCGCTCGCTGCGACTTGATGGCCAGCTCGCGCGTCCCCTCCACCTCCTTCATCGCATCCGTCCCGTTCATCATGAGATTCATCATGACCTGCTGGAGCAGGACGCGATCTCCCATGACCAGGGGAGGATCGGGGGCCAGCTCCGTCCGAACCGATATGGCGTAGCGCGTCGCCTCGCCCCGCAGGAGCACGACCATCTCCCGAATGACTTCGTTGAGATCGACCCATTCTCGGGGCGGAGTACTCTTTTTGAAGAGCTGGCGGATCCGGCTGACGATGTCGGCCGCACGCATCCCGTCTTTGACGATTCTCGCCGCAGCCGCGCGGGCCTCTTCAACGTCGGGGGCATCGCGCGTCAGCCAGCGCAAGCAGGCATTGGCGTCGGTGACGGCGGCAGTGATCGGTTGATTCACTTCGTGCGCCAGGGAGGCGGTCAACTCTCCCATGGTGGTCACCCTGCTGACGTGCGCGAGGTCCGCCTGCGCCTCGCGCAGCGCTTCCTCCGCGTGCTTGCGCTCGGTGATGTCCGTCAGCGCCCCCACAAACTCGACGGCGCCCGACCGACCACGCACGACATGCGCCACGACGTGGATATGTTTGATGGAACCGTCCGCCATCGCCAGGCGACATTCATACTCGCAATCCTTCCCATCCCGCGACGCACGCTCGGTGATCTGCTGCACCAGTCCTGCGTCCGCCGGATGAATGCGTTGGAGGATGCGCTCGACGGTTGGCTTCGTCGCTCGGTCGAATTGAAAGATGCGAAAGGTTTCGTCGGACCAGAGGATCTCGCCGGTGGAGGGCTTCCAGCCGAAGCTCCCCGTATGGCTGAGCCGTTGCGCTTCCTCCAGGTACGCCTCGCTGCGCTGCAACTTCTGTTCGGCGAACCGCCGATCCACCGAAGACGTCAGCAGCGCCAGCCCGAGGACGATGAAGGTGACCCCGGCGATTCCCGCCGTGCCGAGTGTGGAGATGCCGACGGCGTGTGACAGATCCAGCGCCGTGCTCGCAGGCGTGAAGCTGGCGGCCGCCATGCCGGTGTAATGCATGACGGGAATCGCCGCGCCCAGGACAGCGGCTCCGGCCAGCTTTTCCCAACCGAATCCCTTCGTCTCGTGGCGGAACCGAAAGACCATCGAGAGTGCGCCGAGGGAAATGAGCACGGCGAGGAGGACGGACAGGACGACGAGCAAGGGATTGAACTGAGTGACAGCCGGTAAACGCATCGCGTCCATGCCGATGTAGTGCATGCCCGCGATGCCCGCACCCATCAGCACACTGCCGGCGAGCGCTCGGGCCGGATGCATTCTCTGCCGGCTCACGACGTGCAGCGCAATGATCGAGGCGAGGATGGCGGCAGCCAAGGACAGCAAAACGGTGGGCCAGTGGTAAGCGACGGCAATCGGCAGGACGAACGCCAGCATGCCGATGTAGTGCATCGACCAGATGCCGATGCCCATCGCCGCCGCGCCACCGAGCAGCCAGATCGCGCGCGTCCAGCCGGTTGCGGCCGTCACGCGAGCCGCCAGATCCAGCGCAGCGTACGCCGCGAACATGGCGATGAACACCGAGAGCGCCACGAGCGCGTAGTTGTACGAGCCAATCACGTTCACGGATCGAGCCCGCCGGAGACGTCAGAGGTGCGGATGAATTAGCGTTCCGTGCGAGTGGTCGCTAGTCGAGGAGCCTACGTTTTGCTCAATCGGGACGGCGGGATTCTCATATGAGTCATAGGGGTTAGCTTCTCACACCAATGACGTCCTCCCGAACCCTCCGTCTCCCCGGCCGCCGGCGTGGCCGCCTCGCCCTGTGGCTGCTGGTCGGTCTGGGCGTGCTGTTCTTCTTGATCTCCCCGCTCATCCAGCTCCTTGCCGAGTGGCCCTGGTTCAGCGCGCTCGGCTATGAGCGCGTGTTCGCGACCCGGCTGATTGCCTCCCTGCTCCTCGGAATCGTGGCCGGCGGCGCGGCATTCGCGGTGCTGTACGCCAATCTGCGCTTCGCGCAACGCGGGATCGTGCCGAACCCGGTCGTGATGCAGATGAACGCCCAGACGCCCGCCGTCGACGTGACGCGGCTGGTGCGCCGCCTCGCGCTCCCGGCGGCGCTCGTGCTCGCGCTGTTCATCGCCCTCGCGGTGTCGTCCGGCTGGATGCCGGTGCTCCAGTTCCTGAACCAGACGCCGTTCGGAGTCACCGACCCCGTGTTCGGGCGCGATCTCGGCTATTACGTCTTCACGCTGCCAATCGTCGGAGGGGTGCTCGGCCTCTCGATGTTCCTGGTGGTCGTGGCGCTGCTCGCCAGCGGCGCGCTGTACGCGCTGCGCGGCGACGTCGTGATCTATCGCAGGAACCTCACGATCGAACCGTCGGCCCGGCTGCATCTCGCGCTGCTGCTCGCGGTGCTGTTCGTCCTGACCGCGCTGCGCGTGTATTTCGTGCGGCTGCCGGGGACGCTCTTCTCCACCAACGGCCCCCTGTTCGGTGCGAGCTACGCCAATCTGCACGGCACGATCCTCGGCCTGAAGCTGGCCGGGCTGGCCGCACTGGTGGGCGCCGCGCTCGTCGTCGCCGGCGCGCGCAGCAAGCGCCTGGGGCGCAACGCCCTGCTCGCGGTGGCGATCTACTTCGGCGTTTCGTTCTTGGGCGTCGTCGTGTATCCGGCCGTGGTGCAGCGGCTCATCGTGGCGCCGAATGAGCTGAACAAGGAGACGCCGCAGCTGCGCTATCACATCGACGCCACCCGCCGGGCGTGGGGGCTGGACCGCGTGCTGGTGCGTGATCTCTCGGGCGAGGCGGCGCTCACCGCGCGCGACATCCAGGCAAACCGGACGACGATCGACAACGTGCGGCTGTGGGACCGCGACCCGCTGCTGCAGACGTTCGGGCAGCTCCAGGAGATCCGCACCTATTACGACTTCGTGTCGGTGGACGACGACCGCTACATCATCGACGGCCGCTACCGCCAGGTGATGCTGTCGCCGCGGGAGCTGAACTCCGCCTCGCTGCCCACGCGCACGTTCATCAATGAGCGGCTCACCTTCACCCACGGCATGGGACTCACGCTCGGGCCGGTGAACGAGGTCACCGAGGAGGGTCTGCCGGTCCTGTTCGTCAAGAATCTGCCGCCGGCGTCCACGGTGTCGGTCGCGGTGCGGCGGCCGGAGATCTATTTCGGCGAGCTCACCGACACGTGGGTGTTCGCCAACACGGGACAAGCCGAGTTCGACTATCCGTCGGGGGACGAGAACATCTTTGCGTCGTACAAGGGGAATGGCGGCGTGCGGGTCGGCGGCTTCCTGCGGCGCCTGGTGCTGTCGGCCTATTTTCGCTCGCTGAAAGTTCTGCTGTCGAGCGACATCACGAGCCAGAGCCGGGCGATGTACATCCGCAACATCCGCCAGCGCGCGCGCACGGCGCTGCCATTTTTGATTTTCGACGCCGATCCGTACATGGTGATCGACGCGGGCGGCAGGCTCCGCTGGATTCTCGACGGCTACACAGCGACGACCCGCTACCCCTATTCGGAACCGCTGCAAAACGGCGTCAACTACATGCGCAACAGCGTGAAGGTGGTGATCGACGCGTACGACGGCACGGTCACCGCCTATCTCGCCGACCCCACCGATCCGCTGGTGCGCACGTTCGCCAAGATATTCGCGGGAATCTTCCAGCCGCTCGATTCGATGCCGGCCGATCTGCGCGCCCATCTACGCTATCCGGAGGATCTGTTCCACGTGCAGAGCGAGCTGTATGGGGCATACCACATGGCGGAGCCGGATGTCTTCTATCATCGGGAGGACCAGTGGCAGAAGCCGGTGCTGTCGATCGCGCCGGAGCGCCCCGATCCGTTTCTGCGGCACATGGTGATGCGCCTGCCGGAAGAACGGCAGGCGGAGTTCATCCTGATGGTGCCGTTCACGCCGCGCGGCAAGGACAACCTGGCGTCCTGGATGGTGGCGCGGAACGATGGCGAGCACTACGGCGAGCTGGTGGTGTATCGCTTCCCCAAGCAGAGTCTGGTGTTCGGGCCCACGCAAATCGTCAATCGGATCAACCAGGATACCGAGATCGCGCGCCAGGTGGCGCTGTGGGACCAGGGTGGCTCGCAGGTGATTCGCGGCAACTTGCTGGTGATTCCGATTGAGGAATCGCTGATCTACGTGATGCCGCTGTACCTGCGCGCGCAGGGCGGCCGGATTCCCGAGCTCAAGCGCGTGGTCGTGGCGTATCAGAACCGCGTCGTGATGGAAGAGACGCTGGACGCGGGGCTGGCGCAGCTGTTCGGTGGCGGTGCGGAGGCGGCTCGCGAACCGGCACGCGTGGCGGCGACGGCTGGCGCCGCGCCGGCGACGAATGCCCGGGCGGCCGATCTCGCGCGCCGGGCGAACGAGTCGTACCGGCGGGCGCTCGAGGCGCAGCGGGCGGGCGATTGGGCGCGGTACGGCGAGGAGCTGCGCAGGCTCGAGGATCTGCTGCGCCAGCTGCAGACGGTGTTGGGAGGACGGGAGTAATCAATCTGCTGAGCCTGATGCTTCTGCTTCCTACACAGGCCGGTCCACGCGATCGACCGGCGAGTTGGGCTGCTCTCCGAGAAACTCGACCCAGGCCGTCTTGGCGCAGGGGTAGTATTTCGCCGCTTCGGCGAGATCCATGAACCCGGCAATCGTTTGATCGAGGCGCTGGGCCAGCGGTGCACTCGTGAGGTTGCCATTCGGGTCGAACGCCTGATGCGCCTGCGCCAGCGAAAACATGTCGGGATACACGCGCGTGCCGAGATGCTCGAGGGGCATGCGTAGGGCCCAGAGACCCCGATTACCGCCGGCCATCGATGGCGACGCAGACAGGAGCAGCGCGTCTTTGCCGTTGAACGGTTGGGGCCGAAACCGTGACACCCAATCGATCACGTTTTTTAACAGTCCGGGCATCGACCCGTTGTACTCGGGTGAGACGACGACGAAGCCGTCGTTCGCTTCGAGCCGCCGACGTAGCTCGGTCGCGCCAGCGGGAAACGCGACAGCTTGTGCGTCTGGACTGTACGAGGGGCTATCGAAGGCTTTCATCTCGGCGAGGTCCACCGTGCCGCGGTGTTTCTCGATCGAACGCGCCGCGAGTTTGGCGAGAGTCGTATTGAGAGACTCGGCGCGAAGCGATGCCGAGAACACCAGGAAGCTGACCGGCTCGCGCTGTTGGGGCATGGGAGGGAACGCTACCGTTTCGGCGAGTCGCCGTCAAAACGTGTCCTGGTGCTTCTCCGCGGCGGCCAGCGAGACGACACGCGGCCCACCGAGGTCGTGCGAGAGGGTTGACATCATTCGCATCGGTCGTCGGGCGGCGCCGATCACGAACCCGGACAAGGGGATCTTTCCGGGCGACGGCATCACGAAGGGCGAAATGGTCGAGTACTATCGCTGACGTCAAGGTGCTGGTGTACGCGTTTCGGACGGATGCTCCGGCGCACGCGGCCTAGCCGGATTTCTCCGCATCGTGACCCATCCTCGCGTACCAACCCGCGCAATCCCTCCACCACTCTTCACCCACTCCCCATTGGCGTCCTGTGAACATGCCGTCCGAGCCGGGAGCGAAGAACAGAGCCGCTGCCAGCGCGCTCGGGATGACAGGCGCGCTCGCTTCTCTCAAGTAGGTATTGGGGAAGGCGTTGTAGCTCGCATTCTGAGACCCTTCCGTACCTGCCTGGGAGGGCGTCAGCTACCGTAACTCGCCGAGAGACAAGGCATTATGTAATCTGGCCCTCAAATTGCCTCGGGTCTACTATATCTCGGCGAAGTGACCTATGACCGCCTGGCAGGACGCTTGGACGTTCCGAATCGTGGATCAGGACACGGGGGCGGCAGTCCCCGGGGTCCCCGTCAGCGTGCTCGAGAGTGGCGGCCGGGCCGGCGGGTACTGGGTGAGCGACGCCGACGGACTCGTGCGGATCCCGAAGCACGACCAGCCGCGGCTGCGGTTGCGCGTCGGGCTGCGCAACGAAGAGGCGATCGAATTCGACACCCGCTCGCTGCCCGACGATCCCATTTCCCTGACCGCCCCTCGCGACCTTTCGGTTGGCAGGACCGCGGCGGCCGCCGCGCCAGTCGCCGCCGCGCCAGTCGCCGCAGTGCCACCCCCGCTCCCGACGCCGTCCCCCTCCCCCTCCCCCTCCCCGGTTAGCACGCCGGCGGCGCAACCTCCGCCGGGCCACCTGATGCGGTTCGTGCGCATCAGCGTCCTCCCGAAAGACCGAGACGTCACCGCCGAATCGAGTCGTGACTCTACGTCGATGCGCTACGGCGTCCTCGTCGAGCTCGAGCTGGTGTGGCAGTCGCTCGGCTCCCAGGCGGGCGGCACGCTGTACAGCATCTCGCTCGGCCCGGGCGAGGAGGTGAAGCTCGCGGTGGCGGACGGGCGCTGGCGCAAGTCGCCGGACGCGCGCGAGCGCCCGCTCCAGATCGTCGCGAAGATGGTCGGCGCGCGCCAGATCGGCGACGGGATGGATGCGACGCCGCTCGACGTGTGCGTCGCGTCCGACCTGCACAGCGCCGCCGCCGACACCGTCAAGCTCCTCGCCGAGCGCACCGCGCGGACGTGCGAGGCGCTGCGGCGCCGTGCGATGGGCATCACGGAGCTCGACGGCGACAAAGGCTGGGGGGGGGGCACGACGCTGCGCACCCTGCGCAACATGCGGTCGGAGGGGGTGCTCACCTATCATTTCGTCGAGCCGATCGAACGCCACCGCGTGATCGTGCGGACGCCGCGCTTCCGGCCGGCGCTGCTCGTGCCCTTCCGGCTGCCGAACATCGCCACGCGCGAGGTGGTGCAACGCTTCGGGCACGCCATCCGGCGCAACCTGCTGGACCGCAACCTCGGCGCTGACGTCGACCAGGTGCGCGGTGCGGACGCGGTGCCGGCCGCGGTGGAGCGGCGGGTGTACGCGCACATCGCCGCCCATCTTCCTTACTACTCGGCCACGATCATCGCCGCCGGCGACCCGGCCGAGCGGTTCTTTGCCCTCGCCAAGCTGCGCGATCCCTCCGGTCGTCCCCTCACCGACGTGATCGAGAACATCGTGGTGGACCGCGTGGGCAATTACGTCGCTTTCCCGCTCCGCTCCATCGCCGACACGACGCCCGAGTGGCGCAGCGCGCTGATCGCGAACGTGACGCAGCCGGCGCGAGCGTCGCAGGAGTTCAGCGTGACCCTGCCGGTCCCGGGGGTGTGGCTCCGCTCGGAGTTGTTCCCGGCCCATCTCGCCGCCGATAGTGACGCGGGCGCCGCGGGCGCCGAAGAGGTCAAGACGGAGGGACGCACGGAGCGGCGGAAGCGAGGCTAGTTCCTAATCCCCTGAACCCCATGCCACTCGTTAGGGAACCGAGTTACGACACCGAGTAGCAATCATCGTCCCCCCTCCGCACGCTCACACGACGGGTCGCCAGAGAAAGAACCCGACCGCGAGTATCGCCTGGCAAACCGCGAACGCGGCCGCGACGCGGCTCACGCGCTCTCGCGGAATTGCCAGCGCGATCAAGAAGAACAGCGGGAACAGGACCGACGTGAAGCGACCGAGCGAGATGAAGAGGTGCGCCGCCACCGGTGGGAAAATGTTGACCGCGACCCAGATGGCGTAGGCGACCCCGACGCGGCGGGCCACGGGCCTGATTGACGCCGCTGCCCAGAGGAACGCCGCGATGTCGCCGGCGTAGACCAGTACTTCACTCAACTTCACGTGCAGATCGTCGGCCGTCCGCACGGGGTCGGGCGCGGGACCACGGCCCATTAACGGCATGCCCCACGCGGCCTGCCCATGGGCCCACGCCAGGGCGTCGCCGAAGCGCGCGTAGAGAAACGCGGCGAACACGGCCGCCCCGACGAGTGGCGCCAGAGCAACCAAGAGGGCCGTCACGCGCTGCCGGTCGCGCCACCACGGCCGCCGGCCGGTGTCCACATCCACAGCGGCCGACGGTCCGGTCGCCGCCATCCACAACAGCGGGAGAGCCAACCAAAAGCCGTTCGGGCGGGTCAGCCCCGCCGCGAATCCCGAGAGCGCCGCCAACGCGAGGGAACGCGTTCGCATCGCATAGAACGCGCCGACCGTCAGCAGCAGGAACAAGGACTCGGTATAGACCACCGAGAAGAACAGCGCGAAGGGGTACGTCGATACCAAGAGGATCACCGGCCACGCCTTGTCCTCCCCCAGCTCGAGCACGGCCAACCGATACAACACCGCCATCGCGCCGGCGAAGGCCGCGAGCGAGATGAGCGTACCGGCGAGCAGGGGATGACCGCCGAGCCAGCCGCCGACCCAACGCATCAGCAGCGGATATAGCGGAAAGAAGACCACGTTCTGGTGGAGAAAGACCGACGGGTCCCAGCGGTAGCCGGCCGTGGCGATCTGGTGATAGAAGTCTGTGTCCCACCGCGCCTGCAGATTGACGAGCTCGTGGGGCGACACGCGCCAGAGTGCTTCGGCGGTCGGAGCTGGAATGGTGCCGATCAGCGTCACGGCGATGGCGCCCAGCAGGAGAATCGAAACCCGCGTGCCGATAACACTGACCAGAACAGCGGGACGGAGCTTCATAGTCTCCTCGTGCGAGCGGTGGAGATTCCGGGTGCCGTCGGCATACAATCTACGGGCGTGCAGTGCGCAACTCTGAGCGATGGCCTGGATAGCCACACCCTATGCGTTTCCAACGACCGCGTCACGAGACTTTCTTTGCACTACCTGAGCAATCTTCACCTGAAGAGAAGCCCTGCAACCAGCAACGCTGCAGGGCCGGGGACAGGGGCGCGTCGTAGATCGTCCTCCCCACCGTCAACACGACGCTGTAAGTTCTCGCTCGGCTCTGGCCGAATGGAACGGGGACGTGCGTATCAGCGACATGAATTGGATGCAGGTCGAGGCGTACCTGCGACGCGATGACCGCGCAGTGCTGCCGCTCGGCAGTACCGAACAGCACAGCTACCTGCGGCTCACGGTGGACTGCATTTTGCCCGAGCGGGTCGCCGCGGAAGCGGCGGACCCGCTCGGCATCCCGGTATTCCCCGTCCTGTCCTACGGGGTCACGCCGTACTTCCGCGAGTTCCCGGGATCCATCTCGCTCCGGGTGGATACGCACCTCCGGGTCGTGCGCGACATTCTCGACGGCATGGCGCACAGCGGCTTCCGGCGCATCATGATCTGCAACGGACACGGCGGCAACGGCGCCGTGCAGCAGTTCGCGCAGGAGTGGGCCGCCGACCACCCCGGCTGCAGGGTGATCTTCCACAACTGGTGGAATGCCCCGCGAACATGGGCCAAGGTGCAGGCCATCGATCCCGTCGCGTCGCACGGGTCGTGGATGGAGAACTTCCCCTGGACGCGGCTCGCCGGCGTCGAGCTGCCGAAGGAGCAGCGACCCATGGTGGACATGGACCGGGTGCGCCTGATCGATCCGGTCGCGCTGCGCGGGCTTATCGGCGACGGCAACTACGGTGGCCTTTACCAGCGATCCGACGAGGACGTGCTGGCGCTCTGGCAGATTGCCGTCGAGGAGACCCGCGCCCTGCTGGCCGGTTCCTGGGGGGGGGGCGGCACCGCGTAGTGGCGCCACCGACGCGCTGTCTGGTCTGGGGGGCGGGCGCGATCGGGGGCACCCTGGGCGCCTCCCTCGCGCGCGCCGGTCACGACGTGACCCTGGTGGACACCGTCTCCGAACACGTCGCCGCCGTCAATCGCTCCGGCCTCGCGATCTCCGGGCCGATCGCGGCGTTCACCACGCCCCTGCCCGCCTTCACCCCCGACGCGCTGCGCGGCGCGTGGGACACCATCATCCTCGCGACCAAGGCGCATCACACCGAAACCGCCGCCCGCGCGTTGCTCCCCCATCTGACCACCGCTGGGTGTGTCGTCTCGGCGCAGAACGGGCTCAATGAGCTGGCCATTGCCGGCGTCGTCGGCGAGGCGCGGACCGTCGGCGCCTTCGTGAACTTCGGCGCCGACTACCTCGAGCCCGGCTCGATTCTCTACGGCGGCCGCGGCACGGTGATGATCGGCGAAGCGTTCGGCGCCGAGCGCGTCACCCCCCGCGTGGTGGCGATCCGCGACGCCTGGCGCGACTTCGACGACCGCGCCGCCGCGACCGCCAACATCTGGGGCTACCTCTGGGCCAAGGAAGCCTACGGCGCCATGCTCTTCGCCACGGCCCTGACGAACGATTCGATCGCCGACGGCCTGGCGCGGCCGGAATACCGCGGACTCTACATCGCGCTGGCGCGCGAGATCCTTGCGGTGGCGCTCGCCCGGGGCGTACACCCCGAGGCGTTCGACGGCTTTGACCCCGCGGCATACCTGCCGCACGCCCCGCCGGGGGCCGCAGAGCGATCCCTCGATCAGCTCGTGGCGCACAATCGAAAGTCGGCCAAGACGCACAGCGGCATCTGGCGCGACCTGGCGGTCCGCAAGCGGCCGACGGAAGTCGACGCGCAGCTCGGGATCGTCGCCGAGTTGGGCGCCGCGGCCGGCGTGCCGACGCCGCTGACGTCGGCCGTGGTGGCGCTGATTCACGAGATCGAGCGCGGCCGACGGACTCAAGGCCTGGAAACGCTGGACGTGCTCGCCAGGATCATGCAGTGAGCCTGGAATTCACGGGCCGGACCGTCATCGTCACGGGCGCGGCACACGGATTGGGCCGGGCGATCAGCATCGCCTTCGCAGCGCGCGGCGCCGCCGTGTGGGGCTGCGATGTGATCGGGGACGAGCTGGCCGAGACTCAACGGTTGTGCGGGAAGGGGTGCACGACTGCAGTCGTGGATGTGCGAGACAAGAAGGCCGTCGAACGGTTCGTGGCCGAGGCCGGAGACGTGCACATCCTGGTGAACAACGCCGGCGGTGTGCTGGGGCAAGTAGGCCGGCCGCTCGAGGAGGTCACGGCCGAGCAGTGGCA
>QHUJ01000042.1 GCA_003221895.1 Gemmatimonadota bacterium | reverse complement strand
CGCTTTCGGGAGCCATGGCCAGGGTAAGGAGCGAGGTCGCGACGCCGACGAGGAGCGCAAACGCGACGAGGAAGGTCAGGTAGAACAGCAGCTCGACGCGGAGCGCCGGCTTGGGTTTCCTCGGGGAGAGCGCCTCAGGGGCTGTCACGGTGCAACAATATGCAGTGCCAGCGTCGGAGGAGGGCCAAAGAAACGGCGGGGATTGCTCCCCGCCGCGTTCGGTGCCTCAACTCAAATCCTTACGCGCACTTCGGTTCGCCTTCCTTGTTAGCTGCCGCCAGCGATGTCGACCGACATAGATCGCGCAGGTCTTCGTCGTCGGCGCGCCGAGGTGGACCACGACCGCACAAGCCGCCACCACGAGAAAAAGCCGTCGGTCCCTCATCGGCTCGAAGATAAGAAGCAAGCGAAAAAAAAGAGCGGCGGGGTTTCCCCCGCCGCCTCAGATGCCCGCGTTACTTGGCTAGTTCTGCTGAACGGTGAAGTTGTCGATGCTCGGGCTGCCGGAGCTGGCAGGTTGCGCACCGATGAAGTTGAACGCCACACGTTGATGAGCACCATCGCGGTAGTCCGCAGTGAGGGTTACGGCGCTCCCGATGTTGGTGCGCGCCCCGCCACCAGCCGGTTCCGACCAAGCCTGGACGCTCAGGCCCGATACTGTTGCTCCAATCCGAATCGTGGCGCCGGTCGACAGCGCGAACCCGCTTTGGAGAACCACCGATTGCGCGATGGAGAAGCTCTTCGTCCGCACCAAACGAACCTGCACGGTCGTCGGGCTCTCACGGGTGAGTGCGACGTAGACTCGGTCCTGGGGCGGGTTCGCTCCAGACTGCGCAAGGAACTCGAGCTGTCCGTAGTCACCGAGCACGTCGACCGAGCCGCGTTTGTAATCCGCCCAGATGTCGAACTGGTCGTCGGCAACGTTTGACGTGACGGCCATCCGCCAGTTGGCGAGATCGTTTCCAGAGGTGAGCCGCGCGGTATTGCTCTGAATCTTGATCTTGTCGGTGAATCCGCCCGGGATCGAATAGCCTTGGCCCGTTTCCGCGGTGTGAGAAATGATGTTCGTCCCGTCGACGCCCGTAAAACTATCGAAGAGCAGGAGCGTCGGCAGCGGTTTGACGGTGAAATTGTCGATGCTGGGGCTGCCCGCTCCGGCATCCTCCGCACCGACAAAATTGAACGCCACCCGCTTATGGTTGCCATCCCTGTAATCTGCCGTGAGAGTGATGGCACTCCCCTCGTTCGTTCGGGTCCCGCCACCGGCCGGCTCACGCCACACCTGCACCTGGAGACCTGAAACGGTAGCGCCGATACGGATTGTGCCTCCCGTGGCAAGCGCCATTGCGCTGTCGAGCACGACGGTTTGCGCGACCGAGAATCCGGCCGTTCGCACGAGGCGCACCAGCACGATCGACGCCGTTTGCCGCTCGAGCGAGACGTAAACTCTGTCCTGGGGCGGATTGGAACCGGACCCCGCCAGGAACTCGAGTTGTGCGTAGTCGCCGACGACGTTCGCGGAACCGCGCTTGTAATCAGCCCAGATATCGAAGCGATCGTCCGTCACATCGGACGAGATAGCCATCCGCCAATTGTTGTGGTCGCTTCCGGACGAGAGTCGCGCAGTATTGCCTTGAATCGTGATCATGTTCGTAAACCCGCCAGGGAGTGTCCAACTCTGCCCCGTATTCGCCGTATGAGAAACGATTGCGGTGCCGTCGACATCCGTGAAACTGTCGACGACAAGTGGCGTGGTGCTCAGACTCGAGAAGCCACCAGTCAGTGGTGGTTTCACCCGCCGGCCCTCGATCTCGCTGGATGGGGCCGTCGTCATCTCCCGCGTGCACGCGACCAGCGCAGCAGTGATTGCGCACACAAATAGTTTCCTCGCATTGCTCGACATGAGTTCCCTCCAAAGCTGAACGATCAATCACAGTGTCGAACGCTGAACTTTCACTCTCTCGATCGTGTACCTACCTTCGTGCCCTCCTGAAAGTCATTGGGACCCCGAACCGTAGGAATGTGGCCGAGCCGAGGCTATGACTTCTGGCGCGAGCATTCGACCAGAACAGTTGGTCTTTGCGTTGATTCGATCAGATCTTCACTGGATCTCCACGCCCACGCGCCGCGTGATCCAAGTATTTGCAATCTCGGCACCTCGGGAGATATCGGCGCACCGACTTGCCAGGTGGAGCGGGCTCGGGAACAGACATCAACTGGCTCGGGCGTTGGCGCGCGACGGATTACCGAGCCTTGCAAACCTCAGGTCCTGGATCCGGCTCGTTGGATGGGTCTTGGCGTGGGAGAGCGATCGCAGTTCTTTGTATCGTTTGGCGATCGCGCAGAACCTTAATCCTGCGGTATGCTTTCGGATGATCAAGCGATTGACGGGGAGCCGCTGGAGCGAGGTACGATCACGCGGTGTTGCGTGGGTTCTGCTTCAATTCCGTGACCGTTGCGTTATACGGACGACCGGCGTGCGGTCGGTTACACTTTCTCGGAGACAGCACGGTGGCAGATGAAACGACCATCAGCGCGCGTTTTCACCGCGGCACAGGCTGGACATGCCGCAGCAGAAACTCCGCGGCCGCGGTATCGCCTCGCATGCGTGCGGCGTTCGCCTGGTTCCGATACGCGCCGGGGCACTGCGGGCAGGCCGAGTCGGCCCGCACGAGCAAGGAATCGGCCAACGGAACCCGTTCGAGCACATACGCCATGTGCGCAGCGGCGAGATACACTCGCGCGTCCGCCCGATAGATCTGTCCCGCTCGACGAAACGACTCGAGCGCCCGCTCGTTCTTTCCCGCCCACAACAGTTCCCAGCCGAGATAGTCCCACGACCGGTACGATCGAGGAGCATCCGCGATCATGCTTAACGCGAGAGCCCCATTGTTGCGCCAGACAGGCACGCGCAATGCGCTGCGCACGGCGCCCGCGCCAACGAGCACAGTCACCACGATAGCCCACGCACGTCGCGGGATCCGGTCGAGCGCCGTCCCGACGGCCAACGCGAGGCCCGCAGACGGCAGATACAGCAGCCGCTCGGCGACCAGGACGCCGTGCGGAAAGAGAAGATTCGCCACGGGCAGATACCCGATCGCGATCCAACCGAGGCCGTATGCCTCCACGCGCCGACCGTGACGCCACGCCAGAACGAGCAGCGCGGCCCAGACTGCAACACAAAGAAGCCCGAGGACAAATCGCGGATCGAGGGGCGTCGTGATCGTGACTCGTTCGACCGGCGAGTAATCGGCCTGCAGGTGAAGTGGCACGAAGAGCAGTCGGGTGACATCGACAAACGCGCCAATCGCCGTTAGGCGAATGGCAACAGGACCCTGACCGAGGAACTGCGGCGCGAGGTTCTGAAAACCTTCGTATGGACGCAACACCATCCATCGGACCGCCAGGTATGCGATTGCAATCGCGATCCAACTGACCCCGTACCGAACCATGCGCTGCCGGGATGGCCCCGCGAGCCCGAGCACCCAAGCCCAGACGATGAGCGCCGGCGCCACCGCCGCGTTTTCCTTGCTGAGCAGCCCCACGACCAGGAAGGCCGCGCTCCATGCGATACTATCGAGTACGACAGCCGCGTACACCGCCAGGCAAGTCCCCACGGTGGCCATCAGCTCGGCGCGGCCGATGACGCTCGCGACTGCTTCGACGTGCACCGGATGGACGGCGAAGATCAGACCGGCCGCAAGCGCAGCCGGCGCGCTCGTCCAGCGTCGGGCGAGGGCTGCCACGGAGACGGCCACACCGGCGTGCCACAGCAGGTTGACAGCATGAAACCACGCGGGAGAGTGGAGCTGCCAGTCGAGCGCATACGTCGCCACGGGAAGGGGACGAAACACGAGTCCGCCCAGATTGGCGGGCCAGTATGGGGCCGCGAACGCGCGCCAGACGCCGCTGAGCGATTGCACGAGCGGATTCACGACCACGATCGTGACGTCGTCGAGGGCGAACTGATTCCAGAGCGCGCCGAGGTGGACCACGACCGCACAAGCCGCCACCGCGAGATAAAGCCGTCGGTCCCTCATCGGCTCGAAGATAAGAAGCAAGCGAAAAAAAAGAGCGGCGGGGTTTCCCCCGCCGCTCCGGTGCGTCAGGCCAGAAGCCTTATACGCACTTCGGCTCGCCTTCTTTGTTGGCCGGCGCCAGTGACGTCGAACCAACGTAAATCGAACACGTCTTCGTGGTCGTGCTGTGCGACACGTTGGCCGTCCACCCATCAGCCGTCACTTGAATCGTGGGGCCGACAACACCGGTGGTCGTCGCGAAATTCGTTCCCAGGTTGCTCGTGTACTTCACCGAGTCGGCGAAATACGCCTCTTCGGCCGTCACAAGGTTCCGCAGGTCCGACTTCATCGACGCGATATACGCCTTCTCCTTCGTGTTGGCGAACTTCGGAATCGCGATCGCGGCCAAAATACCAATGATCACGACAACGATCAGAAGTTCGATCAATGTGAAACCCTTGCGGTTCATCTGGACTACCTCCTGTAAGGATCTGAGACACGGGCACATCATTATATTCTGGCGGCCAGTATAGGCACGAATCATGCCTTTTGGTGGATATCCGGATGCATCTCGCGTTGCAGCAGTGACTTAGCACACGTCGTCGGTGTTCACCGACCCCCAAAAAAGCATGAGAAACTCAGGCTTTTTGCAAATCGCCCCGCCGGACGCAACTGTGCGGCTAACTCATTGCAAGTATGGGCGATACCACGCTTCGTCGCTCGGGAAGTAGCGTCTCGCAGAGTCCGCTATAACGCTAGCCCCTTCTCTATCACCCCGACGGAGCTCGAACAGAAACCTCGCCCGCCACACGGCTCGATGAGCCGCACTCCCCGGTGGACTGTTCAAGCGCGCAACGAGAGGCGCGGCGCTAGCCGTGTCGCCCAGGCCAAGCAGGAAGATTGCGTGTGCTGCGTCGAGATAGGGATCGCCAGCGAACAAAGAGTCGGCCAATCGATACTGCCGCCGGGCGCCCGCGGTATCACCGCGACCTGCGAGCACCGCCGCGGCCGATGCGTGTCCGAGATACGACTCAGGATGCTCGACGAGCAGGGTGAGCAGCTGCGCGCGATTGTCGCGCCACGCGGGCAGACGCACGAAGGAACGGACGCCAAACGCGAGTGTGATGACTCCAGTCGCCGCCAATGCGAGTCGCAGACCGCGCCTTGCCTCCAGCCAAACGACTCCCAATCCCACAATCGCCGCCGGCAGGGCGACGGCCAGATAGAGATTCCGCTCCGCGAGAACGATGCCCGACGGAAACAGCAGGTTCGACGTCGGGAGATACGACAGCGCGGCGAGCCCCGAGGCGAAGGAGATGAGCGGCGCGCGGCGACGATAGCGGACCATGATGATCGGCACCGCGATCACGATGCAGAGACCGACAACTGCTGCGAGCGACAGGCCACTGTACGCGGGGATCACGCGAGGACTGTAGTCCGAGGACAACGAGACGGGCCCAAACAGCAGCACGCCCGCGCGCAGCACTGCGGGGAGCGCGATCGCCCAGCGACCCAAGATCCCCCGCCCGAAAAACACGGCCGCCGTATCGCTCGCACCGGCACGGCCGATCAGGCTCCAGACGACCAGATAGGCGACGGTGACGGCGCTGAGGCCAAGCCAGAGTCCTGTCTCCCTCCCGGGAGCGCTCCTGCCCGGTGAATCCAGCCACTTATCCAGCAGTATGACGACACCAACAATGACACCATGCTCTTTACTGAGCATCGCCAGGGCTGCGCACAGCAGGGCGCCGATCCACCAGCCGCGGCGCGCGGCGAGAACCGCCCCCAGGATCCCGACGGCGGCGAGCAGCTCCGCTCGGCCAACCAGGCTTGCGACCGCCTCGACATGCACCGGGTGCCACGCGAAAACGAGGCCCGCACCCGCGGCCGCAACCGGCGGCAGCCATCGCGCGATAACGCACACGAATAGCACGGTCGCCAGACCATGCCACAGCGCATTCATGACGTGCAGCCAACCCGCACTCCCACCGGACATCGTCCAGTCGATCGCATAGCTGAGAATCGTCATGGGCCGGTATAGCCCGGCGCCTGATTCCCGTGGCCAGTAGGGGTCGTCAAACGCGCCGAGCGCGGCACCGATTGAATGAGCGGCGGGATTCGAGGCGATGATGGCGCGGTCATCCTGCACGAAGCCGTACTGTGACGCCGGCAGATACAGCGCAACCGCGGCCATGAACACGACGATGAGCTCGCGCTTCATCGCGCCCGCGCCATGAGCGAATCGGCCACGGCGCTGTCTCCGCGCGATCGCGCAGCGAGAGCCTGCGTGCGATAGGAACCCGCGCAGCGGAAACAGAGCTGCTCCGCGCGAACCAGCATCGAGTCGGCGAGGCGCGGCTGGCCCAGCGTGAACGCCGCATCGGCGCCGGCGATGAACAGCGTTGGGTCGCGGTCGTACGTGCGCATGGCGGTGCGCAGCTCCGCGAGGGCCCGCTCCGGCTGGCGATGGCTCTGATACAACGCCGCCACCCGCGCATGGCCCCGGTACGACTTCGGGGAATCCTCGAGGATACTTACGGTGACAGACACATCATCGCGCCAGACGGGGACGCGCACCGCCGAACGAATGGCTCCGGCGAGGACGAGTACACCAAGCACGAAACGCACACGGTCGACCGGGAGACGCGCGAACGCGGCGCCCAGCGCGAGCGCCACGCCAACCGATGGCAGATACAACGTCCGCTCGGCCATCAACACGCCGGTCGAGAAGAGCAGATTGGCGACGGGAAGGAACGCGATGGCGATCCAGCCCAGTCCGAAGGCTTCGACCCGCCGTTCACGCCGCCAGGCGAACGCGAGCAGCCCAGCCCACAGCGCCAGGCACGCAAAGCCCAGCACGAACCGGCCGTCGAAAAGGCTATGCACGATCGTTCGCTCTGCGGGCGAATAGTCCACTCGGAGCGTGATCGGCAGGATGAGGAGACGCAGCACATCCCACAGCGCCGCAATCGCCGTCAGCCGGCCGGCGAGAAAGCTCTCGCCCAGAAACACCGGGGCGATCGCGTGCAGTCGTTCGTACGGGTGCAGCACGGTCGCCCGCAGCGCGACGTACACCGCCACGATGGCGAGCCAGCTTCCCACGTACGCCAGCATACGGGATCGCGTCGGCCGGCTCAGCCCCACGATCCACGCCCATGCGATGAGGCCGGGAGCGACCGCGGCGTTTTCCTTGCTCAGCAGCCCGCCGGCCAGTGCGAGCGCGCTCCACCCGATGCTGTCCTTGACCACGGCCGCGTACACCGCGAGACAGACGCCGAGCGCCGCCATCAGCTCGCCTCGGCCAATCACGTTCGCGACTGCTTCGACGTGCACGGGATGCACCGCGAACAGCAACCCGGCGATGATTCCGGCGGTCCTCACCCCCTGTCCCCCTCTCCCGTCGGGAGAGGGGAGACGAAGCATGAGCGCCGTGACCGCCACCGCCACTCCCGCATGCCACAGCAGATTCAGCGCGTGAAACCAGGCTGGATGGCCGCCTGCAATCGCCCAGTCGGCGGCATACGTGGCGAGCGGCAGCGGCCGGTACATCTGACCGCCGAGATCGGGAGGCCAGTACGGCGCCGCGAAGGCGCGCCCCACGCCGCCGATCGAATGCACCAGCGGATTCCACGCGATGATGTAGAGATCGTCCAGCGCAAAGCCGTTCCATAGCGCCAGAGCGTGCGGAACGAGCGCGCAAATGGCGACCGCGATGTACAGGCGGCGGACTTTATTGTCCACGATTCACGGCGAACAGCCAGCGGCCGTCCGACCAGCGATAGAGCGCGGTCACGAGCCAGGGGTAGGCGCCGATCAGATCCTTCAGCTGGCCCGCGGATGGAGAGCTGGAGCTCGCGAGCAGAATGTGGGTCACTCCCATCCGCCGGAGATAGGCAAGATGCTCGGCGGGAGCCGGCTTGATCAGCTCGCGGCCGTGGTAGCGCTCGAGATACAACGGGACGCTCTGCCGGCGCGTGTACAGCCACACGAGCGCCTCGTCGTCGGTCGCGACCACGGCCGTGGCCGGCAGATTCGCCACGACGGGCAGCAGCTCGGCGAAATTGGCTGAGATGTTGCGAGCTTGGGCGTCCCACCAGCGGCCGGCGAAGCCCCGCAGCTCATAGTAGACGTAGCCGCCCGCTACCAGCGCTACCAGCAATGCCAGCGGGATGCGCACCCGAGGCCAGCGCCGCCACAGCTCGAGCCCTCCGGCGGCCCATGCCAACCCCAGCCAAGGCAGCACCGCCCACAAGAATCGATCGGGTGGGTGAGGCCACACAGCGAGAATGAGCAAGTAGAAGATCAGCGAGAGGCCGATCGCCGAGCGGCGCGCGAGAAGCGCCAGCCCGTACAGGCCAACAGCGAGGGCGATGGTCGCAAGGATCTCGTACAGCCAATGCACGGGAACCCAGCCCAACGTGATCACTTCGAGCGGCCGCGAGAGATCCGGGGCGTTGACGGCGATGGCGGAGAGACCCGCCTGGCTCAGGTGCGCGGAGTAGTTGCCATACCCCAGCGCCAGCTCTGGATCGATCGCATGCTGATGCGTCTCGACCCAAACCCCCCATGCGACACCCGCCACAACGACTGGCGCCAGCACAGCGACAAACACCCGGCGCGACGCTCGGCGCGTGAGGAGAAACGCCGCGACCCCGGCAGCGCCGGCGATTCCAATAGAACGCGTGAGCAATGCGAGCGCGGCAGCGATGCCGACAATCCAGGGGCGGTCGCCGCGGTCCGCGAACACGATGACAACGGCGAGCAGCACGGCGAACAGCGGCTCGGCAAACAGCACCGTTTGCGTGGCCAGAACCGGGATGGCGACCGCTGCGCCGCCGACGATAACAGCAGCCAGCCAGCGGGGCGCTCCGGCTCCGAGGATCTCGGTTTTCGTCGCGTGCCAGGCGATCAGACCGGCCGCTGCGGCGCCGAGCAGTGCGTTGAGGATCTTGGCGGCGATGGCCGCGCCGGTGACGGACAGCAGGCCAAACAGCGGCGCGAGCACGACGGGATAGACCGGCGGGTAATGCACCGCGGCCGGCGTGCCGGGCAGATTCGGGTGGACGTAGCCGAGGCCGCTCGAGAGCGCGGTCGCCAGGCCCGCGTAGAGCCCGTCGTCATAGAAGACGCCGACGAGTGCCTGGTTGAGCGCGAGGATGCCCACGGCGAGTGCCACGGCCGCCACGAGCCCGGCGCCCTTTACTTCGCCGGCGAGCGCCAACCGTTGGAATTGCGAGGGACGAACAGGTTGTACCGCAGGATGTGGAACAAGGCTGCGACGCCGTCACGCCACGTGATCTTCTTCCCCTCCGCGTACGTGCGGCCACTGTAGGAGATCGGCAGCTCCCAGATACGCGCGTGCGCCTGCGCGAGCCGCGCGGTGATCTCGACTTCGAATCCGAAGCGGTTGGACCTGAGCGGCAGCCGCTTGATCAAGTCCATCCGCACGAGCTTGTAGCACGTCTCGAGGTCGGTGAGGTTCAGGTTGGTGAACATGTTGGACAGCAGCGTCAGGAAGCGGTTGCCGACGTAGTGCCAGAAGTACAGCACGCGATGCGGGCCGCCCTGGAACCGGGATCCGTAGACCGCGTCGGCCCGTCCTTCGCTGATCGGTTTGATCAGGGCGGGCAGATCGGCCGGGTCGTACTCCAGATCGGCATCCTGCACGACGAGGGCGTCGCCGCTCGCCGCGGCGACGCCGCTGCGAATCGCGGCGCCTTTGCCGCGGTTCTTCTCGTGGTGCACGACGCGGTCCACCAGTCCGGCGGTCGCGAGCTTGTCCAGGATCTCGCGCGTGCCGTCGGTCGAGGCGTCATTGACGACGATGATTTCGAGGCGCAGCGGCACGCTGCGCACGCGCCGCAGTGCCATTTCCACCGTCTCGGCCTCGTTGAAGGCCGGCACAACGACCGAAACCAGGAGGTTGCGCGTGGCACTGGAGCCGGCGGTCACGCGGCCTCACCGATCGCGATCAGGGATTGCCCGAAGCGCCAGGGAAGGAGCCGCTCCAACCTGAACAGGGGGACGAGCGCGTCGTAGAGCTTGAGCGAGCCAGCCGGAATCATGCTGCGACGGAACACGCGCCCGGCGAGCCACCATCCCGGTACGCCGGCGAGGTTGAAGTACTCGATATGCGCCACCCGAAATCCCGTTCGCTCGAACTTTGACGTGATTGCGGTGCGGGTGTAGCGGCGGTGATGACCGAGCGCCCGGTCGATAGTGCCATAGAGTGCCGGCAGCGCGGGCACCAGCAGCACCAGCCGGCCTCCCGGCTCGAGCAGTTTGCGAATGGCCGCGAGCGATCCGAGATCATCGTCGACGTGCTCGAGCACGTTGAGACAAATGACGGTGTCGAACCGTTGCTCGGCCACGGCGCCGTGCTCATTCGGGAGGTAGAGACGCGCGACGGAGACATTGGGGCGCGTCGCGAAGCGCTGGCGCAGCCGATCGAGGTATTCGGCCCGGGTATCGGTGAGCACGAGCCGGGCGCGGTCGACCAGGAACGCCGAGAGCGTGCCGATGCCCGAGCCGATCTCGAGGACGCGGTCGCCGACCCAGGGACGAATGCGGTCGAACATCCAGCCGTTGTAGCGGACCGCATCGGCCAGGCGATCAAGCGTTGCCGCTCCGACCGGGTCACTCGCCCCGGTGGTTATTGGGCTCCGCTCCGGGCGTCGAGCCTTCGTAGCGACTCAATTTCCGGTACAACGTGGATGGGTCGATGCCCAGGACTTCGGCGGCGCGGGTCTTGTTGCCGCCTTCGCTCTGCAGCACCCACGTGATGTAGGCCTGCTCGATGACATCGAGCGACGGATTCTTGTGCGGTCGCTCGGCGACCAGCGGCTCCGCCTTGCGCTCGGTGATCTTGTCGGGAATGGCAGAGCGCGGGATGACGTCGCCCTTGGTGAGCGTCACCGCCCGCTCGAGCGCGTTTTCCAGCTCGCGGACGTTGCCGGGCCAATCGTAGGCGAGGATCACTTCCTCGGCTTCAGGAGCCAGCGTCTTCGGCCCTTCGGCGCGCTCGGTGGCGATGTGGGTGAGGAATTCCTTGACGAAGATCGGAATATCCTCGCGGCGGTCGCGCAGCGGGGGCAGATGAATGTTGATGACGTTGAGCCGGTAGTAGAGATCGGTGCGGAAGCGGCCGCGCTTGATGTCCTCTTCCAGATCGCGGTTCGTCGCCGCCACGACGCGCACGTCCACCGGAATGGCTTCGGTGCCGCCGACGGGGATCGCTTCGCGCTCCTGCAGCACCCGGAGCAGCTTCACCTGGGTCGCCGGCGACATCTCGCCGATTTCATCGAGGAAGAACGTGCCGCTGCGGGCGGCCGCGAACAGTCCCTGCTTGTCGCGGACCGCGCCCGTGAACGAGCCCTTCACGTGACCGAACAGCTCCGACTCGAGCAGGCTCTCGGGCAGCGCGCCGCAGTTGAGTGACAGGAAGGGGCCTTCCGCCCGGGTCGACAGCTCGTGGAGGTAGCGGGCGATGACTTCCTTACCAGTCCCCGACTCCCCCTGGATCAGCACCGTGCTCTCGGTCGGGGCAACCTGCTCGGCCAGCCGCATCACCTCACTGAACACGCGCGATTTGCCAAGCGGCTTGACTTTGCCGGATTCCTGGCGGCGGCGGATTTCCTGCTTGAGCTGCTTGTTCTCGGCGCGGAGGCGGCGGTGTTCGGCGGCGCGGCGGCAGATCGCCACCATGTCGTCGTTGGAGAAGGGCTTCTGTATATAGTAGAAAGCGCCCTCATTGACAGCCTGAATGGCTGTTTGCAGCGACGCCTGCGCGGTCATCAGGATGACGGGCGTCTCGGGGTCCTGCCCGCGCACCGCCGAGAGGATCTCGATGCCGGTGACACCGGGCATCTTGAGGTCCGTCAGGACGATGTCCGGCGCCGAGGCTTTGAGCTGCTCGAGACCGGCCTTGCCGCCCTGGGCGATGGTGACGTCGAACCCTTCGTTCTTGAGCAGGATCCGGAGCGTCTCGAGAATGCCCTGCTCGTCATCGATGACCAACATCGAAGGCGCGGCGGCGGAAGGTGGATTCATCAGGCAGCCTCCTCCTTGCGACGGGCGGCTGGGAAATAGATCGTAAACGTCGTGCCCTTCCCTGCTTCACTGTCCACGAGCACGATCCCGCGATGTGCTTCCACGGCGCGCTGCACGATGGCGAGACCGAGTCCGGTGCCGCCGACGCGGCCGGTGGAGAAGGGCTCAAACAGCCGGCTCTGGACCTCGTCGGGGATACCGGGCCCGTTGTCGATCACGCGCAGCGCGATGGGATTCTCGATTCCTGCCCCGCCAGGCACCTCATCGAGGCCGGCGCGACCGGTGCGCACGGTCACCTGCGCGCGGTTGCCGGCGGCCTGCACGGCATTGAGCACCAGATTGGAGACGACGCGGTGCAACAGGTCTTCGTCGCCTTCCATCGGTGTCGCGGTGCCTTCGAGCGCGATCTTCACGCCGGCGCCGCAATCGGGATGCTGGCGCACGAGCCGGACCGCGGCCTCGGCAACCTGTCGCAGATCGACCGTGCGATACTCGGTCACGCGCACGCGCGAGAAGTCGAGGAACTCCGACAGGAGCCGTGACAGCCGGTCGCTTTCGCGCACGATGAGATTCGCGAGGAACTTCTCGTCCGGATTGGACCGCGAAGAACGCGACAGCTGCTCCACCGAGCTGCGAATCGACGCGAGCGGATTCTTGATCTCGTGCGCCAGGCTGGAGGAGAGCTCCGCCACTGCCTCGAGCCGCTGGGCGCGCAGGTGCAGTTCCTCCAGCCGCTTCGAATCCGAGATATCGGTAAAGATGGCGGAGACGCGCGGCGGGGCTCCGGGAGGTCCGTCGAGCGTCGTCGTCGTCACGCCGATGGGAAAGGTGCGGTCAGGCCGGTGCACCGTCGCCTCGACGCGCATGAGGCGCACGCCGCGGCGTGCCGTCGAGGTCACGGCCGCCCAAAACTCCGGGGCGAGTCTCGCGAACTCCGGCATCACCGCCCGGCCAAGCCACTCCCGCGCCTTGATCCCCAGGATTTCCTCGCAGGCGGGATTGGCGTACAGCAGCCGGCCGTCGGCATCAACCGTGATCACGCCCGTGCGGATGTTGCGCAGCACGTCATCCGCCTCGAGCTGCACCTGGCGCACCTCGGCAGCCAGCGCTTCGCGTTCGGCACCCATCACGTTCACCCGGCTGGCCACGTAGGCGGTCACAACCGCTACCAGCGCGAAGACACCGATCTGGACCCAAACGCTGGGCGCGACGACCGCGCCGTGACCCCAGAAGACGTCGGCGAAGTAGACGAGGCCGGCGAACAGCGTGACCAGGCCCGCGCTGGCCGGCGGCATGAGGAGGGCCGTGACGGCGATGAGGACGACGTACAGGCTGGCGAGGTCACTGTCGGCGCCGCCCGTCATGTGAACCACGGCGGTGATCAGTACGACGTCAAAAAGCGCCTGTAGATAGAGGAATGTCGGTCCGGGGAGCCTGCGGCGAAAATGCGTGTGCCAGTACGACGCCAGGGTCACCGTGAGGGCAGTGACGAGCGCGAGCGAGGTGACGAGGATGTCGAGGGGCGCCGCGACCCGGATCTTCAGGGCGGTCGTGACGTAAATGGAGATCGCCAGGCACATCCGGCCCACGTAGACGAACCGGAGGAGTGTGGTCGCGGTCGGAATCGCCGACCCCTGCGATTTGACGCCCAGCCAGCGCATGGGGGGGCATTATTGGGGGCGGTGCCGCAGAATGCAATAGCGCAGCATACAAATGCGACGGCGCCTGAGGGCCGAAAGACAAAACGGCTCCCGGGCTGATCCGGGAGCCGTTCCGACCGTCAGGCCGTCAGGCGTCCTACTGCACCGCGTTCACCATGTCGAAGATCGGCAGGTACATGGCCACGACCATGCCGCCGACGATGACGCCGAGCACGACGATCATGATGGGCTCGAGTAGCGAGAGCAGGGCGCTCACGGCGGCGTCGACTTCGTCGTCGTAGAAGTCGGCGATCTTGGTGAGCATCTCGTCCAGGCCACCGGTCTGCTCACCCACCGCGATCATCGAGATCACCATGGGCGGGAAGACTTTCGACTTCTGCAGCGGGGCGGCAATCGTTTCGCCGCCCGCGATCGAGGCGCGGGACTCCATGACCGCGTTGTGGATCACCATGTTGCCCGCGGTGCGGGCGGTGATCTCGAGGCCGTCGAGAATCGAGACGCCCGAGGAGATCAGCGTGCCGAGGGTCCGGGTGAAGCGCGAGACCGCCGACTTGCGGAGCAGGTCGCCCAGCACGGGCATCTTGAGCAGCAACTTGTCGATTTGCAGCTTCCCGCCGGTGGTCTTGTAGTAGCGGTTGACCCCAACGGCTGCAAAGATCGCGCCGGCGATGAGCAGCCACCAGAAGTTCTTCAGAACATTGCTCATGCCGATCACGATGCGGGTCGGCAGCGGCAACGCCAGGTTCACCGACGCGAACATGCTTTGGAACGTGGGAATCACGAAGATCAGCAGCGTGGCGACGGCGATGCCCGCGACCGAGAAAATCACGGCCGGGTAGATCATCGCGCCTTTCACCTTGCGGACGATGGCGTCGTTCTTTTCCAGGAACTGCGCAAGACGCAGCAGAATCGTGTCGAGAATACCGCCCGCTTCACCGGCGGCCACCATGTTCACGTACAGATCGGTGAACGCCTTGGGGTGCTTGCGCAGCGCGTCGGCGAGCGTGTGGCCGCTCTCGACGTCGTAGACGACCGCCCGCGTCACGTCGGCGAGCACCTTGTTCTCGGTCTGCTGCGACAGGATGTCGAGGGCCTGCACCAGCGGCAGACCGGAGTTGATCATAGTCGCGAACTGGCGCGTGAAGATGACGACGTCGCGTGTCTTGACGCCGGGCTTGAAGAAATCGCCGAGCCCGCCGCCTTTCCCCTTCGATTCACGGACCTGCACGACCACCATGCGGTTCTTGCGCAGGTGGGCGATGACGTCGTCGCGAGTCGCCAGGTCGACCTTATCCTTGACGAGCTCACCTTTGAGATTGCGGGCTGTGTATTCGTAGACCGGCATAGCTCAGCTCCCGTTAGCGGCGCACGGCGACTTTGGGCCCACCCTGCGCGGCGGCCGCGGCCTGAGCAGGAGTCGGAATCTCTTTGTCGTCCGCCGGCGCCTCGCCAATCGACCGCAGAAAGTCGTTCGGCTTCGACGTCACGCGCAGACATTCATCCTTGGTCACTTCCCGCGCCATGTAGAGCTGATACAGCGCGTCGTTCAGCGTCTGCATGCCGTATTTCTTTCCGGCCTGCATCGACGATTCGATCTGGTGGACCTTGTCGTCGCGGATCAGCGCCCGAATGGCGGGCGTGCAGATCATGATTTCGGCGGCCATGACGCGACCTCGGCCCTTGGCGCGCTGCAGCAGCGTCTGCGTCACGACGCCCTCGAGCACGAACGCGAGCTGCGCGCGCACCTGTGACTGCTGGTGCGACGGGAAGACATCGATGATCCGGTTGATCGACTCCGCCGCCGAGTTGGTGTGCAGGGTCGCAAACGCCAGGTGCCCGGTTTCGGCGATCGTCAGCGCGGCGGCAATCGTCTCGAGATCGCGCATTTCGCCGATCAGCACGACATCCGGGTCCTGGCGCAACGCGTATTTCAGCGCGGCGCCGAAGCTGTTGGTGTCGGTCCCGACCTCGCGCTGGTTGACGATGCACGCCTGGTGGCGGTGAATGAACTCGATCGGGTCTTCCACCGTGATGATGTGACCCTTCAGCTCCTTATTGATCTTGTCGATCATGGCGGCGAGCGTCGTGCTTTTGCCCGAGCCGGTGGGCCCGGTGACCAGCACCAGACCGCGGGGCCGGTCGGCGAGCCCCCCGACCACGTGCGGCAGTCCCAGCTCCTGGAACGTCTTCACGTTGAAGGGAATCTGCCGGATGACGACGGAGACGCAGCCGCGCTGCTTGAAGACGTTGCCGCGGAAGCGCGCGAGGTTCTGAATGCCGAACGAGAAGTCGAGCTCGCTCTCCGTCTCGAAGCGCTTCTTCTGATTCTCGGTGAGGACCGAGTACGCGAGCGAGAGCGTGTCCTTGGGCGTCAGGACCTCTTCGCTGGAGGCGCTGATAATGTCGCCGTCGACGCGGACCTTGGGACGCTCGCCCGCCACGAGGTGGAGGTCCGAAGCGTCCTTCTCGATCATCTCCTCGAGCAGCGCCCGGAGGTTGATTGGCATTGGGGCTTCCTCTCCTTATCCGGCAGCGGTTTCCTTGACGACTTCTTCGAGCGTCGTGATGCCCTTTTTCACCTTGATCATGCCGTCCATGCGCAGCGTCAGCATGCCTTCCCTGACCGCGAGGTCGCGCAGCTCTTCAGTCGACGCGCCCTTCAGGATCTCCCGCCGCAACGGGCTCGTCAGGTTCATCACTTCATAGAGTCCCTGCCGGCCGCGGTAGCCGGTCTGCGCGCAGGTGTCGCAGCCCGCGCCCTTGAAGAAGGGCCCTTCCTTCTTATCGATGGCGAAGGCGTGCATCTCTTCGGGCGTATACTCGTGCTGCCGCTTGCAGTCCTTGCAGATGCGCCGGACCAGCCGCTGCGCCACGATCAGGTTCACCGCGCTCGCGACGTTGAACGGCTCGATCCCCATATCGACCATACGCGTGATCGTCGATGGGGCGTCGTTCGTGTGCAGCGTGGAGAGCACGAGATGCCCCGTGAGCGAGGCCTTGATCGCGATCGAGCCGGTCTCGAGATCACGGATCTCTCCGACCATGATGATGTTCGGGTCTTGGCGGAGGAACGCCTTCAGCGCCGCCGCGAACGTCATGCCGACTTCATTGCGCACCAACACCTGATTGATGCCGAGGAGGTTGTACTCGACGGGGTCCTCGGCCGTCATGATGTTTACGTTGATCTGATTGATGCGCGACAGGGCTGAGTATAGCGTCGTGGTCTTGCCGGATCCTGTGGGCCCCGTCACCAGCACCATGCCGTAGGGATTCTCGATGGCCCGGAGGAGATTCGCTTCCGCCGCCGGCTCGAAGCCGAACGTCTTCAGGTCGAGCGTCAGGTTGCCCTTGTCGAGAATACGCAGCACGATCTTCTCGCCGAACAGCACGGGCAGCGTCGAGACACGGAAATCGATGACGCGGGTGCCCATCTTGAGTTTGATGCGCCCGTCCTGCGGCACGCGGCGCTCGGCGATGTTGAGCTGCGCCATGATCTTGACGCGCGACGTGAGGGCCGCGCGCATCTTCACCGGCGGCTTCATCACTTCGTGCAGTGCGCCGTCCACGCGGTAGCGGACACGCATCTCGTGCTCGAACGGCTCGATATGGATGTCGGAGGCGCCACGCTTTACGGCGTCGGTGAGGAGTCCGTTGATCAGCTTGACGACCGGCGCGTCGTCGGCCAGGTCCTGCGCCTTGACGTCCTCGTCCTCCTGGTCCTCGACGACCTCGAGGTCTTCCGCCGCCTCGACCGACTTCAGCAGGGTCTGGAGCTGGGCATCCGACTGCTGGTAGTAGCGCTCGATGGCGTTGCGCAGCGTGTACTCGCCGGCGATGACGGGAAAGACGTCGCAGCGGGTGATGAACTTGATGTCCTCGATCGCCGTGACGTTGTTCGGATCGGCGATGGCGACCGTCAGGGTTCGCCCCTCCCGCTTCAGGGGGAGGACCGTGTGCTTGGTGGCGATGTCGGGGGGGAGGAGCTTGATGATCTTGGGGTCGACCTCGAACCGCGACAGGTCGACGGCCGGCATCCGGTACTGCCGGGCCAGCATCTTGCTGACCTCGGTTTCCTCTATAAAGCCAAGTTTTACCAGGGTATAGCCCAGGCGCATCCCGGAGTTCTTCTGCTCCAGGAGGGCCTTCCTGAGCTGCTCCAGGGTGATGAGACCTTCGCGAACCAGGATCTCGCCGAGCTTGTCCTGGGTGATGGCAACGCTGGCCGTATGCAACTCGTTGAATTTGAGGGGACTAACATGTGAGTCGGCCCCAACCGGGTCAAGGTTTTGGGGCCGAACTGCCTGAAAAAGACACAAATGGTTGGACTGCTTTGAGTAGCGCCGGGCCCACACCCGAAACGCTATCGAGGCGAGCGATGCTGCCGAACGGGCCGTGCTCGTTGCGCCACGCGACGATGCGCTGCGCGAGCGCTGGACCGATACGCGGCAAACGTGTGATCTCGCTCACGTCTGCATTATCCAGGTCTATCCGCTCTCCGGGCAGGAGTGGTCGCGAAAGCTGCGCCGCGCGGCGAGCGGTTTCGCGAAGGGCGTTAGGGCGCGGCGCGGAGGCAGACTGCAGTTGGACGTCGCCGGGCGGAGTAGCGGAAGATGGAGCGAGGAAGAAGCGAACACCGGCGCCTGCCAACGCCAGGCACGCCAGGACCAGGGCGGCGCGTTTATCGTCCATTATCGTGCGTGGAACTACCGTGCGTGGTACGTGGTGCGTGGTGCGTGGGACTACCGTGCGGGGTGCGTGGTGCGTGGTGCGTGGGGTTACGCGGAGGGTTACGGAGAAGACCTCGAATGGTTCGTAAGGCGCGGGCCAATAAGCTCTGTAACTCGCGAAGGACCGAGGCGTCGAGGTACTCGAGCTCGGCAATGCTCCGTACCAGGCACTCCGTTTCGGCTGCAGACCCAAACGCTATCCAGAGGTGCCTGCCAAACTGTGGCTGTGTCGCCAGTGCGTAGCCTTCGACAATGTTTGTCTCGATTGAGATAACTGCGCGCCTGAGCTGGTCGAAAATCGCCCAGGACTTTGGACGATTGAGTGCTTCGGTCGACTTGTGGACGAGAATTACGGCGGCGTGCGCGCATTTCCACGCGTCGAGTGAACGATAGCTGTCCATGGCGACAACCTACGATTCACCTGAGCGATAGAATTACCAAATTAGCGCGTCAGCTCACAAACCCACGCACCACGTACCACGCACCACGTACCACGCACCACGTACCACGTACCACGCACCACGCACCACGCACCACGCACGGTGGTTTACTAGCGAACCAGTGCCACCGCCACATCACCAACTATCTGCAAGCTTTCGGCACTCACCTTGTCGATCGTGTCCTCCGTCGTGTGCCAGTACGGGTAGTCGAAATCCACGACGTCTATGGCGTGAATCCCGACCTTCTGCAGCGACACATGATCGTCGGTGAGCGTGTGGCGGACATCGGACACGAATTGTCGTGCATGGCCACGATCGGCCGCCACCCTCCAAACCCGCTGCACCACCTCGGGCGCGAAGGCGACGGACTGGCCTTCCTGATGAATCTGTAAGTCCTTGTCTGCCACCATGTCGAAGAGGACCGCGAAGAGCGGCTGGTACCCCGGCGGGCGATGCGCCCCAAACCAGCGCGATCCAATCAGCACGTCGTTGGTATCGGCGAAGTCACCGTAGTCCTCGCCGTCCACAAAGAGCAGATCCACGCCGTTCGCCGGCGCCTGAGCCTTGAGCGCATCAGCCACGCCCAGCAGCACGGCCACCCCCGACGCGCCGTCGTTCGCTCCCGGGACCGGCATGCGCTGCTGCGCCACGTTCATGCTGCGGTCGGCCATGGGCCGGGTGTCCCAATGCGCCAGAAACAGCACCCGTTCCGTCGCCTGCGGGCGGAAGCGCGCGAAGAAGTTCCGCAGGTGCAGCGTGTCGCCCTTGTGAGTGACGTGGCGAATGTCCTGCACGATCACCGTATCGGCTCGAGCGCGCAGCTCGGCAAGCAACCAGTCGCCCGTCTGTTCATGGCCGGGCTTGTTCGGGATGCGCGGTCCGAACGACATCTGCTTTTCGATGTAGGTGAAGGCGGTGCGCCCGTTGAACTGGCTCGCGCCACTCTTGGGCTCGTTGTTCGCCCGCGCCTGGCATGCCACAACACCAAACACTGCCACGCACCACACACCACGCACGACGCACGCCTTCATTTAAGTTGTCCCACGCTGGTCGAGAGTTGAACAAACGCCGTGATCACGAACTGCGAGACTTTGCGGTTCGTCTGTCGCTCTTCGTTCAGCACGTATGCCATCTGGAGTCCCGCGCCAATGTTGGAGGGAAGGTCGGTGTCCATGGTAAGCTGCGCCTGCGCCTGACGGCTGTCCACATAAGGCACGCAGCTGCCTCCGCCCGCGCTCTGCAAGCAGGTGGTATTGGCCGTTACGGTGTACCCCGCGTTGGTGCGGATGTTGGAGCGCCAGCGGCCCACACCGCCGCCGGGCGGTTTGAACGAAAACGTGACGGTGGCATTCTGGGCATCCCGCTCCGTATGAAACAGGCTGCCGGCCGCCAGGCGATCGCCGCGGCTGCGCGCCCAGTCCGTGGTCAGAAGGATTCCTCCGAACAGCGTGAGCGAGACCGAGGGATTAAGCGCTTCGTCCGTCGTGTGCGTCAGAACACTGCTGCCGACCTCGAACGTGGGCTGCTCGATCATCGTTTGCGACTTCCGATAGGTCACCTGCGCCACGATGCGCGGGATGATCCGGCCCACGTTCTGTCTTGGAGGTGTCAGCGTCCACCCGATTTGCCCGCTCGGCCAATCCTGCGTGTGCGAGCGCAGCGGCACCTGCTCGTCCGAGCGCAGCGTCCAGGCGACGTTGTCGGTCTGCCGGTACGTCGCCGTCGCGCGCAGTCCGAAGCCGATCGCCACACCGCTGCCCGCGGTGAAGATGGTGTTCTCCACCGCCGCTGTGGCGAGCTGTCCATCGACGCTGCGGAACGCATCCATGCCGCCGAACCCGAGGCGATAGCCGAGTCCCGGCAGGTCGGTCGCCAGACTGTAGCTCGAGCCCCGTTGGCGGCCGTACGAAACATCGACGGGCGAAATCCTGGTGAGCCACGTCGCCAGCCCGGAAGAGTCGCCGAGCGTGGCCCTGGCCAGACGGCCGACGTCGAGCTGGGCTCCGAGATCGAAGCGCCGGGTATTGTTGTACGCCGCCGGCACGCGGAACTCCCCCGCGCTGTCGCCCTTGGTGCGGACCGGTTGCCGGGCGTTGGGATCGCGCGTGAAGTTGAAGCCGGAGATCGCGGAAAAGCGCGGCCGGAGCCACGCACCGATCCGCGGCGTCAGATTGAACGAGCTGGTCAACGATCGCTGCGTTTCCACGCCGACGTCCTTGCCCAGGAACGTCTCACGCTCCTGTTGCAGCAGGCGACCCATCGTCGTCGAGTCCCCGTACTCGCGCAGATCTCTGGTGGACGCCGCCTCGACACTGAGCTGGAAGCCCCCCAGCGGAACCAGGTCCACTCGACCGACATTACGCCACAGCCGCGTCTTCGACAGCGACGGCGGCAGCGTGTCGTCGATGCGGGGGATCGGCACCGTAAACGTGAAGCGCTGCGCGTCGCTTCCCGCGAACCCCGAGCGGAAGCTCAGCGCCGTGGGGTTGAGGCGGAGGTTCGCGCCGGCAAAGCGTACGGTGCGCGCTCCGGGAATGAGCGTCCAGTCGAGATTGACGCCGTAGCTCGAGCCGGTCGCCTGGGCCAGCTCGGAGCGCGATCCCCCGGTATTGAAGGCGCCGCTGATCGACAGGGGATCGATCACCAGGCGCCCGAGTCCACGCGGGGAGCGGCGCACGCGTCGCGCGGAGAATGTGTAGGTCGAGCTGGTGGCGTGCGGGCGGCGCAAGCCCGGCAGCGCATCGGCGCGAATGTCCGTATTCGTCAGATAGAACGGATCGCTCGCGGCGATGGTGTGGCTGAACGTGACCGGTACCGCGAGACCCCAGGTCTGGGGCAGGAATTTGTCGACCCGCACCGTGCTCGCGATGTTCGCCGCATTATCGGTGAGGTAGGTCGGGTTCTCCCCGAGCTGTCGGAACTGCCCGTCGCGCCGCGACACGCTGATTGCGAGATCCGCGACGTCCGCCGCGTTGAGTGAGATGTCCACGGCGCCCGCGACGCCGGTTTCCTGCACCACGTCGGCCAGCCGGATGTCGTCCACCCACAACTCCGCCTGATCGATGAAGACGTTGGTCTTCACGCGCCAGATGCCAGCGGCGATCTCCTGCACGGCGACCAGGTTGGGCGGCGCCGTGCCGGGGTCCTTCACGTGCACGATGTACGGCCCATCGCACATGACGTACGCGGTGTCGAACTGCACGAGCGTCGAGTCGGGGCAGCCGGCATAGATGTGCGGCGGATCGCCCGAGAGCCAGGCCTGCTCGATACGGGCGCGCAATGCCAGCCAGTGATCGAACGACACGCGCACTTCAGGCTCCCACGAGATCGTCCGGGCCGGAGTGTGGTAGAGATAGAAGTTGTCTTGATCCTTCCCCGCCTTGATGAAAAACTCGAGGTCGCCGTCGTCCCATCCAGGGCCGCGGCCCCGCGCCCAGGCGCGCAGGGACTGGTACTTGAGGAAGTTCTTGTCGCCTTCGGTCGTGAAGCGCAGATACGTCTCGGCGCGCTCGCCGGTCCCCAGGCCGCGCGCCAGCACGCGCATCGAGCGCTCGTTGATCTGGACGGCGCCGAGCTGGAAGCCGGCGTCGCGCCGCCCCGCCTCATCGACGACGCCGGGAGGCGGCGTGTACCCGAGATCGGTGTTCTCCGTGCTCACAAGCGAGGCGACGACTTCGCCGACGCCGGTGCCGCGCAGGCCGGCGATGCCTTTGATCGGCGTGTCGCTCCGCTTGACCCAGGTGCTCCCGACCAGCCGCACGCGCGACAGCGCGAAGTAGACCTGTGGCGCCGGGCCCGAAATGCCCGACGCCGGCGTGATCACGGTGAGACGGAGGGCCTGAACTTGACGGAGGTTGGGATTGCCGATCTGCAGCGTGTCGGTGCGGAAGGGAATGCGGTACAGGCGCCACCCCGCCGCCCCGCCGTTGGGATCGGGTAACATGCCGCCGTCGCGCACGTAATACTTGTCGTCGCCGATCGGAAAGACGTAGCGGACGAAATTCTCGGACGTCTTCACCCCGCTGACCGAGTCGAGCGCAAAGTCCCCATCCTGGTCTTCCGTGTCGACCACGCCGTTGTGCCGGCCGCAGCGCGAGCGCACATCGCCGAACACGAACGGAATGAGCTGGCCGTCCTCGGTCAGGCTGCACAGCGGCAGCGTGTCGATGAGGGCCGCGCGGGTCGAATCGTAGATGCCGTCCACGACGCGGTCGGACAGGATGCCCTCGTCGTTGATCGTGGCGCTCCAGGTCTGCGTGCGCGGATCGCGCTCGCTGTCGAGCCGCCCCAACCCGGTCTCCCGGATTCCAGAGTAGGTCGTGTCGCCGGTCGGACTGACGCTGAACGACGTGGGCACGAACGCCAGGGCGTCCTCGAACACCGACCCGAAATCGAGCAGGACAAGCGCGCGATTCTGCTTGGCGACCCGCGAGCCATCCTCCCATACCCAGAACTCGAGAAACTCCGTGCGCGACAGATCGACGCCCGTCGGAGAAAGCGTCTGGGTGATCGAGCGCCAGCGCGGCCCGTTGGTGGGGGGGCGCACCCAGTTGGGCGCGCCGAAGTTCGGCGACGCGGGCGTGTTGTTCGCGAGCCCCAGCACCGTATCCGGCTTCATCATGAACCACAGGACCGGCTCGGCGGCCTGTGTCTGCCCGGCGAGCTTGATCGTCGGGTCGATTTGCTGCGGAAAGAACTGGATCGGCTGCAGCTGGCCGTTGCGGTAGTTGTACGGCAGGCTCTGCCAGGTCAGAGACGCGGCGTCGACCGGATCGAAGCTGGCCGAGATCCCGTACGCTTCGGCGCCGCGCGTCGAGGTGGGAATATTGCCCCAGTGCCAGGCGTTGTCGGTCAGCGTGATGAACCGGGTTGCGCCCCCTTCGAACTCCTCGATGTACGCCTGCCCGAACTTGTTGGGGCTCGGCTTGGAAACGGCGACTTCACCCGAGATGGCGAGCGACGACGGCGCATCGGTGCGCACGCCCGGCAGGAAATCGGCGAAGCGCGTCAGCCACCCCGGCTGGAAGTGGAGCTGCGTCGACACGCCGCCGATGAAGCTGGACGATGGCTCGAACCCCAGCGGCGGGCGGTTGAACGAGCTCTGCTCGTTCTGGAACAGGCCGGTGAAGTTGACCTGCCCCACGGGCCCGAGGTCGTAGCGCGCGGCGAGACCATAGATCGACCGGGGCGCGATGCTGAACGCAGCGCGTTCCTCGAACTGCGCGCGCACGTCGGATGTACCGGCGGGAAACAGCGAATCGACATGCATGAACTGCACCTGCCCGGTCGTGTAGTCGATCGAATAGTTGACGTCGCGCACCAGCAGGATGTTGCCGACGTAGATGCGCTCGCTGCCCTCGCGGATCTGGAAGCTGTTGAGGGACAGCACGGACCGGTCGTCGGATGCGGACGCCTCGACGTGCAGCCGCAGGGTGAACACCGAGGGCGGCGCCTGCGTCGCGAGATACCCACGGGGCGTGCGGTACAGCGAATCGTTGCGCTCGGCGGGCGCGAGCTTGGTGGAGTCGGCAAACGGCGTCAGATGCGGAAAGATGATGAACAGATCGCGCACCGGATCGCCCTGATTGGGATCGCGCCCGCGGGGGAACAACCGGTTGTACTGGTCGAACTGGTTCGGATCGTTATCGAGCGCGACGCCGAGCACACTGAGATACGGCTGGCCGGCCGGCGAGCGCTCGCGCTGGTTGACCATCAGGGCGAGCGCCATGGACTCGCGGGTGACCTCCCGGCCTCCGACGCGGTAGGCATTGCGGATCTCGAACCGAAACGACGGCGCCGCCGCCGTGATTCCAGGCTTGGGATCGTAGACCAGCCGGAGGGTGTCGGTCACCGCCGTATCGCGGTTCACCTCGACCGGAAAGGTCCCAATCGTGTCGGTGCGGGTGCCGGTGATGTAGGAGACCGCGAGGTGATCGTTCTGATCGAGCCGATTGGCGAGCGCGAACCAGGTGCCGGTCGGATCTACGTAATAGTCTTTCCTTTCTTCCAGAATCTCCCACTCGAACGGGCCGGCGCGCTGGCCCGCGCAGTCGATGGCCTGGCCTTGCGGGCCCGTACCGCAGGCGACCGCGCGCACGCCGCCGGCGTTCTGATTTCCCGTCTGCCCTGGCGCCACGGCGCGCCGCCGGTACACGCGCAAGGCGGCGACCGTGAGCGACTCGGGCCGCGGCGTCTGATCGAGTGAGAGAATGTCCACCGCGGGATAGCCCGGCAGCGCCGCGGGATCGATCACGAAGAAGAAACGGCCGGGTTCGTAGTCCAGGTCGCGCGCGTCGCGGTCGATCGGCTGGCTCGTCGTCTGGCCAACGTGATAGATGCGGTCCTTCACCACGTTGCCCTTCTGCTGGGCGTAGATGCTGCGTAACTCCAGCGGTCCGACCTGCGCGATCGCCTGCACGCCGAAGTTGTTGGCGGGGATCGCGGCACTGATGAAGCGTGACGACGGCATCTGGAACGTGACGTTGCCCGCTTCCACGCGCCGCAGGATCTCGTCTTCCAGTCCCTCGTACCACACGCGCAGGTTGTTGTTGGCGTCGAACTCGCGCTGGCTGTCGAAGTCGACGTCCACGTGCAGGCGCTGCGCGACGACGCCGCTGGTGCGAATCGCATACAAGGGATTCGGCGTGATCGTCGGAAATCCGGCGGAGCAGCCGGAGAGCGCCACCTGTCGGTCGGCAGCGGTGCAGCGCAGGTTGCGGAACTGATCCGCTTTCAGCTCGAAGCGGACGTTGAGCTGCATGCCGATGTCGGCGTAGGGACCGAGTAGACCGGTGGGAGTTGGCGGCGGCGCGGCGGGCGGCGGCGTCTCGGCTGCGGCGAGCGCCGCCGGCACTGTGTACCAGGGGCGGCGGTGCGTCAGGAGCGAATCGGTCCACGCGGCGGCGAGCAGCGCCGGCGGTACCCGCGAGCCGAGCCGCCCGCCCGGCGCGAGCGCCGCATTCCGTGGCGCCGCGAGCGGCGGCACGCCGAACGTGTACACAGGAGCCTGCGCATGGACCTGGGGTACGACGAGCGTGGCAGCGAGCAGCACTAGCGAGGCGAGACGACGCATCCCTTGTAGAGACTTGGGGTTCCGAATATAATGGCGCGACCAATCGTGCGCATCCTCAGCCGTTACATCCTGCGGCAGCACATTCCTCCGCTCGGGTACGCGCTCGCGGCACTCACGTTCGCGATGCTCGTCAATCAGGTCGCGAAGCAATTCGGCAATTTCGTCGGCAAGGGGTTGCCGTGGGGCATCGTGTTCGAGGTGTTCGCGCTCTCGATTCCCTTCATCGTCGCGATGACGCTGCCGATGGCCGTGCTCGTCGCCGTGCTGTACACGTTCAGCCATTTCGCCGCCGACAACGAGATCACCGCGATGAAAGCGAGCGGCATCAGCGTCGGCCGGCTGCTCCTGCCGGTCGTGGGCGGCGCGACGCTCGTCGCGCTCGTCGCCTTGTTCTGGAACGACCAGATCCTGCCGCGGTCCAACCACGCCCTGCGGACGCTCCTCGTCGACATCCAGCGGAAGAAGCCGACATTTCAGTTGAAAGAACAGGTGATCAATGAAGTGGTGACGAAGCAGTTCTTCCTGCGCGCCGCCCGCATTGATCCTGCAGCGAACACACTGAGTGACGTGACGATTTACGACCTGGAGGACCCCGACCGGCGCCGGATCATCATGGCCGACTCGGGTCGCATGGCTTATACCCCAGGCGGTACCGACTTGTACCTCACGCTGCGCGACGGCGAGGTGCACGAATTCAAGCGCAGCGATCCGCAACACTTCAACCGGACATTCTACAGCGTCAACCGCATCAAGGTCGCCGGCGTTAGCAATACGTTCACACAAACCGAGAACGATACCTACCGCGGCGACCGCGAGATGACAATCTGCGCCATGGAGGAGGTCGTGGCGCGCGCCCGGCGGGACATGGACCGCACGCAGCGCGACGCGCTGGTCGGCGTCAACGGCGAGATGCGGCGCCTGCTCAAGCTGGCGTCGGTACCGGCGGCACCATTCGATACCACGCTGGCGCAGCCATCACTCTACTGTCGCGCCCTGAGCGGCCTGCAGCGCATCGTCACTCCCACGGCGGCGCAGGCGCAGGGCGTCCACCAGACCACCCCTCCGCCCGCCGGCCCCCGTGGCCCCCGTGGCCCCCCCCTGCCCGCAGGGGTTCCGCCTCGCCCCGTGCCGGAGCGACCGACCGCGACCGCGGTCCCGTACAGCGTGCAGCAGATGGCGCTCACCGCCTACGAGCAGCAGCTCCGGGGCGCGCGCATGCGTGCTGCGACGTACGAGGTGGAGATCCAGAAAAAACTCGCGATTTCGGCGGCGTGCATCATCTTCGCGCTGCTCGGCGTGCCGCTCGCGATTCGCTTCCCCCGCGGCGGTGTCGGCCTCGTGATCGGCACGAGCCTCGCCGTGTTCTCGATTTATTATGTCGGCCTGATCGTCGGTGAAGAGTTCGGCGACCGGCTGATCGTGCCGCCGTTCTTCGCCATGTGGACGGCGAATCTTCTTTTCCTGATCCTTTCCATACCGCTGCTCTGGACCGTGGGGCGCGCGGGCAGCAGCGCCCATGGCGGCGACTGGCAGGACATGAAGCGGGCGTTGGTCGGCTGGCTGCCCCGAATGCGTAATGCGGAAGTCGGAATGCGGAACTGACCATGAGATTCCGCTCCGCATTCCGCATTCCCCATTCCGCATTGCGAACGCTCGATCGCTACCTCCTGCGCGAATGGCTGCGCGTCTTCCTGGTCACGCTGCTCGGCTTTCCCATTCTGGTCATCGTCATCGATCTGACGGACAAGATGGATCAGTACCTGGGCAGAGGCTTGAAGCCGCTCACGGTCGCGCTGTCATATGTGTTCGATCTGCCCGAGAAGATGTTCCTGGTGCTGCCGGTCGCCGTGCTGTTCGCGACGGTGTTCACGGTCGGCTCGCTGGGCCGCCATTCGGAGCTCACGGCGGCCAAGGCGTCGGGGATTTCGTTTCACCGTCTGGTGCGGCCGCTGTTTCTCGCCGCCGCCGCCTCTTTTATCATGGGCCTGCTGCTGGGCGAGATCGCCCCGGTGAGCACCGCGAAACGGCTCGAGCTGCTGGGCGAAAGGGCGGTACAGTCGCTGCCGATGCGGGACAATTTCGTCTACCGCGCGGACGGCGGGTGGGTGTACGCGGTCCGCGGCCTCGATCTCCGCGCGCGCCAGATGACGGATCTGATGCTGGAACGCGAGGGGTCCGGGGTGGACTATCCCACCATCGTGCTGGCCGCCCAGCGCGCCGTGTATAGCGACACGAGTAGGAAGCGGAGGTCGCGGGCTCCGCTCGCGCACTGGACGCTGTATCAGGGCGCGCTGCGCTACCTCGAGGGCAGCGATCCGGTGGGCGAGGTTGCGTTCGAGTTCGATTCGCTGGTATCGCGGACGCTGCGCGAGACGCCTGCCGATCTGCTGGCGCAGCCCAAGGCGCCTGATGAGATGCGCTATGTCGAGCTGCGCCGCTACATCGACGCGCTGGCGCGCAGCGGCTCCAATGCCAAGAAACTGCAGGTGGAGCTGGCGCTCAAGATCGCCATTCCGTGTATCTGCCTGTTGATCGCGTTGTTCGGGGCGCCGCTGGCGATCTCCACGCCCAAGAGCGGCGCGGCGTGGGGCGTGGCCGCGAGCCTCGCCACGACTTTCATCGTGCTGCTGATGTTCCAACTCGCCAAAGCGGTCGGGTCCGGCGGTGTCTTGCCGCCGGTACTCGCGGCATGGTTTCCGAATCTTCTCGTCGCTGTCGCGGCCGTGTACCTGCTGCGTAAAGCACCCACCTAGGCTTCTTGACGCAGTCCCACGAGCGGGCGACTTTCTCCCGGCGATGGGCACCGCAACCCGCATCCGTTCCCCTCGAAGGAGAGGTCCATTCATGCGCTGGATCGTTTGGAGCCGCGCCGTGGTGGCAGCGGCGGTCTTTTCGATGCTCT
>QHUJ01000016.1 GCA_003221895.1 Gemmatimonadota bacterium | reverse complement strand
TCCCTTGCCGCTCTCTCCGTGGCATTGGGTGCAACGCTCGTGGAATACGACCGCGCCGCGGGCCAGCGAGGGCGGATTGGCGGGCAACGGTTCGAGAACATTGGGACCGCCGGCGGCGAGCGTGATCTGCGCGACCAGGCTGTCGGTCGCGCGCCGGATCGAATCAGGTGGTGCGAGCTGCTCGAGCAGCTGTGTGATGTGATCGAGGGACCGTTGGGCGCCGGCGCGGGCGGCGCTGGGCAGGCCAGCCACGTCGAATTGCGCCTGCTGAATGAAGAGCTTGGCTTCGTCGACTTCGTTGGGCTGCGTGATTTCCCGCCCCGCCGGCGTCACACCCAGGGCGTACTCCTTGGCAGCCAGCGACGCCGCCGCGACCACCCGTCGCGCGGGGGTCAAAGAGTCAGCCGCCTGCCCTGCGAGTGTCTGCGCAAGGCAGGCGGCGAGCAACAGCGACGTCGTCAGGAACCGCACGGGCACAAAGTAGAGTAATTTTGTCGGGAATTCAATCTGTTGATAGCACTGCAATTGCGACTGCGGCCTGGTGTGTATGCGACAGCGACAGCAGCACCTTTCTGACGCCTAGCTCCTTCGCCCGGCTCGCCGCCAATCCGCTCAATTCGACGTCCGGCCGGCCGTCGGGCGCGCGCGTCACCTCGATGTCGCGCCAGCCGATCCCGCGGGCTGCATCACTGCCCTGGAGCGCCTTGTAAACCGCTTCCTTCGCCGCCAGCCGAACGGCCACGTGTTCGGCCGGATCCGGTCGGGAACGACAGTAGTCCGCCTCCGCCGGCGTGAGGAGCCGGTCGAACACATGCGCGCCCTTATCGGCGATCATTGCGCGCGCGCGCGCCACTTCGACCAGATCGACACCGACTCCCACGGCGTTCATTGCGACGGCCGGGCGACAAAGAGGCGCTTGCGGTAGCGATTCCCGTCCACGTCCACGACGATGATGTATGCGCCATTGACCACGCGCCGCGCTCCCCCGTCTACGGTCAGATCCCAAACATATTCGTTGGTCGGTGCGGCGACTGTCGCTTCATACAGGCGCTCGCCGGTGAACGTGAACACGGAGATGCGGGCGCTGCCGACTGTCGCCGGCCATGAGATTACGACCTGATCGCTCCGCACCGGGTTCTCGGAGACGTCGGCGCCGGCCGCGGTCGCCAGCTGCGCGAACACTGTTGTCGCATCAGAGGCGAAGCCGACGGCATCGAGCCACCAGCTGAACTGATTCGAGATGAACCGAACCTGCGCGCCCCGCCGCCCGCCAGCCTGGGGAAGATCGACCCGCATCGGATACCAGCTGGGCCCGTCGCCGACGATCAGCGCGACGTTGCTCCACGTGCGCCCCGAATCACCCGAGAACTGGATCACGCCGTTCTGCTCGGGTGTGAATGCCGACCCGTTGTGTCTGGTCCACAGCTGCAGCCAAACCGCCGTGCGGCCGCGCAGATCGATGGGCGGCGAAGTCAACGTATCGAAGCCTCCGGCCGCGTACCACGAGTACTTGCCCGCCCCGGGCGCGCCCACGCTGTCGCGCCACCACCCACGCCACCCCTTGTCGAGCGGTTCCGCACCAGCCAGCGACACGAGTTCCGCTGAAACGTTGGTCGCCACGGCGCGCAACGCCCGCACCGCGTCTAAATGGAGATCGGTGCGCCAGTCCGTGCGCAGCACGCCGCGGCGCAGGGAGTCTGTCTGCACGCTGCGATCGACGAGTGCCCCGGTTCCCGTCCGCAGTGTCAGCGACAGCGGGCGGGGAGCGCTCGCGTCGAGACTGAGCCAGGAGTCGGGCCAGAGGGAGGTGAACCGCGGCACGCCCGGTACGAGTCCGGACGCACCGGGCGCGTGCGCCAGGTCGCCGGATGCATCGATCAGTGAGCGCGCGAACGGCAGGTTGTCGCGGAACACGCGCTCGACCAGCACGCTGTCATCGGGGAACTCGAAACCATAGTACAGGCCCTGCAGGCAACAGCCGTTCGTCAGCTCCGTCGTGAAGGCGATCGTGCCGTACGTGCGGTAGGCCCAGTCGGTGTACTCGCCGTTCGTCGCGTAGAGATTCCAGCCGGGACCCGGGTGGTAGTGCTCCTGCGGCGATCCGGGCACGCTGTCGGTCACGGCGGGCGCGAGCTCTGTGCCCGCCAGCGCCTGGTAGCGAGTCAGATCGGGTGGCAATTCACCCGCGCGAAATCCCCACGGATACAACAGCAACCCGCCGTAGCTGTGATACGAAAGCGAAACGACGGGTGGATGAGCCGCGTGAAATGCCATGACCGCCCGCGTCTCCGGCTCCGAGGCCGGCGCCGTGCCGCGGTACGTCTCCGCGTACTCCCATGAGCTCGAGCCGAGCTCGTCCACGCCCCAGAACGTCGGATAGTTGCGATTGGGATCGACGCCGTAACTGCCGCCGGAATTGAGCCGGCGGTTTTTCCTCCAGTAGCGCTCGTTCGTGAACGTGTACTGGTAGCCGTCCGGATTCTCGACCGGCATTACCCAGACGTCGTGCGTTGCGATCGCCGCTCCCCCGGAGTCGGCGAGCCAACGGATCAGCTTCATCGCGACCGCGGTCGAGATCCATTCGCGCGCGTGGTGCGTCGCGATGAACAGCACGTTGGGCCGGGCCGGATCATCCGCGGCCGGTCCGATCTTGACCACCAGCATCGGCCGCCCCTCGAGGGACGCCCCGACAGAGTCGACGTGAATCAGCGTGTCGGCGCTCGTCCACGCACTGAGCGTGGCGCGTATGCCGCTCACCGGATTGTCGAATGAGTGGAACGTGCGGAACGTGTCTTCCGCCACGCGAGTCGGGGCGAGTGCAAGGCCTGGAAGTGTGGTTTTGTAGCCCTGTCTCGCCAGTCGCGTCTCTGTTTCCGGTGACACGACGATGACGGCATGCAGCTCGCCGGCGACGCGCCGCATGCCGGCAACCTCGAAGCCCAGGCGCGCGAGCGAATCGAGGCTCGATCTCGTGGCGAGCGGAACCTCGACAACGCGCAGCTGCGCCGCGGCGTCTTGGGCCGCGGCGCAGCACAGGAGAAGCCCTAGAAGCCCAGACGCGCAGCGAGCCATGCAGGAGCCGGCACGTAGCCACCGAGGATGAGTCCGAGCCAGATCAACACGCCGGCGAGGGGAACCCAGATCACGAAAACCGGCCAGAGGCGGGGCCGCCATGTCGCGAGGGCCTCGAGCTCGGACGTCCAGCGGTGTCGCTCCTCTTCCACCTCCGTCTCGAGCGCGAGCCAGGCAGCCTCGAGTCGTCGTGCAACGGTGCGCAGGGCATCCTGCCAAGCGGCGTGCGCGTCCTTCTCGAGCACCGATGCATCGGAGACGTGGCTCGCCGCGATATCGAGCTCGTCGAGCGCCGCGACGAATGTGCCTCCGCCCGCTCCCAGCCGTGCGACAATCGCCCGCTTCTCGGCGCTCGTCAGGAGATGCCGGCGCAGCTTGCGCCGGGGCAGCCGCACGCTGTGCGCGGTGCGGGTGATCTCCGCGTCGAGCGCCTCGGCGACGCGATTCGCCGCGCGGCGAACCGCGTGGTCCCACGCAGCCGCCCACGCCCGCCGGCCGGTCGTTTCGAGCACGGTCGCTCGCGCCTCGGTCGCCCGCCCCTCGCCACCGAGCTCGAGCACGCGCGTCGCCAGCTCTTCGCGAATGTCATCGAGTGGAACCCAGGGAGGCTGCTGCCGGCGGGGAACGATGATGCGCCCGAGCGACGGGGCGAGCTCGGGCACCCGCAGCGGCATGAGGAGCTTCATCGGGCCACGCGTGCGGTCTTCCCCGTGCGTTTTTCGTACTCCTCGGTGAAATACGGCAGCGATTCGGGCAAAAACAGTTCGCGGGGCAAGCCCGTGGCCGCGATCGCCCGCTCGATCTCGTCGGGTGCGCCCTCGACCTCGAGCAGCACGTCCATCGCCGGATACCACTCCAGCCGCAGCGTCGCTTCACCCAGACGGTACTGCTCCACGGCGCGATCGATTCGCAAAACGATCTTGTAGCCGAGGTGGCGCAGCACCACGAGCGCGGCTTTGGGGTCGTCGACCCGGGTCTCCCACTCCTCGCGGTGCCGGTAACCGTCCTTTTTGCCGACCGGCCCCTTCCAACCGAGCACGCCCCACTCGCTCGCGTGGTCCGCGGGGTGGTAGACGCGCAGCCGCACGACTTCGTCACGCGCGCGCAAACGCTCCTTGCGATCGAATCGCCGATCGAGCATCGCGCCGCGGTAGGTCAACTCGGCCCCCGCGGCGATCAGCGCGCGCCGAACCGCCTCAGGATCGTCGATCCGCGCCTTGAGCTCGAGCTCGTCGCGGACGACGGTCACGAGAAGAGGGCGGCGAGCACCGCGTCCGTGTCTGCCAGATCCGGGAAGACGTGCGTGGCGCCCGCCTCCTGCAGCGCCGCGACATCGTAGAAGCCCGTCGCGACGCCGACCGAACGTGCGCCCAGGGGTTTGCAGCACGCCACATCATCCGGCGTGTCCCCCACGATCACCAGATCCTCGCCGGTGAAACGTCGCCCGGTGCGCTGAGCGGCGCGCTTCGCGGCCACGGCTGGCAAATCGGGACGATGGTGGGAGTCGGAGCCGAAGGCTCCGACCGCGAAGCGCTCGAAATCAAGGCCCGCCGAACGTAGCTTGAGCGCCGCGCCATGCTGGACGTTGCCCGTGAGTAAACCGACAAGCGCGCGCCCGTCCGTTTCGTAGGGCTCGAGCGCGGCGAGCAGGGCCTTGATCCCCGGATACAGCTTGGTGGCCTGGGTCGGTTTCTCGAGCTCAGCGGTGAGCAGCTCGACATAGCGGCGGCATACGGCCGTGACGCGATCTTCGGAGCGGGCATCGGGATGGCCGGCCAGCTCCAACAGCTCGCGCACGATCTGCGGATCGGTCTTGCCGTCGAAGCGGTAGCCTTCGATCGGGCCGGCGGTGCCCATTTCGTCGAGCATAGCGCGATGAATGGCTCGCCTTCCCGCGCCGGCGGTCCATAACAGCGTCCCGTCGATGTCGAAGAGGATCAGACGCATCCTTCAAAATAACGCACCTTACAATCGTCGGACCCCCACCATGCTCTCCCGCAGGCGCCGCATCCGCGGCTCATCGCCGTAAAGATGGTCCGAGCCCACCCCGCCGCGCGACAGCGCCGAATGCACGATCCGCCCCGCGCCTGCCCAGAGCGCGACGTGGGACACGCGGCCGCGTTCCGCAAAGAAGAGCAGGTCGCCCGCCTCGTAGCCTTGTCCATCCGGAGCCATCGGAATCTCGCGGCCCTGGGCGAACTGCTGATCGCTGTCGCGCGGCAGCGCGATGCCGCGCGCGCCGAACAACGCCTGCACGAGGCCGGAGCAATCGATGCCCCACTCGGTGCGCCCGCCCCAGAGGTAGGGCGCGCCGGCATACCACTTCTGAGCCAGCTCGGTGAGCGCGAGATGGCGCGCCTCGACGCGCAGCTCCTGCTCGCGCCGGACGCTGCCCGCGGCAACGGCACCCCGCTGGCCGTCCGCGAGCTCCACCACGCCGCGGCGCAGGGCGACGCGCGCCCCGGTCGGCAGCCTGCGCCGTCCATTCGCTGTGACGATGTCGGCACTGAGTGAACGGGCGGTGGCGCGCTCCTGCCAATCCTCGGACCAATCGGTCGGCCCGGTCGCCACGTACCCCGCATTGATCCAGGCGATGTAGCCGTCGGACGCGCGCACGCGCAGCCAGCCCTCGCGCTCATCCAGTACATCCAGCGGCTCGCCGTGCAGCGCGTCGCTCACGCGCGGCGCGGAGACGCGCGGCTCGCTAAGCAGCGGGGCGAGTGCCGCGGTCACGATCCCCGCCCCCGCCGTGACATCCTGCGGGAGGAGCACCACCTTCTCGAGCAGGCCGGATTCTCCCGCCAGGCGACGCAACGCATCGCGCGCGTCAGGACTCGTCGTGGTCACGTCGATCATCTTCGGCAGCAGCGTGACGTCGAACACGCCAAGGCGGCCATCCGGCACCCATTTGCGGCGAATATCGTCGACGGCGCGCTCGAGCTTATCCACGGCGCACGGCCCGCTCGACCGCTTCGGGAACCACGAGTGCCGCGAGTGCATCGACCTGCAGCGGTGACTTCGCCTTCACGGCGGCGGTACTCACCGCGAAAATCACGTCGCCGTCGAAGAGCGTGCCATACGGCGTAATGCGGCGGGCAATGGCGTCGCTGCTCGTGTACGCGAGCGCCTGCAGCTCGACGCGGCTCAAATCCGCATTGGTGGCAACGACGGCGAGCGTGGTGTTGCGGTTGAGCCGCTTGGGGTCGCCGAGCGGCGCGCCGCCATCCGCGAGATAGCGCAGGCTGTCGACCGATCCGGCAATGATCTCGCCGCGCGCATTTCTGACGTCCCCGATGGCATTGACTACGACGAGCGCGGAGACGATCACATCACCGGCGTTCATCGCCCACGACCCCAACCCGGCGGGGACCATCTTCTCCAGTCCCGCAGCCTTGCTGCACGTCGCGCCGCGGCCGGCGCCGACCAATCCGTCGTTGTACTCGGCGCTCGCGTTGTCGCAGGCGTGATAGGCATCGTCGGGACTCGGCCAGCCGAGTGGCTTCCCCGCATTGCCAAGGTCGAAGATCACCGCGGACGGAACGATCGGGATCGTCCCCATGTCGCCGACCGGCAGACCGCGACCCCGCTCGCGCAGCCAGCGCATCACGCCGTCGGCCGCGCCCAGCCCGAGCGCCGAGCCGCCCGTGAACAGGATCGCGTCGATGCGCTCGACGAGATGGCGCGGATCCATCACGTCCAACTCGCGCGTACCGGTCGCGCGGCCCCGCAGGCAGACGGCCGCGCGCATGCCGGCGTCGGGGGCGAGAATGACGGTGCACCCGGTGCCGTGCGCTTCGATCGTCGTGTGCCCGACCGTGATACCGGGAACCGACGCGAGACTCATGCGCGCGCTCATTGACGCGCCAAGATAACGTCAACAACGTTGACGGCCATGACTACTCCCGCTTCCTCGTCTCCAGCCGGCACCACCGTTCTCGTCGTCGATGATGAAGAAGGCATTCGCCAGGCGCTCACCCGTTTTCTGACGCGCCTCGGCTATCAGGTCCGCGCGGCGGCGAACGCGGCTGAGGCACTCGAGCATCTCGCCTCGAGCCATCCTCAGGTGATGCTCTGCGACATCCGCATGCCCGGAACGAGCGGCATCGAGCTGCTCCCCAAGGTGCTGGCGCGGGACCCCGACCTCGCGATCCTGATGCTGACCGCCATCGATGAGCCCCGCACCGCCATCGAGTGCCTCAAGCTCGGCGCCTTCGATTACCTCATCAAGCCGGTGGATCTGGACGAGCTGGAGCTGTCGTTGCAGCACGCACTGCGGCAGCGGCAGCTGGAGGTCGACCGCCGCGACCTGGAGCAATGGCTGGCGCGCGAGGTGGCCGTGCGGACGCGCGACCTCGAGGAGCGCACGGCAGCGATCGAGGAGATCGCGCTGGATGCGCTGGCGGCGGCGCGTGACTGGGACGGCAGAGAGGCGGCGTTGAGCAAGTTGGTGGAGGAACTGGGCGCGCCGCGCGAGGAGCTGGAGGCGGAGCTGAAGCGGCGACGCGGTTAGGCCAGCTTGGACTTCACCTTCTCCTCGCAGGTTTTGCACCGCGTGACGCCGCGGAACGTGCAGATGAGACAAATGAACGTCCCGCAATCCGAGCAGGGGTAGCCCTCGGACGCGCGCTCCTCGTTTCCGCAGGACCGGCACGTCATACCGTCGTGCTCTTTGAGTTGCGGTTTTTCCATGCCTCAAGATAGCACCGCTGTGAAGGAGCAATCGATGCTGTATCGCATTTGCGCCGGCCTGCTGCTGCTCGCGACCATCGGCCACACGTTCGGCGGCATGCTGGGCACGGCACGACGCGGGCCCAAAGCGGGACCCGAAGCTGATCAGGTGTTTGCGGCGATGAAATCGGTGCGCTTCAGATGGCAGGGTGCCGACACGACCTGGTTTGCTTTCTGGATGGGGAACGGCTTGTGTGTGAGTGCGGCCTTACTCGTGGGGATTGTCGTCCTCTGGGTACTGGGCGGCCTCGACGCGATGCAACGGCACGCAACGCTGCCGATAGCCTGGGTGGTCTGCGCCAGCATGGCACTCACTTCGCTGGTCGGATTCAGGTACTTCGGTCCGCGCCCGGGCGTAGGGTTCGGCGTGATCGCGATCCTGACGGCGATCGCGACCGTGCTGGGCTAGAGGGCGAGCCTACAGGTTCAGGCTGTACGCCTTGATTTTGTTGATCAGCGTCGCGCGCGAGATCCCGAGCTCCAGCGCGGCGCGCGTCCGGTTCCCGCCATGGTGTCGCAGCGTTCGCTCGATGTGCTGCCGCTCGACCTCGGAGAGCGACTGGGCCTGGTGGCGCCGGTCGGTCGGCGCCCGCGGCCGAAGCTCGGGCACCTGCTCCAGGAGCGCGCGCAGCCGCGAGTTCTCACGCGACAGCCGCGCCTTCTCCGCCGCGCGCGCGATCGCCGCGGCCAGATGAGTCATATCTACCGGCTTGGTGAGAAAGTTCTCGGCGCCCAGCTGCATCGCCTGCACCGCGATCTCCGTGTCGTCCTGCGCGGCCAGTACAATCACCGCCGCCCCCACGTGGCGCAGGCGCTCCAGCACCGCCAGCCCGTTGTCGTCGGGTAGATGGAGTCCGAGCAGCACCACGTCCGGGCGCTCGCGGCGGAACGTCTCCATGGCGTGCTCACCCGTCGCGTCCCGCCACACCTTGTAGCCGGTGCGCTCGAAGTGGCCGCCGAGCGCTTGCAGCGACGGCGCGTCGCCGTCGATGACGAGGAGCTTGTCAGCCATCGGGCGACTTGAATCCGGGTCCGACGAGCACGGCGAGCGCGCCGGGCAGCAGCCGCGCCTCGAACGGCGTCGTGCCGGTCACCTCGCCGTCGAGCTGGACCGGCCGTGGCAGGCCTTCCGTCAGCTCGACGCGCACCGTCCGCCCGCGGCCCCACCAGACGCGCTTGAGCTTCGAGGTCCCCCGGCTGCGAAAGAGCATCTCGAGCACCGCCTGGACGCCCTGGAACGCGCCATCGGCATCGAGTGCCACGATGTCGAGCCACCCGTCGTCGGGGACCAGCGTGTCGCGCAGGTTCAAGAATCCCGGAGGGAGCTTCCCGCAGTTCAACACGAGCAGCATCGCGGCTCGCATCTCGGTCGTCGTGTCGTCCACGGTTACGCGATGTGGGGCGCTGCGCACCGTCGGCAGCGTGAGCACCGCGCGCACGATGTAGGCACCGAACTTCCAGCGCCGTTTTTGCTCGCGCCCGGTCGCCGCCATCAGCTGCGCGTCGAATCCTGTACCCGCCACGACCGCGAAGTAGTGTGCGCCATCGGCACGTTCCACGACGCCCAGGTCGATCGCGTGCGCGCGGGCCTTGAGCAGCGCACGTGCTGCCGCGGCGGTGCTGCGCGGGAGCTGCAGGTTACCCGCGAGCACGTTGCCCGTCCCGCCGGGGACCACGCCCAGTGCGATGCCCGATCCAGCGATCCCGGCCGCGATCTGCATCGCGGTCCCATCGCCGCCGTGGCTCACCAGCACGTCGAACCCTTCGCCCAGCGACTCCTCGGCGATGCGCCGCGCGTCGCCCGGTCCCGTGATGGTGCGCAGGTCCACCTTCCAGCCACCGCGGCCCAGGATCTTGACGATCTCCGTGACCGCGTGCGCGTGTCCGCGTGCCGCGAACGGGTTCGTTATCACGAGCGCGCGCGTCATCCTAGTAGCGCCGCTCCCAGAAGAGGTCGAAGCCCACCTGGCGCGGCGCGGCCTGCATATAGGGGTCCCAGTCTCCGCTGCAGGTACGCAACGGCTCGAAGCCGGCTTCCGTGCGCCACTCCGGGCTGAACCGGTACTGCACCGTGGCGCCAAGGGTGTTGGTCCAGCGGGTCTGGTGTGTCTTCGCGCAGTAGCCGGCGTTCACAACCACGAACGTCTTGTCCCCGATCGCCCACCCCGCCGCGACTTGCGCACCGGAGAAGGGATTCGTGACGTCGCCCGGTCGAATCTCGAGATAGTCGAGGGGCACGCCCAGGTCCGACACGACAGTACGCTCCAGCTCGCCGGCGACGAGAGACGCGGCGGCCCCACGCACGAACGCGCCCTGGTCGGTGCCCAGCTCGAACGAAGGCTTACCGCTGATCAGATACGACAACAGCTCGGTCTGCGTGTAGGCGTAATCGGATTCGAGCGTGAGCCTGGGCAGTCGCAGCGTGCCGGTGATGTGGGCACGCACAGGGATTTCCGAGTTCTGCCCCGGGCCCGGCAGCGGATGGACGACGTGCGTCGCCTTGATATCGAGCTCGGCATCGAGGTCGGGCGTACCGAAGTACCGCACGGATCCCTGCGATACGACGAACTCACGCGTCACAGGGCCGACGATCAAGCGGTACGTGCCGCGCGGCGCCTGGAGCGTGCCGCTAAGCAGATAGTTGTTGTTTACCTTGTTGACCGTGAGCGAGCCGGTCAGCTGAATGTTCGCTTCGTTGGAGCGCAGCCACACGTCCTCACCCATCGTGAGCTGCAGATTCTTGACCTGCAGGCTGTCGAAGAAGAGGCTCTGGAACTCCGGTCCCAGCCGCTGGACGCGAATCAATGACGTGTCGATGAGATCCTGCACCCACGGCTCATCGAGATTTACGACGCGCTTGTTGACGAGATCGGCGAAATGCAGGACGCCCGATGTCACCGTTCCACGCCCGCTGAGCGTCGCCCCGAAGACCGGGCCGGTGAGCGTGACGCGCCCGCTCGCCGTGAGTGTGAGGTAGCCCCGCAGGTCCAGCGCCTTGAACTCCGCCGTGTTGATGTTCAGCGCCAGCAGCGGCTTGGTCAGCCGTTCCAACCGGAGGTAGCCGCTCACCTGCGCGTGGCCGCGCTCGCTCACCGCCCCGATGCTGTCCACGTGGATCGTGTCGCCGCGCAGGGAAATGGAACCGTTGAGGTTCGTGTAGCGAACGTTCAACGTCGGGAGGGTGACTGCGGCGTGTCCAATCTGGAGACCGCCGCGCAGCTGTGGGGCCTCCCAGGTGCCGCCGATCCCCAGATCCGCATTGAAGATCCCCTGGACCTGTTGCACCGTGGTCGTGACCGCCGCGAGCACACCCAGATCGACGCTGTCAGCGCGGGCCTGCACCGAGAGGGTATCGGGGAGCTGGCGTTGCTTGACCGGGACCAGCGCGAGGTCGAGCGGCAGGTGCGCCGTGACGTTGAGAATCTGCTCACCCTCGCGCCAGAGATGGACCTCACCATTCAGCCGCCGGCCGCGATAGTCGATGCTGCCGTCCATAAACGGCGCCGCGAACGAGCCGAACGACGGGTGCGCGAGCGCGAACGTGCTCGTATAGAGGGGAGTCGCCCGCGACCCTCGTGCGGAAACCAGGGCCGTTACCACGCCGGCCACAGCCGCCGTGTCCTCTTGCATCAACGCATAGATGCCGGCGAGCGGGAAGCTGTCGAGCGTGACTTGGGCCCGGATTGGCCCGCGGGGCGGCACGTCACCGGCGAGCGCGACTCGCCCACCGCCGCCCGGATTGCTCAAGACCGTCGAGTCGACATGCAACACCGAGTCGCCGAACGCGAGCTCCGTGGGGTGCTCGAGGAACCAGACACCGCTGGGCAGCAGCACGGCGAGTGAGTCCACGGCGAGGTGCTGCGTGCCCCCCCCCCCACCCCCCTTCCCCGCTGCGGCGCCACCCGGACGCAGGTATCGCCCGCCCGCGAGGAACGCACCCAGATCGCCGACGCGCGAGCGGGCGAACCAGGTGAGCGAATCGCGCGTGCCCCGCGCATGGGCCGCGGCGGCGCCGAACCCGAATCGCCCATAGCCGAGCGAATCGATGTCCGCCTCGATCTCGAATCTCGGTAGGGGGCCAGGCTGGTAGGCGATGCTGCCCTGACCTTTGGGCAGGCGCCACTGGCGCCACCGGAGCGCCGCGACGTGCGCATCGGCGCCGAGCGAGAGGGAATCGAGCGCCCCCTCGAGCGTAAGGCGAACTTGCGCCGAGCCTCTGAGCTTGTCTTCGGGCGTCGGGGCGTTCAAGGACGCGCCGGCAATCCACGTCACAAGCGAATCGAGCACGCTCAGGCTGTCGGCGTCGAAATTGAAGACAAGCGTGCCCTTGTCGGGCCGCCGCCATCCCACCGCGCCGCTCCCGTGCGTGACCAATCCGGGCTGTTGCACGCGCAGCGAATCCACCTGCATTCGCCCATCGGCGAAATGCACGGTGGTGGCGCCGCTGTCGATGATCGACCCGGCGAACAGCGAAGGAGCGAGCGCAGCGGAAAAGGCCCCGACCGGCGGCGATACGCTGTCGCCCTCGACACTGCCCGTTGCCGTGAAGGTGAGGCGCGACGGCGGGCCATTGCGTACCATCCAGCGTTGCAGGTTCACGTCCTGTGCGTGCAGCGTGAACTTGCGCGCGCCGTACACCGGCAGACTCCGCGGCACGCCGAGCACCAGTGTGCCGTCACCGCGCACGGCTCCGCCACCACCGAGCATCGCGACGTCGGCGTGCGTGTCGAGCGCGGCCAGATTGCCGTTCAACCGGATCGTTCCTTGCAGCGAGCCACGCAACGGGAACCCTTCGATCCGGCCCGTCAGTCCGGCGAGCGCGAGCGAATCGGCGCCGACATCCGCGAATACTCCCAGGATCACGCCGCGCGAGTCGAGCCCGACCACACCGCGGATGACGCTGACCGGCCTGTCGCCGTCGTGATGGCGGAGTGTGCCGCTGAACGTCACGTTCTTGAGCGTGCCGGTGAGGGTGCCGACCGCGTCGAGCTCACCTTGCAGATCGAACGCCGGCACGATGTTTCGCACCGTCCCGACGTCGATGCGGCCTGTTTCCACGGCAAACGGCTGAAACCCGAGATCGTGGCCCGCGAGGTTCACCGTACCCTTCCCCTGGATCTGCGACTCGGGCCAACCCGGTACCAGGGAATCGCGGAATGACCACGACGTCTCGATCTTCAGCGCGCTCATCGGTCCGTCGACGATTGTCTGTCCGGTCAGACGACCGGCGAGCGGGAGTGTATCGAGGAACGGGCGGGCCAGCTCGAGCGACAGATCGCGCGAGAGCAAATCACCCTGGCGGAGCGCGACCAGCCCCGAGTCCGCGGCGCTAAATGCCGTGACGTGCCCGGTCAGGCGGCCGCTCCCATACGTCAGGTCGAGCGGTCGCAGCTGGATTTCGAGGAGCCGTCCGCCGTGCGAAACAACCGTGACGCCGCCATGCAGCACGGCCCCGTCGGGGAAGCGGGGGTCGAGGAAACGGAGATCGCGCAGCGTCGCCGAGTCGGCCCGCATCGCCAGGTTCCAGAGCACCGTGTCGCGCGGCCATTGCACGGTGCCGCGCGCGGCGAACTGCGTTGCGGGGAAGCGCACGCGCCTGAGATCCGCGTCGAGGGTCCTGCCGTCGATCGTGACACGCCCCTGGGCGTCGACAATCGACATGTGCGGATCGCTCGCCTCCGTCGCAAGTCGCAGGATGTCGATGCGAATGCCCTTTTCTCTCGGCGACTGAATGCGCAGCGCCGCGAGACGCGCGTTCAGGTGCTCGAAGCGGCGCAGCCGGTAGCGCCCGTCTTCGCCGGAATACTCGATCTCCTCATTCGTGCTCGTGACCTCCCCGTGCTTCTGCAGGCGCAGCGTGAGAGACCCGTCGTCGATCTGCACGTTCCGCAGCAGAATCAGGGAGCGCGGACCCGCGGGCCCAAGCGGCCTGGTCTTCACCGTGTCCTTGACGTTCAGCTTCAGCAGCTCGGCGAAATTCGTCGTGCCGCTCGCGTGCTGCACGATGTTGATCACCGGCTTATCGAGATGCACCTCCAGGAGCACGATGCGTCCGGCCGCGAAGTCGATGAGGTTGTAGCCGAGCTCGGCGCGCGGCAGCCAGGCGACCAGCGTCGAATCGGGATCGATGAGGCGAACATCGGTGAGGACGACTCCGGTGAGCAGCGAACCGCGGACTTCACCCACCGTAATCGTGCCCGCGACCGCGTGCTCGACGGCGGTGCTGGCGACACGGGCGAGGAGTGTGCGGCCCGCATGCGTGCTCACGAGCGCGTTGAGCGCGCCGAGGAAGCACGCCAACAGGCCGACCAGCGACCACAGCGCGACACTCAGCGAACGACGGACCATCAGAAGGCGTGCCCGATCGCGAACTGCACGACGACCTTCTGCCAGAATGTCTTTTCGGCACGCACCGGAGGATACGAGTCGCGAATCTGCGTGATCGGCGGGGGTACCCCGGTGCCGCGCGGCGCGTAGAGGAGTGGCCCCCGCTCGATCGGGTAGCCATTGTATGCCGCGTCAACGCGAACGGGCCCGAGTGGCGTGGCAAACCGAAGCCCGGCACCCGGCGTGACCCGCAAGCCGCTGATCGGGAACACCTCCGATCCCCGCTCCCACACCTGCCCTACATCGACGAAGACCCCGAGTCGCACCCGCTCCGGATAGACCGGAGAGGGGAGACGCAGCTCCGCGTTCAGCACGATCAGGGTATTGCCGCCGGTCGGCGCGGTAAGAACGCCGCGCCATACCTTCTCTCCCGCCTGGCCCGTGAGGGCGGAGTCCAGGAGGGTGGCCGACGTATCTCGCACGACATAGACGCGCGGACCCATGGCGTTGAGTCCGTATCCCCGCACCGTCGTCGGCCCACCGCCATAGAAGCGTTGATCGGGCGGCACATAACCGACTTTTTGTCCCTTGAGATCGATGTTGCGAGGCAGAATCGCTCCCGCTCGAACACGCCACGCGAACACCGTGCGCCGCCCGATGGGATAGTACTTCGCGACTTCGACCTCTCCGCGATTGAATTCGTACGGCACCTGCGAGCCGAAGAGATGCGACGCATTCAGCAGGGTGACGGTCGTGAGGCTTCCCCGCGAGGGATCGAGGATGTTGTTGACCCGGTCACGGGTGACACCGATCGAGACGGCGCCGAATTGCCGGCGATCGCGGAGGAAATGGCGGCTCGAATCGTCACACACCCGGAACAGGTAGCAGTACACATAATCGGACGCCCTCGTGCGCCCCACGGCATAGTAGTAGCCGAACGTGACGGGCCAGGCGCTGCGCGTGTTGAACGTAATGGTCGCGTCGCCGCCGATCGCTTCCCGGGTGTACACGTTGTATTGAGAGCTGCGCTCCGCCGCGAGCCCTAACGTTGCGACGTTGGTGCGCGACAGAAACGCGGGCTTCCGCAGATTCGCGTTGAGCTGGTAGTTCACCGTGTCGAGGGTCCAGTTGCCCGCGAACGGGTTGCACACGGTCTTCAGACCCGTGAGCGTCTGGTCGCCGGTCGTCGTTGCAGGAAAGCCGCCGCCCAGCTTCGTGAAGCGCGCCGACAGGTCGAGCGAGCGCGCGCCGCCAAAGAAGTTGCGCGCCGTCCAGCCGGTCTGTACGCGGAAGCACTCTACCGTGGCGTAGCCGAAGCCGATCCGGGTCTGATGGCGCGGGCCTTCCTGCACCTGGATGAGCACACGCACCATCGAATCGGGAAGTGGCGCTCCCGCCGGCGGGATGGAGTCGATCAGGGCGACGTTGACGGAGTTAAACACGCCCATGCCATACAGATCCCGCTGCGTCTGATAGAGCATGTTCTGGTTGTACCTCGCGCCCGGTCGCACCGACATGACGCGCCTGACCGTCCCCGTATCTACGTCGCGTAACCCGCGTATCACGACTTCACCAATGCGCATCCGCGGTCCGGGCTGGGCGTCCAGCTCGACTTCGGCCCGGCGCTCGCCCGCGTCGGAATCGAAATTCCGCAATACCTCGGCATAGGGGAAACCGCTGTCGCGCAATTTCGCGACGATCGTATCGGCTGAGGCCTGCATCAAAAAGCGGTTAAACGGGTCTCCAACCTGCAGGGGCAGATCGCGCTTGAGCCTGTCGACATTGAAGATTCCCTCGATCCCCTTCACGTCGAGACGAGTCACACGAACCGGCTCGCCCTCATGGATGCGGAATTCGACGTAGACATCGCGCGGTGTGCGGTCCACCACGGTGTCGACCACCGCATTCATGTACCCACTCTGGCGGTACATCAGCATCAGACGCACGACATCACGCCGGAACTCGAGCTCGCTGAAATACCGCTTCTCGCCCAGCCCGAGCCAGCGCACGATCGCATAGCGGGCCCAGGCGCTCGATTTTGTGGTGGCGATCGCGCTCTCGAGCGTGTAGTCGTCGAGCGCCTTGTTACCGACGAACGACAGACCCCGAACTACCCGCTCCTGCTGCTCCTGGGCGGACAGATCGGTTGACGCCGTAAGAGCGGCGAGCAACAGAAGACATGCGACACGCAATTGACGAGATTTGGCAATCCGCTATGTTGCGACACTTGTTCCGCACTGTCAACCTTTTCGACACCGCCAAGAGCGCCCTGTTCCTCTGCATTCTCGCCGGTTGTCACGGTCAGTCCGGCGGGAGCGGCGGAGCGCGCGGTCTTGTCTATTACGAGACCTACGATCCGCGCTCGCTCGATCCGGCGCTCTCGACCGACGTCCCCACCGGCGAGATGATCACGCTGCTCTTCGACGGCCTCACCCAGTTCAATGCGGACGGCCAGCTGTTGCCCGGTCTCTCGGACCGCTGGACCGCAGACCGCACCGGCCAGCGCTACGTGTTTCATCTGCGCTCCGGCGTCACGTTCCATGATGGCCGGCCGCTTGTCGCCGCGGACGTCAAGCGGTCCTTGCTGCGTGTCCTCAGCCCCGGAACTCGCGGCGGCCGGGTCTGGCCTCTGCTGCCGATCGCCGGAGCACAAGACTACGCCGACGGTCGCGCTCGGGATGTGACGGGCATCGCCGTGTTGGGGGATACTGCGATCGCCTTTACGCTGACCGAGCCGCTGGCGGTGTTCCCGAAGTTCCTGGCCATGCCCGTGGCGTCGGTGGTTTCGCCCGCGGTGCCTGCCGACTTCGGCCAGCATCCGGTGGGCACCGGTCCGTGGCGCTTCGTCGCGTGGGAGCACGACGACTATCTGCGCTTCGCCAGGAATCCGAGCTACTGGGGAGGCGCGCCGCTGGGTGAGTCACTCACCGTTCGCATCATTCCCGAGGCACTGACCCGCGCCGCGGAGTTCCTTGCGGGGCGCATCTCGGTCGTCGAGATCCCGTTCGGCGAGACGAAGAAATGGGAGCAGGAGCATCCGGACTGGCTGAAGCGTAAGCCGGCGCTCCGCCCTATCTATGTGCCGCTCAACAACCGTCGCGGCGCGTTGCGCGATCCGCGCGTCCGCCAGGCGATCAATCACGCCGTGAACGTCCCCGAAATCTTGCGCACGGTGTGGAATGGCCGCGGCGACCTGGCTGCGGGTTCGATTCCACCAACGTTGGGCGGCAGTGATCCGTCGCGGCGGCCCTACAGTTACGACACGACCGAAGCACGGCGTCTGCTACGCGTGGCCGGATACCCGAACGGGTTTTCCCTGCAGTTGTGGCGTTCGGGGACGAACGTCGAAATGGGTCGCGTCGCGCAGGCGATTCAGGCGCAGCTCGCCGCAGTTGGCATCCAGGTCGAGATCGTGTCGCGCGACGCCTCGAGCATGCGCGAAGCCGTCCGGAAGGGCGACACCGACATGGCGATCACCGACTGGTGGGCCGACTATCCGGATGCCGACAACTTCCTCTACCCGCTGTTTCACAGCGCGAGCGTTGGGCCCGGCGGGAACTACGCGTTCTACCGCGATCGCGTCACCGACTCGCTGATCATGGTGGCGCGCCGCACCGTGGGTCAATCGGCGCGCGAGGCGCTGTATCGTCGCATCGACACGCGCGTCTATGACGCCGCTCCGTGGCTCTACCTCTGGTTTGCCGTTGACCTCTGGGCGGAGCATCCCTCGATCGAAGGCTGGGATATCCCGGTGGTTTTCAACGGCCAACGCTGGACCAAAGTCCGTGTTAAAGCTGGTCGCTAGCCGTCTGCTGGCGACGATTCCTACGCTGTTCGGTGTCCTTGTGGTCGCTTTCCTTCTTCTGAATGTCGTGCCCGGCGATCCGGTCGCCGAGATGGTGGGTGAGAGGGCCGATTCCGCCACGATCGCGCGCCTCCGCGCCGAGCTGCACCTCGATGATCCCCTCCCGGTTCAGTTCGGGCACTATGCCTGGGGCGTCTTGCGCGGCGACCTCGGCCACTCCTACATCACCCAGCGGCCGGTGCTCGGCGACCTCGCCGAGCGGTTTCCCAAGACACTGCAGCTCGCTGGCGCCGCCATGCTCCTCGCCGTAACCTGCGGCATCACCCTCGGCGTGCTGGCGTCCCTTCGGCCGGGTGGGATCATCGACCGCTTGAGCATGCTGATCGCCTACGTTGGCGTGTCGTTCCCGGTCTACTGGGTGGGTCTGCTGCTGATCCTGTTGTTTGCAGTGGCGCTGCAATGGCTGCCGCCCTCCGGCTATGGCGGTCTCGCGTTCCTCGTGTTGCCGGCGCTCACGCTGGGGACACGCTCGATTGCGTTTCTCGCGCGCATGACGCGCGGCGCCATGCTCGAGATCCTACCGGCCGACTTCGTGCGGACGGCGCGCGCCAAGGGGCTGCCCGAGACGCGCGTGATCGGCCGCCATGCGTTGCGCAATGCACTCCTGCCGATCATCACGGTGATCGGTCTCGATGTGGGCAATTACCTGACCGGCAGCATTCTCACGGAGACGATATTTTCGTGGCCCGGTGTGGGGCGGTATGTGCTGCTCGCGATTCAGAAGCGCGATCTGCCGGCGGTTCAGGGAAGCATTCTCTTTCTGTCGGTGATCTTTGTGCTGGTCAACCTTCTCACTGACGTGCTCTATGCGAAAGCTGATCCTCGCGTCGCTTACGATTAGCGCGGCGGCCTCCCCGTCGCCATTGGGAGGGCAATCGGTCCAGCAGCGGCTGAACCGGCTGCTCGACGCTCCGCCGTTCAACCGGGCTACGTGGAACGTCTTCGCCCAGGACGACCACGGTCGCGTGCTCTTCAATCGCAATGGCGATCGGTTTTCGGTGCCGGCCAGCAACACGAAGCTCGTCGTCGCCGCGACCGCGACGGTGCTGCTGCCCCCCGATTTCCGTCCGCGGACCAGCGTGTATGCAAACGGCACAGTGACGAATGGCGTGCTCCAGGGTGACCTGATTCTGTACGGGCGCGGCGATCCCACCTGGTCGGAGCGGTGTTACGCGGTCGATACCTTGGCGCCCGGCGGCTGCGATTCCACCTGGACCGCGGTGGACGCGATTGCGGAATCGCTCCGGGCGCATGGTCTGAGACGGGTGACGGGCAGCATCGTGGGGGATGGCTCGTACTTCGAGCCGACGCTGACGCATTCGGGATGGAATGCCTTCGATCTCAACTGGTGGTACGCCGCGCCGGTCTCGGGACTTGGCTTTCACGACAACAGTGTGGACTTCCAGATCACGCCGGGCGCCGCAGTCGATCAGCCGCCGACGATCACCTGGAATCCGTCACTGAGCCTGTTCACGTTCGAGAACCGGGCGCGCACGGTCCCTGCCGATTCCTCCACCACTATCGGCGACAACTTCTTCCGCAAGCCGGGCACGCTCGACATTTGGGCCGAGGGAACGGTAGCGCTGGGCCGGACGCCCTGGATCGAGAGCTTCGCGTTACCTGATCCCAATCGCTATGCGGCGCGCGCCCTGGAGGAGGCGCTACAGAGGAAGGGGATCGCCGTGGAAGGCGGCGCCGCCAGCACGACCGACTCGCTGGAGTATCGCGCGCTGCGGTGCTGCGGTAACCCACTGGCCGAGTACCGCGGCCGCCCGCTGCCCGACATCATTTTCCCGATCCTCAACACCAGCCAGAACTGGTTCGCCGAGATGCTCCTCAAGACGGTCGGACGCGAGGTGGGTGACACCGGCAGCTGGGGAAAAGGGCTGGACATCGAGAAGCGCTTCCTGATCGATTCGGTCAAGATCGACTCGACCGCGTTCGCGCTCGAAGACGGCTCAGGGCTGTCGGCCGGGAATCTCGTGACGCCCCACGCCTTCGTGCAGCTGCTGACCTATATGTATCGCCACCCCAAGCGCGCGCCATTTCTCGTCGCGCTCCCGCACGCCCAGCAGCGCGGCTCGCTGCAACGCCGCTTCCAGGGAACGCCCCTCGAAGGTCGCGTGCTCGCGAAAACCGGATCGATCAATCGGGTGAACACGCTATCGGGCTACATCGAGAAAGCAAACGGGCGGGTAATCACATTCTCGATTCAGGCGAACGCGCACAACGTGCCCACGCGTCAGATGCTAGCCCAAATAGATTCGCTTGTCGTGCAACTTGCACGATAACCGTGTAGCCACTTCGCAACGTACTTGGCGCTTCAGTCTTCCTTCTGTCCGAACAACGCCATGTTTGACGAGTGGCCCGGCATGACCTTCGCCGCGGGATTCAAGAAGTGCGCAATCTGGTTGACGGCAATGCAGGCCTCTGAGAACCCCGTCGCGATAAGTTTGAGCTTCCCCGGATAGGTGGTGATATCCCCGGCCGCATAGATGCCGGGGATGTTCGTTTCCATGGTTTGCGCCACCTTGATGTCGCCCTTCTCGATCTCGAGCCCCCATTCGGCGATCGCGCCGAGTGAGGAGATGAAACCGAGCTGGGGAATCACGAAGTCCATCGCCAACGTCTCTTCTTCTTTCGTCTTGCTGTTGACGATCGTCACCCGCTCGATTCTGCTGGACCCGCCGATATCCTTGAGCTCCCAAAATGTCCGGAGCTC
>QHUJ01000027.1 GCA_003221895.1 Gemmatimonadota bacterium | reverse complement strand
GGGCGGTGCTGAGTCGCGGTGCTGACGTCCGCACGGTCATCCTGGCCAGCATTGTCCCGGGCGTCCTGGTAACGATGCTGGCGGCATGGGCCGTGAGGGGCGGCGAGGAGCGGCGAGGGGCGGAGAGAGAAGCGGCGGCAGAGACTCTGCCGCCCGCCGCAGCCCTCCGCCGCCTTTCGCCGCCCGTCATCGCCATCTCCCTCTTCTATCTCCTCCGCATGCCGGAGACCCTGCTGA
>QHUJ01000026.1 GCA_003221895.1 Gemmatimonadota bacterium | reverse complement strand
CAGCAATTGGGCATCGCGGTCGCACTAATCCCGCTGCTGTGGGCGGCGCTGCACGTCGTCCGTTCATCGACCTCGTTCCTCGGTGGGGCACTTTCGGATCGCATCGGTCCCTCGCGGACGATGTGGATGGGGTGGCTCTCGTACGTCGCGCTCGCGGCGGGGATGGGGTTGGCCAGGAGTTCGCTCGCCGCCTGGGTGCTATTTCTCGCCATGGGCGTCGTCGCGGGACTGACGGAAAGTCCCGAACGTGCGCTCGTGACAGCCGCGACTGGTGGGCGTCATGGGAGCGGGTTTGGCGTCTATCACGCGCTGACTGGCGTGGCGGCACTTGCGGGTGGGATCGGTCTCGGTGTGATTTTTCAGCGTGTGAATGGGGCGACGGCGTTCCTTGTAAGTACGGTTGGCGCTTTGGGTTTGGTCGTCCTCTGGCCTTTCTGGACGCGCCTGCATAGGGTTCCCCCGCCATGAGCGCCCCTGTAGCCCCTCAAAACCCACATCCCGCCACGCCACCAGCCCATCCGCGAGGACGGTATCTCGCGCGCCTGTCATTGCTGGCGCTTGGGGTGGTGTACGGCGACATCGGGACGAGCCCGCTGTACGCGCTGCAGCAGGCGTTTCACGGGCAACACGGGATTCCCGTAACCCCGGGCAGCGTGTTGGGCGTCCTGTCGCTGATCTTCTGGTCGCTGGTCCTCATCGTCACGATCAAGTACCACGTCGTGATCATTCGCGCCGACAACAAGGGCGAAGGCGGCGTGCTCGCGCTGATGGCGCTGGTGAACGGCAGCCGCCTGGCCCGCGGCTTGACGCCGCGGCGCATCATGATCGTGCTGGGCATCTTCGGGGCGGCATTGCTGTATGCCGACGGCGCGTTGACGCCCGCCGTTTCCGTCCTATCGGCGGTTGAAGGTCTCTCCATAGCAGCGCCCACGCTCCAGCCCGGAGTGATCCTGGCAATCACGCTTGCCATCCTCGTCGCGCTTTTCCTGTTTCAGAGCCGCGGCACGGCTGGAATCGGCGCCATATTCGGGCCGGTCATGTTGGTCTGGTTCGCCACGATCGCCGTGCTCGGCTTGAATGGGATTCTGAAACATCCTGCCGTCGTCAGCGCGGTCTTACCGACGCATGCCATTCGGTTCCTCGCCGAGGATCCGGGTCGTGGGTTGCTGGTGCTGGGCGCCGTCTTTCTGGCCGTCACGGGGGGTGAAGCACTGTATGCCGATCTCGGTCACTTCGGTCACACCGCGATTCAGCTCGCCTGGTTCACGATTCCGCTGCCGGCGTTGATGCTCAACTACTTCGGGCAGGGCGCGCTTCTGCTGACGAATCCCGAAGCGGCAGCCAACCCCTTCTATCTTCTTGCCCCGCCGCAGCTGCTGATTCCGCTGATCCCCCTTGCGACCGCCGCGGCGGTCATCGCCTCACAGGCCGTCATCTCCGGAGCGTTTTCGCTCACGCGCCAGGCGGTGCAGCTCGGCTACATCCCGCGCATGGAGATCGAGCACACGTCGTCACGCGAGATCGGTCAGATCTACGTCCCGACCGTGAACAAGATGCTGATGATCCTCACGATCGCGCTGGTGCTCGGATTCCAGACGTCGAGCAACCTCGCCGGCGCGTACGGCGTCGCGCTCTCGACGCTCATGGCGCTGACGACCGTCATGTTCTACGTGATGAGTCGAGAGGTGTGGGGCTGGAGCATCCTCAAGGCCGCGGCCGTGTCGGGGACGTTCCTGATCGTCGATCTGACATTCCTCGTGGCCAACGCGCTCAAGATCTGGCATGGCGGCTGGGTGCCGCTCGCGATCGCGGTCGCGCTGTACTTCGTGATGATCACGTGGAAGCGCGGCCGCGAGATTCTCTCCCGGCGGATGATGGAGAAGACGGTCCCGCTCAAACTGCTGCTCGCCGACCTCGCCGCCGAGCCACCGGTGCGTGTACCCGGCACCGCGGTGTTCATGTACGGCAGCTCGGACGGGACGCCGCCGGCGCTCGTTCTCAACCTTGCGCACAACAAGGTGCTGCACGAGAAGATCGTGTTCCTGACGGTCACCACCGAGGACGTGCCGCATGTGGGTGAGGAGCAGCGAGTCGTGGTGAAGCGCAGTGGGAAGGGGTTTCACTCGGTGGTCGCTCGCTACGGGTTCATGCAGGATCCCGACATCCGCGAGGTGCTCGCCGCATGCAAGAAGAATCACCTCGACATCCCGCTCGAGGGGACGACGTTCTTCCTGGGCCGCGAGACGCTCATTGCGTCCGACCGGCCAGGGATGGCGATGTGGCGGGAGCATTTGTTCGCGTTCATGTCCCGGAACGCGCTGCGGGCGACCGCGTTCTTCAGGATCCCGCCGAATCAGGTGTTCGAAGTGGGAGCCTACGTAGAGCTGTAGCGCGGACGGACTTACAGCTTGATCACCGCGAGGGTACCCAGCGCCGAAAGCCAGAGGATTATCGTCAAACGCGCGAGCCGACTCTCCGCCATTCCCATCCGGGCGAGAAGGCCCCCTTCAAGACGAGCCAGGGCTGCCTGCATCTCGCCCCGGAAGAGACCAAACTCAGTCCTGAGCTCGCCGATCCGTTGGTCGAGCTTGGCGTCGAACCGCGCCCAATTCCGATCGTTGATTTCCCGCAGCTCTGAGCGATAGGTCGCGTCCACCTGATTGAACGAGATCAATCGAACGCCGCCTGTGTGGTGGGCACGAATGGAGCCTCGTGCACCATGGCGGGCTTTCGACGCGAAAGCACCAGCCACCACTCGCGCAGTGATGTCAAGACGAGCATCGCGACGACCGCCATGAAGAAGAGCGCCATGCTCGCGTTCAGCCGGTCATTGAACACCAGCCGCGTGGCGTTTGGCGTTGCGGAGCCCACGAGCGTCGCGGCATGAGAGAGGAATCCGAGCTTCGGGTCGGCTGAAAAGACCTTCTGATATCCAGCCGTCATCGTGACGGTGATCAGCCAGGCAAGCGGCACCAGCGTGACCCAGAGGTAGCGCAGCCGCCCCATCTTGAGCAGGATCGTGGTGGCAACGCACAGGGCGACCGCCGCGAGCAGCTGATTCGAGATGCCGAACAGCGGCCACAGCGAGTTGATGCCGCCGAGCGGATCCACCACGCCCTGATAGAGGAAGTAGCCCCACGCGGCGCATACCGCGCCACTCGCCATCCATACACTGGGGAGCCACGACGTCTGTCCGAAGCGCGGCCACACATGCCCCACGATTTCCTGCAGCATGAAGCGGCCGACGCGCGTGCCTGTGTCGATGGTCGTCAGAATGAACAGCGCTTCGAACATGATCGCGAAGTGATACCACAGCGCGGTGAACGTCTTGCCGCCCAGGGCGCTGGTGAACCCGGAAAAGATGTGGGCCATCCCGACCGCGAGGGACGGCGCGCCGCCGGTGCGCGCGATCAAGGTCTGCTCGCCCATCTGCTGCGCCAGCGCCTGCATGTACTCCGGAGTGACGACGAATCCCGCCTGCTGCAGCACCTGCGACGCAGATGCCAACGCAGTGGGTGTTGTGTTCATCGAGAAATAGACACCCGGATCGAGCGTGCACGCGGCGATCATCGCCATGACGCCGACGAACGACTCCATGATCATCCCGCCGTAGCCGATCACCCGCGCGTCGGTTTCGCGCGAGATCATTTTCGGTGTGGTTCCGGAGGCGACGAGCGAATGGAAGCCGGAGATGGCGCCGCATGCGATCGTGATGAACGCGAAGGGGAACAGCTTGCCGGCAAACACGGGCCCCTCGCCCGCCGTGGCAAACGGCGTCAACGCGGGCATCCGCAGTGGCGGCAGGATGACGAGAATCGCGATCCCCAGCACGACTACTGTCGTGATCTTGAGAAACGTCGAGAGGTAGTCGCGCGGGCACAGCAGCATCCAGACCGGCAGCACCGACGCAATGAAGCCGTACGCGATCATCATCCAGGTGAGCGACGTCCCGCTCTGGGTAAATGCCGCGGCGAGCCCCCCCCCCGGGTGCGCCGCCACTCGGCCCCCGGCGACCAGCGCGACGAGCAGCAGCAGCGCGCCCACGATCGATGCCTCGCCGACCTTGCCCGGCCGCCAGCGCTTCATCCACCCGCCCATGAGCAGCGCAATGGGAATCGTGCAGGCGATGGTGAACAGGCCCCACGGCGACGCCCGCAGCGCGTTGACGACGATCAGCGCGAGCA
>QHUJ01000122.1 GCA_003221895.1 Gemmatimonadota bacterium | reverse complement strand
GTCGGTCTGGCAAACGGCTATCTCGAGAATCAGGTGTTCGCACCACAGGTCGAAGCCGGACGCAACCTGCTGTGGGCCCGCGGCGCCAAGCTCACGGGGCGCCCCTATCTCGCGCGCGCGGCCGAAGAGCACAGCGGCCCGCACGCGCCCTGGTTCTGGCAGGGCAAGCTGCAGGGCGGCGGCGTGCTCAACGACATGATGTGCCACTCGGCCTTGCTCGTGCAGCACCTGCTCACCGACCCCACCAAACCGAGGACGTCGGTGAAGCCGTCGCAGATCACCGCGCACATCGCCAGCCTGAAGTGGTCGCGGCCCGCGTACAGCAAGAAGCTGGCGGACACGATGGGGAAAGACGTCGACTACATGAAGGCGCCCTCCGAAGACTTCGCGAGTCTAGTGATCGACTTCGACACGGACGACGGGCACCGCGCCCTCGGCGAGGCAAGCACGTCGTGGAGTTTCGTGGGCGCGGGACTCAGACTGTCGGCTGAGCTGCTTGGCCCTGAGTACTCGCTCTCGTGGAATTCGCTGGACTCGGGCCTCAAGCTCTTTTTCAGTCGCGAGGTTGTGGGAAAGGCGGGCGAGGACCTCGTCGAAAAGCAGAATGCGGAGATAGGCCAGATGCCCGTGGTCGCGAATGAAGCGGCGGCGTACGGCTACGAAGCGGAGGATCGCCACTTCGTCAACGTATTCCTGGGAAAGACGAAGCCCGCCCTGACGTTCGACGACGGGTTGCAGGTCGTGAAAGTCCTGATGACGGCGTACATGAGCGCCGAGCAGGGACGCACCATCGAGTTTCCTCCGAAGGACATCGAGGCGTTCGTACCGGCGGTTGCGAAAGGAACGTGGAAACCGTGATTGGCATGCTAGCTTTGGTGATCATGTCACAAGCGCAGCAACCGTGGCCCCAACACTCGATGGATCGGCCGCGCCCGCCCGTCGTGAACCCCGGTCCCGAACGGCCGCCCGTGCCGGCGCCGAGCGGCGCGGTCGTGTTGTTCGACGGCTCCAACCTGGCCCAGTGGCGCGCGCAAGACAGCAGCGCGGCCAAATGGATCGTCAAGGACGGCTATGTCGAAGTGAAGCCGGGGACCGGCATGCTCGTCTCGGCCCGAGGTTTCGGCGACGTGCAGCTGCACATCGAGTGGGCCACGCCGGCGGTCGTGAAGGGCGAAAGCCAGGAGCGCGGCAACAGCGGCATCTTCTTGATGGGGATCTATGAGCTGCAGGTGCTCGATTCTTACCAGAACGACACCTATCCGGACGGCCAGGCGGGAGCGGTCTACGGCGAGAACCCGCCGCTGGTCAACGCGACGCGCCCACCCGGCCAATGGCAGGCGTACGACATCGTGTTCCATCGACCGCATTTCAAGACCGACGGCTCGCTCGAAAGCCCGGCGCGCATGACCGTGTTTCTCAATGGGATTTTGATTCAGGATAACTTCGAGCTGGTGGGACCCACCGCGAATCAAGCGAGACCGCCGTACAAGGTCCATCCCGACAAGCTGCCCTTAAAGTTGCAGGATCACGGCAATCCAGTCAGATACCGAAGCATCTGGGTTAGGGAGTTGGAGTAGAGGCCGGCCCTCGGTTTGACCACCCATTTTTGACCTCACCCCCTGGCCCCTTTTCCTCACGCCCGGATCCCCGTTTTTGACCTCACCCCCTGGCCCCCTCTCCGCTGACGCGGAGAGGGGGAACGAACGGAAAGATCTGTTTGTGACCATTCGTTGATCCTTCCCTCGCACCGTGTCCCGATGAGACGCTGGGTTAGTCGGGCGCGAGAAGCCAAGATTCTCCGAGCGAGAGAACTTCGTCGCAAGTTGACGATCGCCGAACGCAAAGCCTGGGAGATCCTGCGGGATCGGCGCATGCTCGGCTTCAAGTTTCGGCGTCAACACATCATCCATGGCTTTATCGTCGATTTCTACTGCCACGAGCTCAAGCTGGTATTAGAAATCGACGGCAAAGGCCACGCCTCCCCAGATCGCGTTCAATACGACGCGGCGAGGACACAACGTCTTGAAATGAGTGGCTTACAAATCGTACGACTTCGGAATAGGGAGGTTGGGAAGGAAACGCTACGAGACTTGGTTCAGAGTCTTGCCCATCGTTCCCCCTCTCCACGAAGTGGAGGGGCTAGGGGCTGACGTTCCCCCTCTCCACGAAGTGGAGAGGGGGACAGGGGGTGAGGTTAAAACGACGCTGGCGATGCGGCTTTTTCCGTCGTTGCCTGCGGTTTAAAGGACACCGCAAAGAACACCAACACCGCCGCCGCAAACGCGGCCGGCAATATCCAGAAGCTCCGCCACAGCGGCAGCGTCAACGCGGTCGCGCCCGCTAGGAACCGGTCATAGACGTTGCCGGCAATCTGCGCGCCGATGAGCATCCCAACGCCATACGTGACCAGCACGAGGAAGCCCTGGGCCTGGCCGCGGACCGCGGGCGTCGACTTCTTGTCGACGTAAATCTGGCCGGTCACGAAGAAGAAATCGTAGCACGGGCCGTGCAGCGCGATGCCGAGCACGATCATCCAGAACACGGCACCAGGCGCGGCGAGGGCGAAGAGCGCATAACGCAGCGCCCACGCCGCCATCCCCATGAGCAGCATCTTCTTCACGCCGAGCCGCAGGAACAGCATCGGCATGATGAGCATGAAGAAGGTCTCGGAAAACTGCCCGATCGTCTGGGTCGCGGCGATCTTCTGGACGCCGGTGGCGCCGAGGAACAGCTGCGTGAAGTTGTAGTAGACCGCGAGCGGAATGCACAGCAGCAGGGACGCGATGATGAAGACGTAGAACGGCCGGTCGCCGAGCTGCTTCAACGCGTCGAGCCCCGCGATGCTGCGCAGCGAGACGGGCTGTCCCCTGCCCGGCGGTGGCGTGTGCGGCAGCGTAAAGCAGAACATTCCGAGCACAATGCTCGCACTGGCTGCCGTGTAGAGCGGCATCGGCGTCTGCTCCGGTACACCACCCAGCACGAGTCCCAGGAACCAGCTGATAAAGAGACCCGCGACGATCCAGCCGATCGTCCCGAACACGCGAATGAACGGGAACTGCTGCTCTTGCGACTGGATGTGGTGGAATGCCAGGCTGTTCGCGAGACCCAGCGTCGGCATGTAGCACAGGTTATAGAGGAGCAGCAAGAAAATGAACGTGCTGGGCTTGGCGGTGAATTGCGGGGTCGCGAAGAGAACCAGGCCGCCGAGGATATGCAGGAAGCCGAGCACCTTCTCCGTGGCGAAGTAGCGATCCGCCACCAAACCGAGGAAGAACGGCGCGACAATGGCCGCCACGGGATTCACCGTGTACGGCCAGTGTGTCAGCGTCCCCATGCCGTGGTTCGTCATGTACACGGCGATCGACGTGTACCATGCCCCCCAGATGAAAAACTGGAGGAACATCATCACGGACAGCTTGGTGCGGATCACAGCGTCAGGTTGCCGATACGGCGAGCTCCTTGGTGAGCCTGATGATAATGTGGTGCCCCGCGGGCAACACGATATCGGAATCCTTCGTCTGCGACGCGACGCCCGCGCCCGCGGCGGCACCGACGATGCCGCCGATGACAGTGCCCTTGCTGTTCCCACCGAGCACGCGGCCGAGTATCGCGCCCGCGGCGGCACCCGCACCTACCTTCGCCGCATCACCGGTTGTCACGCCACGGCCTTTGTGCACCGTCTCGATCGAGTCAACCGCCGCATCGATCGAGTACGAATTGCCGTGTACAGTGATGCTCGTAATGGCAACCGTCAAGGTGCCCGGAGTATGGGGATTGGGCGCCGGTTTCACCTCCGTGATCCTGCCGCTGACCGGTGCGCCCGCGTGAATCACGACGTGCCCTTGCGCGTCTGTGATGTCCTCGACGACGTGCGCCGTGAACGTGTCACCGGTCTTCGCGGTCCGCGAGGAGAGCGTGTCGTTCGCGGCGACGTCGATCTTGGTGCCCACGCCCAGGTGCAGCATCGCCGGCCGCGCGGGAGGTGCCGGTGGCGCCGTGTGCGTCGTTGTGCGATTGTGCGTCGCCGACTGCGGCGGCGCCGGCGGATTGGTATGCTCCGGCATGTCGCGCATCTGCGCCGTCGATTCCGCGGGAGCGAGCGTCAGATTGCGCGCAGTCGAATCACTGGACTGGCCGGCCTGCTCGCCTTTTTGGCACGCATTCATACCAAGCAGAGCAATGGCCGCCAGTGCGACAATTCGGGTCATGGGTTCCTCTCCGTTGACGACAGTTGTGCAGTGGGTACCCGCCTGCCCGCGCCAAGGTTCTACAACCGCCGTTTGAGCCCCTCCGGCGTGAGGCCCTGCAGGTACCCCGCCAGCAGCGTGAAATTGTCCGTGACGAGCAGGATGCCGAGCACGATCAGCATCCCGCCCGCGATCCGGTCGACCCACACTATGTATGGTCGGAAGCGCTGAAACCAGACCAGGAAGCGGTCCAGGGCGACCGCCGTCACGAGAAACGGCACCGCGAGCCCCCCGGCGTACACCGCGAGCAGGGCGATCCCACGGGCCAAACCGGCCTGGGTCGCGGCGAGCGTGAGGATGCCGCCGAGGATTGGCCCGATGCACGGCGTCCACGCCGCACCGAAGGTGAAGCCGACGACTCCCGAGCCGAAATACCCGAGCGGCTTGTGCGCCAGATTGATGCGCCGCTCGCGGATCAGGAATTTTGGCTGCAGCACGCCGAGTAGATACAGGCCGAACAGGATAAGCAGCACGCCGCCGGCGCGCCCCAGCCACTGCTGATAGTCGCGCAGCAGAGTGCCGACGGCCGACGCCGCGGCGCCGAGCAGCACGAACACCAGCGTGAACCCGGCGACGAACCAGAGGCCGTGCAGCGCCGCCGTCCCGCGGCGGTTCTGGACTTCCTCCACCGTCATGCCGGTCAGAAAGCCGACGTAGCTCGGGATGAGCGGCAGGACACAAGGCGACAGGAAGCTCAGGAGGCCGGCCGCGAACGCGACCGCGAACGACACCTCCGGAGCAGTCACACTACCCGCAGAACGCGACGGCGGAGACGACCGTGGTCCAGCGCGCGTCGGGACCACATTCGGCGGTCGACGTCACATTCATCGTGCGCACGATCTCGCCGGAGAGCAGCCACTGCTCACGCCGCTCGTCCCACGCTTTGTCCGCTTCGAAGGGCACCCCCAGCACGGTCGCCAGCATCGACGCCGCCAGATCCTCGGCGTACTCGCCGGAGACGGTCTCGTTCTGCCCGTAGCTGTGGTGTTCGGAGATGTAGCCGTGATGGGAAGGATCCGCGGGCATCGCGACCCCGATCGACGCCGCGACCAGCCGGCTCGGTTCGTTGGTCGACGACTCCGCGATCACCGCGAAGACGATCTGACCCGGTTTCAGCATGCTCATCCCTTCCTCGCGATCCACGAGCTCGCAGTGGGGCGGGAAGATCGAGCTGACACGCACGAGATTGAAATTCGCGAGATGGGCATCGCGCAGCGCCATCTCGAAGCTGGTGAGTTTTTCCTTGTGCCGGCCAACACCTTTCGTCAGAAAGGCCTTGGTCGGGATGAACATTCGTGAGTCGATCAACCGGTCCTACCTCCCTTCGTACCACGCCGTGGGTGCCAACTCGACCGGCGGCTCGGTGTCGCCACCGCGGTCCACTATCGCCTGCATCACCTGCGCCAGCACTGCGGCAGGACTCAGCCCGACCTCCACCACCTCGAATTTTCCCTGGCCACGCTCTTTGCCACGCACCACGAGCATGTATTTCGCCGTGTAGACGCGCAACCGTCCATCCGCGGTGTCGCTCTTGCGTGTCACAACCGCGGTGCCCCACTCCTTGCCGTCCCGCTTGATGGGCCGGAACACGTAGATCGTCGCGATCTCGGCCGGAGGCACCTGCGCCTCCACAGCGGCCGCGAGCTTCGCCCACCCCGGACCCTTGCCCGACCCCCCCGCTCCCCACCCGGGCGGCGGGGCTAACGGCTGGAAAGCGCCGGGGGCGGTGATTGCTGCCACCTTTCCACGTAGAAGCGCAGGACGTGCATGAAGTCCTGGGCGTTGGTGACGACCCCGTACGCCTGATGCGTGCCGCGGTCCCGCAGCTTGGTCACGACAAACTCGGTTTGATCCACACAGATCGTCGTGAGCGGGCGGACGTCGGCGGTCGTTCCGCTGTCCACGAACGCGGGGAGCATGTTGCCGACCGCGATCGCATGCAGCGCCGTGGCAACAAAGATCGCGAACGTCGCGGTCGCGGTATGACCCCGCATCGCGTCCTGGGCCGCGAGCGTGTCGGGGATGACGTCGGGCAACGGGCCGTCGTCGCGAATCGAGCCCGCGAGCACGTAGGGGATCCGGTTCCGGACGAGCGCATGCATGATGCCGCTCTTCACGATCCCCGCCGTCACCGCCGCCTCGATCGAGCCGGCGCGGCGGATCGCATTGATCGCCCGCATATGGAGGCCGTGCCCGCCTTCGACGCTCTCTCCCGAGCTCGACATCCCGAGCGTCGTGCCGAAGATCGCCGCCTCGAGATCGTGGACCGCCACGGCGTTGCCGCCGAGCAGGGTTTGGCAGTAGCCGTTCTCGATGAACCAGATCATGTCTTCGCGCGCGCGGGCGTGCACCAGCGCGGGGCCGATCACCCACAGAATCTTGCCGCCGCGCTCCTTCTCTTCGCCGAGCAGCTGCGCCAGCACGCTGTAATCGACCGGCCGCTCGCGCGACACGTCGGCGGCCATGAAGCGGAATTCGTTGGGGCTGCGCGTGCCGCCGAGAAATCCTTCGACGTGCACGAAGATCCCCTCGCTGCCGTCTTCGGCGGCGCCGACGGCGACCTTGTCGCCCCGGCGCACGCGCCGCGGCTCGGTGACGACGAGATCGTCGGCTCCGCTCTGCACGATCACGCAATCCATGCGGGGCAGGCGCGGCCGGCGCCAGCCCCCCCCGCCTCCCCCGCCTCCCCCGCCCCGCCCGCTCGGGAGCTTGACGTAGGTCGGCAGATTCGTGGTCGAGAAAAAACCGTCCGGCAGAACGCCGTCAGCCGGTGCGGGTGCGAAGCGCGCGTCGGGCGCATTGGCGAGCGGCGGCGCGGTGAAGTTGGGTGGTCGGTACTGAAACCGGGGGTGACTCACAGGCCGGTGAAAATACCCGAAGAGAAAGTCGTTTCACAAGAGTGAAACGGGATCGCGGTCGACCGTCACCGCGCGATGCGCTTTCGCGCGCCACGCGCGTACGACCCGGCCGAGCACGCGCGGCTCGGAGGACTTGGTCAGCACGTGCCAGCGCCACTGTCCCTTGATCCGCATCAGCGGGCACGGCGCCGGGCCCAACACGGTGAGCATGCCGTCGAGCCGCTCGCGCGAAGCGCGCCGCAGCCACGTCGCCACCTTCTCCGCCAGGTCGGCGGTGCGCGCATGGTCCTCCGTGGCCACGATGAAGCGCACCAGGCCGGTGCCCGGCGGATAGGGTGGGTTGGGCGGCGCGCGGAGCGGCAGCTCCGCGGCCACAAACTGCGCGACCGAGTGCGCGGCGGCGGCGCGAATCGCGTGATGGTCGGGCGCGCGCGTCTGCACGAACACGCGGCCCCCGCGGGGGCCGCGCCCCGCCCGCCCCGCGACCTGGGCCACAAGCTGAAACGTGCGCTCACCCGCCCGGAAATCGGGAAAGTGAAGTCCCGTGTCGGCATCGACCACGCCGACGACCGTGACGTTGGGAAAGTCCAGCCCCTTCGCGATCATCTGCGTGCCGAGCAGGATGTCCACCTCGCCGCTGGCGACTCGCTCGAGGATGTGATGGTGCGCCCACTTGCTCGTCGTGGTATCGAGATCCATCCGCGCGATGCGAGCGCGCGGGAACCTCGCGCCGACGAAGTGCTCGAGCTGCTGCGTGCCCAATCCGCGCAGCCGCTGAGTCGCCGAGCCGCAGAGGCCACACGTTTCCGGGATGGGCTCCTCATGTCCGCAGTAGTGGCAGCGCAAGGCCGGCGGCGTTTGATGCACGGTGAGGGCGATGGCGCAGTTGGGACATCCCGGCACGTTGCCGCAATTGGGGCACTGCACAAACGTCGAAAAGCCGCGGCGATTGAGCAGCAGGATGACCTGCTCACGGCGCTCGAGCGCGCCGCTCACCGCCGCGTCCAGCGCTTCGCTCCACGGGACGACGCCTCCCGCTGTCTCGGCGGGCGCGACGCGCGGCGCGCTGCGCAAATCGACCACCTCGACCGGCGGCAATGGCCGAGCGCCGACGCGATCGGGCAGCCCGAACGTCACCAGTCGCTCGTTCTGTAGCGTCTCCAGCGAGGGCGTCGCGCTCCCGAGGATGAGGCGCGCGCCTTCGAGCTGAGCGCGCATGGCCGCCACATCGCGCGCGTGATAGCGCGGCGCGGATCCCTGCTTGTAGCTCGGCTCGTGCTCTTCATCGACGACGATCGCGCCGAGTCGTTGCACCGGGGCGAACACGGCTGAGCGCGGCCCCACCGCGACGAGTCGCTCGCCCCGGCGCAGCGCCCGCCAGGCATCGATGCGCTCGCCAGCCGAGAGCCCCGAATGCAGTACCGCGACCTGATCGCCGAACACGCCGCGCACGCGAGCAACGGTTTGGGGAGTAAGCGCGATCTCGGGGACGAGCAGAATCGCTCCCCGCCCCGACGCTACGACGCTACGCAGGACGTCGAGATAGACGAGCGTCTTGCCCGACCCGGTGACGCCATGAATCAGCGCAGGCTCGTCGGTGTCGAGAATCCCTTGCACCACACGCCGTTGGTCCGCGGTGAGCGTCGGCGGTGGAGGGGACGACAGACCGGCAAAGGGATCGCGCGTTTCGGGGACGCGCTCGATCCGGGCAAGTCCCTGCTCCACGAGTCCGTCGAGCACGGCGCCCGATAGCTTGAGTTGGCGCAGCAGATGGGACATTGGCGCCGATCCGCCCAGCGCTTCCACCGCCTCATAGGCGGCGCGGCGCTTCGGAGCGCGCTTGAAGCGGCGGTCGCGCTCCAGCAACGAGTCCATCCCGTTGCCCGTGAGGACAAGAAGGCGTTCGGCCAGCGGGGCTGGTCCTGCGGGTTTTGCCACGCTCCACAGCGGGCCCGGCAGGATGGCCCGCAGCGCAAGTCCCAGCGGCGCACCATAGTAGTCGGAAATCCAGCGGCCCAGATCGAGCAGGGCCGGAGACAGCGCGGGCTCGGCATCGGGGGCGGCCGCGATGGCCTTCACTTCGATGCCTACTGCCGGCCGCTGGTCGACCGCCGTCACCACGCCCACCACGCGCCGAGCTCGCAACGGCACGACCACCCTGGCGCCCGGGACAGCACGCGCTGCGAGCGCGTCAGGGACTTCGTAGATGTAGGGGCGGTGAACCGGGACGGGCAGGACGACCTCGACGAAACGCTGCGCCTGCAAGACGCTCATCTGCGTCGCACGCCGAGACCGGGCTCCGTCGGAAGGCGAATCTGTCCGTGGTCGATCGTCGCGCCCGTGAAGGGATCGTCGACGGTCAGGGCGGCGCCGTCGAGATCGGCCGCGTCCACCAGCGGCGTGAAGTGCGCGGCGGCGGTGATGCCGAGCGACGTCTCGATCATGCAGCCGACCATGACCAGCATGCCGTGCGCACGCGCCGTCGCAATCATCCGCAGCGCCTCCCGCAGCGAGCCGCATTTGGCCAGCTTGATGTTGATGCCATCCACTCTGCCGGAGCACCGGAATCATCTGCTTCGCCCGCGCGACGTCCCATCCGGCATTCGCGTCGACGCGGATCGGCTTGTCGGTCGCGTCGCGAATCGTTTTGAGGATGGCTTCGTCCCGATCGGTGCCGAGCTTGATCTTGAGAATGGGGTAGTCCTTCGCCTCCTGGACCTTGGCCCGGATTTTTTGATCGGTATCGAGTCCGATCGTGAACGACGAGACCGGTGCTTTCTCTGGATCGAGGCCCCAGAGCCGCCACAGCGGCTGGGCAAGCCGCTTGCCGACCAGATCATGCAACGCCGCCGACAAGGCGGCGCGCGCCGCGCCATTCCTCGGCACCACCTGCTCCCAGCGCGCCTCCGCCGCTTCGAGATCAAACGGGTCACGCGGCAAGTGCCCGGCGAGCTTCTCGAACGTCGCCAGCACTGTGTCGAGAGTCTCGCCGTAGAACGACGACGGGTCCGCTTCGCCCCACCCTTCCTGGCCGTCGCCATCGGTGATGCGAACCCAGGCGCGCTTGTACCCGTTGGTCGAGCCACGGGCAATGGCAAACGGGTGGCGGGTGGTGATGGACGCCTGCTCGACGTGCAGCTTCAGAGCCATCGTTGCTTCTGGAGCCACCAGACGATGACGCCGGACACCACCGCCATCGTGCCCAGCGCGATATAGAAACCGAAGGGATGATGGGTCAGCGGCATTTGACTGAAGTTCATCCCGAAGACGCCGCCGATCACGACGAGCGGCAGCGCGATCGTCGCGACGATGGACAGCTGCTTCATCACCTTGTTCATGCGGTTCGACGTCTGCGACAGATACGTCTCCAGCACGCCCGCGAGCAGGTCGCGCACGCTGTCCATCGATTCCACGATGCGGATCGTGTGGTCGTAGATGTCGCGGTAGTAGAGCTGGGTCTCGGGACGGATGTAGCCGCAGGGCCGGTTCGTCAGGATGTTCAGCACTTCGCGCAGCGGGCCGACGTGCCGGCGCATGGAAAACGACGCGCGTTTGGCCTTGAAGATCTCGTGAATCAGCTTCTCGTCGAACTGCTCGAACAGCCGCTCCTCCAGGCCATCCACCATCACGTTCAGCTCTTCGACCAATGGGAAATACGCGTCGACCGATTGGTCGATGATGTTGTGCATCGTCATTTCGACGCCGCGCGCCATCAGCTCGGGATTGCGCATCAGCCGCTCCCGTATCGCGAGGCAGCTCTTGGACGGCACGGCGTGGACGGTGATGAGGAAATTCTTGCCGAGGAAGAAGTAGGTGTTGGAGGTGGCGATATCGAACGGCTCCGGTGTGCCTTCATCGAACCGAATCACCGCCATCACCACGAAGACATAGCGGTCGTACTCTTCGAACTTGACGCGCGTGCCCGGCGAGAGCGTGTCCTCGATGGCCAGCGGGTGGAACTCGAACACTTTCTCGAGCAGCGCGTGTTGATGCATGTTCGTGCTGTCGATATCCACCCACAGCTCGCCTTCACCGGCCTGGAGGATCTCGCGAATGCGCGCCGGGGAGATGTCCTGCTCCAGCGTCCCATCGGGACGCCGGTAGATGCTGGTGGGCCAGTTCTTGGAAGCCTGGGGCTGTCCCGGCGGAGCTACGGTCGTGACGGTCACGCGTTCAAGATAGCGCTCGCACTAACGCCACAACACCAGCCGCCAGCAGATCGAGCCGGTAGCCGCCCTCCAGCACCGCGACGACGGGGCGCGCGCCCATGCGTTCGCGTAAGGCTTCCGTCCACTGGGTGATGTCGTCGGGCTCGAGCGTGAACTCGCCGAGCGGATCACCATTGAGTGAATCGAAGCCGGCGGAAATCAGCAGGATGTCCGGCTCCCAGCCCGACAGCGCGGCATCGACGCCGGCGAGGAAGTCGCGCGCGTACACGGCGCGCGGCAGGCCGCCGGGGCGCGGAATGTTGAAGACGTTGCCCACGCCGCGCTCGTCCTCCGCCCCGGTGCCCGGATACCAGGGATGCTGATGCATCGACACGAAGCGAATGGAGCGATCGTGCTCGACCAGCGCCTGGGTGCCGTTGCCGTGGTGCACGTCCCAATCCACGATCAACACCCGCTGCTGCCCGAGCTGCTGCGCCTGGCGCGCGGCGAGCACGACGTTATTGAGGAAGCAGAAGCCCATGGCCCGGGCCGCGAGGGCGTGGTGCCCCGGCGGTCGCGTGATGCCGAACGCCGTCCCCGTGGAGATCCCCTGCTCGACCGCACTGAGCGCGACGCCCGCCGCTGCGAGCACGCTCTCCCAGCTGCGCGGGCCGAGGAAGGTGTCGGCGTCGAGGGCGCCCCCGCCCCGCTCCGCCAGCTTCTCGAGCATGCTCACGTACTCCGGCGGATGCACATGCTCGATCGCGGACCGCTCCGCGGGCTGTGCGGCGACCCAGGAAATGAGCGCGGCGAGCTCAGGCCGGCGCAGCGCTTCCAGCACCGCTTCGAAGCGTTGCGGCCGCTCGGGGTGTCCCGCCCCGCCGTAGTGATGCCGGCAGGCGGAATTCCAGGTTACGGCGGTAGGCACTTAGTCGCGGCGGTGAGTGTGCAGCAGGTCGCGGATCGATTCTACTTCGCGCTTCATCTCTTTGCGCGCGTCGGCGACCTCTGCCATCGCGCGGCGGTAGCGGAACCAGCCAATGACGGTGAGCACGGCGCCGATGCCGCACGCCGCGGCCCAGACGAAGTGGTTGATCATCGCCAGCAACACGGCGTTCAACAGCAGAAACCCGACCGCGAAGATCGTCACGGCCCTCGTGAACGTGGAGGTTGTCACCGTACGGGTCGCCGGCGTGCCGGCAGCACGATGAACGGCGCGTTGGCGACCGCGCCGAGCGCCCGCACCGTCTGCGACTCATCGAGGACGGCGGCGCCGCGGAACTTCACGACGTACTCCCGCTCATCGAGCGGCGCCTGCTTCAGTGTGGCGCGCAGCGCGTCGCGCTTCAGCTGCGCGACCGTTGTCGTGCCATCGACCTGCACGTTCACGTTGTCCCACGCGTCCGTCACCATGACGCGCACGGGAAAACGCTCTCCCACGGCGGCGCTCAGGCGACCTCGACCGCTGACGTGAGCGGCAGGGTGGAGAGGAAGCGATCGAGCGCCTGATCGAAAAACAGCGTCGAGCCGCGGATGCGCGTGACGCCCTGCTCCTTCTCCTCCCAGGCGCTCACCACGACTTCCTCGCCACCCTGGCCGCGCAGCGTGACGAAGCCGGGGCCGCTCTTCTCGAGGAATGCCGCCGCGTTGGGCACGCGCTCGGCAAAGAACTCCTGAGCGCGGGCGAGCACATCGGCGGGCGCGAGACTGACCGTCGTGGTATGGATCATGGTGTGGGAAGATAACGTCCTGCGCGAATCAACCAACGGTGGGCTTGTCGGCGGGCACGCTCATGGCCGCGACATTCAGAATCTCCTGGAGGGCGTCCAGTTCCACCGGCTTCGTGAGGTGATGATTGAACCCCGACTGGGCCGTGCGCCGCCGATGCTCCTCCTGACCCCAGCCGGTGAGCGCGACGAGCACCAGATCCTTTCCCCACGGCTCCTGGCGCAGCCGTTGCGCCAGCTCGTAGCCGTTCATGGTGGGAAGCCCGATGTCGAGGATGGCGACGTCCGGATGGAACGTGGCGGCGACGTGCAACGCCCCCTGCCCGTCGTTCGCCGTCGTGACGTCGTGGCCCATCATGCCGAGCAGCATGCCGAGACTGTCGACCGAATCCACGTTGTCGTCCACGATCAGCACGCGGCACCGGCTGCGAGTGGTCACCTCCGCTGGGGGCGACTCGGCAACCGGCTTACGACTCTTATCCGCGAGCGGCAGGCAGATCGTGAATTCGCTGCCCGCTCCGGGCCCCGGGCTCGTCGCCGACACCGTGCCGGCGTGGAGCTTGATGAGCCGATCCACGAGCGAGAGCCCCACCCCGAGGCCACCCTGCGCGCGCTCCACGGACATCCCAGCGTGGTTGAACATTTCGAAGATGTGGGGCAACATCTCTGCGGAAATCCCGATGCCGCTGTCCCTGACGCGAATGACGGCTGCATCGCCTTCACGCTCGGCCGACAGCCAGATGCGGCCGCCGGGCTCGGTGTACTTGGCTGCATTGTCGAGCAGGTTCGTGACGACCTGAACCAGCCGGGTCGGGTCGCCCTCCACGTACAACGGCTCGGGCAGCGGGGTGACGCGCAGCTGGTGGCGTGACTTCAAGATCAATGTGCTACTCGCCTCGACGGCGGCCTCGAGCACCGTCGCGATGTCGACGCGCTCGCGCCGCAGCGCGATCGTCCCGCGGCTCATGCGGGCCACATCGAGCAGGTCGTCGACGAGCCGCGTCATGTGCTCGGTCTGGCGGTCGATGATGCTGGTGGCCCACTCCAGCTCGTCGGGGCGGGGAGTGCGGGCCCGGAGGATCTTGGCTGCATGCCGGATCGGCCCCAGCGGATTACGCAGCTCGTGCGCCAGAAGCGCCAGGAACTCGTTCTTGTGCTGGTCGGCCTCCTTGAGCTCACGAGCGATCCGCTTTTGGTCGGTGATGTCGCGCGCGATCTTCGACGCCCCTACGATTTCCCCGTCGACGCCGCGAATCGGCGAGATGGTCAGGGAGATGTCGAGCAGCCGCCCGTCCTTGGTTCTGCGCACGGTCTCGAAATGGTCGACGCGGTCGCCGCGACGGATCCGGTCGAGGATCACCGCTTCCTCGTTCTTCCGGTCATCGGGGATCAGCAGCCCCACGACCGGCTTTCCGATCGCCTCCTCGGCGCTCCATCCGAACAGTCGCTCGGCCGCCGCGTTCCACGACGTGATGACGTCGTCGAGCGTCATGCTGATGATGGCGTCCTCGGACGAGTCAACGATGGCCGTCAGGAGGCCTTGTGCGGCGAGAACCAGCGGGCGCGTGCGCGAGACGGCCGGTTTCTCCCTCACACAGGGTCGATGGGCATACAGACGTGGTGCTTGCTCTGCTGCGTGGAGGACGACGGGATCGCCCGGGCTGGTGGAGATGGATTCACCACAATAGCAACACCGAGGCGCCATTGCAGGCGCCCCAGGCCCGGTTTGCGTCATGCAATCAGCTGCTCGAGCGCCGGCGCGGAATGTTCGCGCCGTCTTTCCGCGCGAACGTGTAGGACGTGCCATCGCGAATGACATCGAACGACAGGTGATGGTCCTTGCCGCAGACTTCACATTTTGCCATGCATGGGAGACACCGCGCTGCGACTGGAGTTCCTGTGCCGTTTGATCTAACCCGATCGGGCTAGAACATTTTCCTTGGCCTCGGAGCCTTACTCCGCTCAGCAACCGCATTCAGGCCCCTCGTGTTTTGGCGGAAGGTTCCCGGAACACTAGGTTAGGACCGTGGGAGCCCTGGCAATCCTCGTGCTGCTCGCCTCGTTGCAGGCGCCGTCACCCGCCCCTGTGGCCGTCACTGCACGCGATGCCGGGCGCCTCGAAGGCACGGCCCGGATATCCACCCGGCTCACCAGTACCCGAATGCGCGTGCGTGTCTACAACGAGCCCGGTGATCTCGGCTCCTCACCGCCGCCCGCAGCCGGCAATCCGTTTGCGAACGTCGTGCTCTATCTCGAGGACGCGCCGGGGCTGGCCGCGCCGCAGCCGACGTCCGCTGAGATGCCCGCGATGCGACAACACGACGAGCGATTTACGCCGCATGTGCTCGCCGTGACAATGGGCACTGCGGTCTCCTTCCCCAATGACGATCCCATTTACCACAACGTCTTCTCTCTCTCGCGAGCCCGCACATTCGACCTGGGACGCTACCCCAAGGGAGAGTCGAAGTCGTTGCGGTTCGACCGCGCCGGCATCGTTCAGGTCTTTTGTCACATTCACGCGGACATGAACGGCTATATCCTGGTGCTGCCGAATCGCTACTTCGTGACGCCGGATTCGTCGGGCCGGTTCCTGATCGAGGGAATTCCGGCCGGCGAGTATCAGCTGGTCGCGTGGCATGAGCGCATCCGGCCGATCGTCACACGAGTGCGCGTGGCGGCGGGTCAAACGACCACGCTCGAGGTCTCCATACCGCTGACCGAGTCCACCAAGCCGTGACGCTGCGAGCCCGGCTGCGCGCCAGCCCGCTGGGCGCGAAGCTGGCGCTGCTCAGCGCGCTGGTGACCGGCGTGGTGGTCGCCGTGGCCTTCCTGGCGCTGCGAGCGAGCGCCGCCTCTGACGTTCGCCACGCGTTCATCGCCGAGCTCGAGGCGAGCCAGCGCGGGTTGCAGCAGCTGCAGGATCGCGATCTCCGTCTGCTGCTCGCCACGTCGTCCGTGGTGTCGACGAGCCCCACCTTGCGTGCGGCGCTGCAAACCTGGCGGGTCGAAACCAACGCCGGCTTACCGTCGCGACCCGATCTCCTGGCAACGATTCAGCGCGAAGTGGAGCGCGTGTTCGCGGACCTCGACCGCGACTTGCTCGTCGTCACCGACGATAGCGGGAAAGTTCTCGCGGCCGTCAGCCGCGCCGCGGGAGGGGGAGCACCGCGCAAGGGCGACGTCGTGACGGTGCCAGCAGTCAGATACGCGCTCACCGCCGATAGTGCCACCGCGGATTCCGGATTCGGCGTGCTTCGCTCGAGCGCCGGCGGGGTGCCATTCCAGGTCGGCTGCGTGGCGATTTTGCTCGACGGTTATCCGATTGGTGTGCTGTTGCTCGGCCAGCGACTCGATCGCGTGTTGCCTCGCTTCACCACCGTAGCGGGGACAGAGGCCTTCGTGACCATCGGTGACAGCCTGGTCGCATCCATCGGCGGCGTCAGTCGCATCGGCGACCCCGACTTCGTCACGGCGAGCGTGCCACTCGGCTTATCCGACAACGGGCGGCCGGCGACGCTGCACCTGGCCCGCTCGGTCAGCGCGTCCCTCAATCCGCTGACGGGCGCGCTGGGTCGCTCGTTCCTGCTCGCCGGGATACTCGCCGTGCTGCTCGTCGGCGGGGGAGCGGCGCTCGTCTCGCGAACCACGCTGCGGCCACTGGCGCAGTTCGTTGCGTTTCTGCGCGCCGGCGCGAGCGCCGGCGGCCGCGAGGCCGCCTATCCGCATTTCGACGATCCCGGCTCGCCGCCTCCCGCCGAGATCGGCACGCTGACCGAGGCCTACAACCGGCTCATCGCGTCGCTGAGCAAACAACACGCGAGTCTGCGCGAGCAGGTCCAGGAGCGGGAGCGCGCCGAGCAGGCGCTGCGCGACAGCGAAGAGCAGCTGCGGCAATCGCAGAAGCTCGAGGCGCTCGGCACGCTGGCCGGCGGTGTCGCCCACGACTTCAACAATCTCCTGACGGTCATCATGGGATTCGCCCAGATCTCGGTGCGCAACGCGAGCGGCGACGCCGCGTTGCAGGAGGACCTCGGACAGATCAACGAGGCGGCCGAGCGCGCGGCGGCGCTGGTGAAGCAGCTGCTCGCGTTCAGCCGTAAGCAGGTGCTCCAACCGCAAGTCGTCGATTTGAATCACATCGTGTCGGGCATGGAGAAGATGTTGAATCGGCTCATCGGCGAAGACATCGTGCTCAAGACGGAGCTCGAGCCGCGACTGTCGCGCATCAAGGCCGACCCCGGACAGCTCGAGCAGGTGATCATGAACCTCGTCGTGAACGCGCGCGACGCCATGCCCCCCACCAACGGCGGCACCGTCCTGATTCAGACGCGCAATGTGCGGCTGGATGAGCGCTATGAGCGGCGGCCCGACGCCATCGCGGCGGGACCGGCGGTGATGCTCGCCGTGACCGACACTGGCAGCGGCATGGATGAAGCGACTCGCCGCCGCATCTTCGAGCCGTTCTTCACGACCAAGCCACAAGGGAAAGGAACCGGGCTCGGCCTCTCCACCGTGTACGGGATCGTGCGGCAGTCGGGAGGCAGCATCACGGTCTACAGCCAGCCAGGAGAGGGCTGCACGTTCAGGATTTACCTCCCGCCCGCGGTCGAATCGACTCGCGCAGCGGTAGATCCGACGACGGGTGGCGACTCGAGAGGCCACGAGACCGTGCTCGTCACCGAGGATGAGGTGCAGATGCGCAGCCTGCTGCGCCGCTGCCTCGCGAGCCGCGGCTACCAGGTCCTCGAGGCGAGCCACGGACCTGAGGCACTCGAGATCGCCGCACGGCACGAAGGCAACATCGATCTCCTGCTCACCGACGTCGTCATGCCGCATATGTCGGGCAAGGAGCTCGCGCAGCAGCTGCAGCGCGAGCGCCCGGGCCTGCGCGTCCTCTTCATCTCCGGGTACTCTGCCGAGGCGATCGAACGGCATGGCGTGCTCGTGCCCGGCACGGCATTCCTGCAGAAACCGCTGCAGCCCGATGTACTCCTGCGCACGGTCCGCGAGGTTCTCGATGGCCACGACGGGCACGGCACTGCGTGACACGCGCCTGCTTGCTCGCGCTGGCGTGCACCGCACTCCTGGCCGGGCCGGTGCGAGCCCAGCGCGTCGCCGTCGAGTTTCTATTCGATGGCGAGCTGTGGAAAACCGACTCCGCATCGCGCCTGCTGGCGCGCAACGGCGGCGAGCCTGCTATCGCAGGACGAGCGCGGTCATGGCTCGCTATCCGCGCCGGCCCCAAGGTCGACTTCCTGGCGCATGTGATGGCGGAAGCAGGGAGCGCGGAGAACGAAGATGCGGTCTATCTGGAGCAACTGGAGGTCAAGGCGCGCGCTGCCAGTTCGCTCACGATTGAAGCCGGCAAGATTCTGCAACCAATCGGGACATTCGGAACGCGCCGCTTTTCCAACACGAACCCGCTGATCGGCGAGCCCGACGCCTACCCTGCGCAATATCCCTGGGGCGCCGTGGCGACCGGAGTCGTTGCCGGGGGACGCTTTGACTATCACGTCGCCCTCACTTCCCTCCCTGCCGTCAATGAGCGGTACACGCCACCACCGGACGATTACCTGCGCCCCATCGCCGGCATCGGGGTGAGCGTTGGTCCCGCATTCCGAATTGGCGCGACGGCGACACATGGACCCTATCTGGGAGACTCGGTCAGCGCGCAGCTGCCTTCGGGAAGGTCGTGGAAGGACTACAAGCAGACGGTCGTCGCCGGTGATGTGCGGTTCAGCAAGGGCTACATCGAAGCCCGCGCGGAAGCGAGCTGGTCAGAGTACGAAGTGCCGACGGTCACCGATCCGTTGCATGGATTCGGCTGGTATGCGGAGCTGCGGGGAACGGTGAGTCCGCGGGTTTTTCTCGCCGGACGATACGAGTACTATCGCTACGCCTTCGTGCTGCCGGTGAATCAAACGTTCTGGGTGGGCCGCGAGACGACGCAGATGAACGCCGAAGTCGGGATGGGTTATCGCGTCACGTCGGCAACGCTGCTCAAGACAACGGTGCGCCGGGACCACTGGCCGGTGCACACGATCCCCGGCGCGCCGTCGTTTCCCGATGGGTGGGCCGTCGCGATTCAGTGTTCCGTGTTCGCTTCCGCGACGGATCTGCTGGCCGGTGGAAGCCGCTACTGACGCTCCACGACATCTCCACTCGAAGACGGCGCCTCGGGCCAGCGCTCGTCCGGCCGCGCGGGCGGGGGCTGATCGGCATCCAGCCGATCAGCGCGGATGTCGGCGTAGATGAAGTTCTCGGGTGGCACGGGGGACTCGGCGAGGCGCCGCAGCATGGCGAGCTGGCCCACATGCGTCATCGCGTCGGCGAAGGGTCCCTGCAACAATTGCTCGGTGGAGATCGAACACGGCGCGCCGCTCGCGAGCAGCCCGCCGACCGCCTCGAGCAGCTCGTGAAAGCGCGCGATTTCCTCCTGGAAAGTGGGCAGGGGCTCGGGCTTCATCGGATACGACCCACCCACGAAGTACGTGCGGACGTAGCCCATCAAAGCCGACATGTGACGCAGCAACTCGGCCGGCGTCCGCACGCGATTGCCGGCGCTGAAGCCGGCGTAATGATCCGGGGCGGCGCGTACGGCCTTTTGCGTCCGATACGCCAGCGCGGCGAGAAAATGGCGCAGCAGCTCGCGGTCGCGATCCATCAGGAAGTCGCGCGCAGCAGCTCGCGCGCCGCCCGCCGCCCGCTGCCCAGCGCGCCCGCCACCGTGCCGATCTGTTCGCCGTCGGTTGCCTCGCCCGCGAAGAAGAGCGTGCCCTCGACCGGCCGGCCCAGGGCGCGCGGCGCGTCCGACCCGCCGACGCCGATGTAGCTGTAGGCGCCGCGGGCGAACGGGTCGGCCCGCCAGTCATGGCTGGCCCAGTCGTCGAGGTTCTCCTCCAGCTCGCGCCGCGGCACCGCCATCACGTCCGACAGCGCGACGAGACCGCGCTCGAGACGCGATGCAGGCTCCTCGGCGAGCAGCGTCTCGGCGGTGACGCCGCCGACCCAGCCGGTGAGGAGTGGCGCGCGCACCGGGAGCGAGGTCCACCAGGTGGGGATCTCAGCCCCCGGGGCATGCAGGAAGTTCAACCTGCCGGTGTCCGCGTTGCTGTTCCCCCGCCGCTCCTTGAGAAACTCAGGATTCTCCCAGAACGCGTGGCGAAAGCGCAGCACGATCTTGAGAACGTGCCCGGTCTCGATCCCGGCAAGCGCCCGCTGCTTTGCCGGAAGTGCCGGCTCGAACCCGAGCGCGCCGGCCTTCAGGACGGCGGCCGGCAGGGCGATCACGACCGCGCGCGCGTGTACGGTGGATTCGCCGGCGGCGCCGTCGCCGCCACGACAGACGACCGCGACCTGGCCGCGCTTCCAGCGAATGGCGTGGGCAACTGTGCTCAGCCGCACTTCGGCGCGCTCGGGGTCCAGCCCGTCGCGGAGCCACTGCATCAACGCGTCGCCACCGTTGAGGATGCGGAACTGCGTCTCGTCGCGCTCGCCTGCGCTCGGTTCGCCACCGCCATCGCTGGCCGCTTCCTCACCGAGCGATTTTGCGCTCAACCGCTCGGGACGCGCGGCGTAAAAGCCTTCTACGAATCCTCTAAGCAGCTTGCGGCGCAGCGGCGGCAGCCGGGCCGATTCGAGGTACTCGCTCACCGGAAAGTCCTTGCCCCGTTTTGCGACCCGCCGCGCGAGCTCCTTGTTCATGCGTTGCACATCGCCCCAGAGGTCCCCCAGCTGGCTGAAGTGTCCCGCCGTCGCGAGCTCGCGAGTCGCAGGCAGCTCGATCACCGTCAGACCCGCCGCTTGTGCGACGGATAGCGTCTCGGGAGCTTCACCGTGAACGAATTCCGCGCCGAGCTCGAGCGGGACGGGAGAACGGGGATCGTGGCGCGTGAGGATGCGGCCGCCTATCCGCGGCCGCGCCTCGATCACGGTGACGCGCAGTCCCGCCTGGGACAAGTCGCGCGCCGCGGCGAGGCCGGCGGCGCCTGCCCCGAGTACCGAGACATCAACGCGTTTCCGGTCGGCAGGCATGCTCTGTTCCTCAACGTGCGCGGCAGTTAGAGCAGCGCGCGGAGCTCGGTTTCCAGTTGAGAATTCGGGACTGCGTGCGCTCCCGCATCCCGGGCGGCTCGGAGGGCGGCCGCATCGACATGCGTCCCGAACGCCAGCACGGGTATACCGCGCTTGACCAAGACTCGGATGCGTTCTTCCGCCCCGGCTCTCCCCAGCTCGACGACGGCAAGCTGGTAGGGCTCCTCCCGTACCGGCTCGGCTCCCCGGCTGTGAATGATTTCCTGGATCTTGCCGCGAAAGAACAGGTCGCGGCATTCCACGAGGACCCGCTTCACCCCGCCAGCTTCTGCGTCAGATACTCGACGAGTTTGGCCGCGGCCACGCGATCCTGCTTCAGCGTGTCGCGATCGCGGACCGTGACCGTCTGATCCTGCGTCGACTGCCCGTCGATCGTCACGCCGAACGGTGTGCCGGCTTCATCCTGGCGGCGGTAGCGCCGCCCGATCGATCCACCGTCGTCGAAGAAGACATTGAAATGGCGCCGCAAGTCGTCGTGGATACGACGGGCGAGCTCCGGCATTCCGTCCTTATTTACCAACGGAAACACGGCCGCCTTAAGCGGGGCGAGTGACGGTTTGAGCTTGAGTACGACACGGGTTTCGCCGCCCCCACCGCCCCCCCCACCCTCCTCCCCTTCGGCCGCCTCGGCACCGCTCACCTCTTCCTCTCTATAGGCATCGCAGAGCACCACCAGCGTCGTGCGATCGGCGCCGGCGGACGTCTCGACGACGTACGGAATGAACCGCTCGTTGGTCTTCGGGTCGAGGTAATCGAGCTTCTTCCCCGCGTGCTTCTGATGGTTCGACAGATCGAAGTCGGTGCGGTTGTGGATCCCCTCGAACTCCTGCCAGCCGAACGGAAACTCGTACTGGATGTCGTAGGCGTCCTTCGCGTAATGCGCGAGCTCGTTTTGACCGTGTTGGTGCCAGCGCAGCTTCTCACTCCGAATACCGAGCCCCTCTACCCACTTCATTCGCTCGGCGCGCCAGAATTCGAACCATTCGTTCTCGCTGCCCGGCTTCACGAAGAACTGCATCTCCATCTGCTCGAATTCGCGCGTGCGGAAGATGAAGTTGCCCGGGGTAATCTCGTTGCGGAACGCCTTGCCGATCTGCGCGATGCCGAACGGAATCTTCTGGCGCGAGGACTGCAGCACGTTGAGATAATTGACGTAGATGCCCTGCGCGGTTTCGGGCCGCAGGTAGGTGACAGCGGCCTCTTCCTCGACCGGTCCCATGAACGTCTTGAACATCAGGTTGAATTGCCGCGGCGCAGTGAGCGTACCCTTGCTGCCGCATACGGGGCATTGAGCGTCCGGCTGCCCCGGCGTGCCTTTGATCCTGGGATCGTCGGCGCGGAAGCGGTTCTTGCACTGCTTGCAGTCCACGAGCGGGTCGGTGAACCCCGAGACGTGCCCCGACGCCTCCCAAACCTTGGGATGCATCAGGATAGCGGCGTCGAGCCCCTCGATGTCCTGGCGTTCGTGGACCATCGAGCGCCACCAGCGCTCCTTGAGGTTTTTCTTGAGCTCGACGCCCAGCGGCCCGTAATCCCACACGGAACCGAGGCCGCCGTAGATCTCGGAGGATTGAAAGACGAAGCCGCGCCGCTTGGCGAGCGACACGAGCTTGTCCATTGTCTTGTCTGCAGTTGTAGCGGGCGACATAGGGAGCCGGAAGTTAAAGGTGCAGCGCCTCGCGCGCGACCTGCTCCGCCATTCGGGCCAGCGCCGGGGCGTCGAGCATCCGCCCGCCGCCGTCGCCCTCGACCGCATGGACGCCGATCAGATTGTCGACCTTGCCCGCCACGACCGCGACTTTCTTCTTTGCGGCCTGGGCCCGGCGCACCACCTCCCCAGGGGCCTTTCCCACCAGCGACGTCCGGTCGAATCGGCCTTCGGCGGTGATGACGAGGTCCGCCTTCGCTAATGCGGCATCAAAGCCGGCTCGCTCCAGCACCCAGTTCGCACCGCGCTCCAGCTCGGCCCTGGCGAAGAACACGAGGCCTGCAGCCAATCCACCTGCCGCGCCACCCATCGGCAGCGAGCCAAGATCGGGCCGTCCTGCCTGAGCCCACAGCTCCGCGAGCCGCGTGAGCCCCGCGACGAGCTGAGGAATCTCCTCGGGCCGCGCACCCTTTTGCGGCCCGAAGACGGGGGCTGCGCCCTCCGGACCGATGAGCGGAGTCGCGACGTCGGCCAGTGCCACGATGCGCGCGTCCAGGCCCCATCCCCGTCCCAGGGACGCGAGCTCCACGAGTGAGCCGCCGCCGTCGGGCAGTTGGTCACCCGCGGCGTTCTCGAATGTCCATCCCAGCCCGCGCGCAGCGCCCGTCCCACCGTCGACGGTCGCGGTGCCGCCGAGTCCGACGACGATGGTGTGCGCACCACGATCGGCGGCGGTCCAGATCAGCTCGCCGACACCGCGCGTGGTTGTGCGAAGGGGATCGCGATCCTCCGGCTCCACGAGCGCGAGGCCGCAGGCGGACGCACTCTCGATGATCGCCGTCTCGCCATCGATCCATCCCAGCTCGGCCGAGACCCTGTCGCCGGTCGGGCCACTGACTTCGAGCCGCTCGCGCAGCGCGCCGGCGGGAAGCACCACATCGAGCAGGCCGTTGCCACCGTCCGCGACGGGGCACTCGAGCACAGTGGCTTCAGGCAGGGCGCGACGCACGCCGCTCGCGATGGCCTCGGCAACCTGGCGGGGACCGAGGGTGCCTTTGAACGCGGCGGGCGCCACAAGGACGACAACAGGCATGGAGCGAACTTAACCGACGACAAGTCCCAAAAAACGAGAACCCCCTGGGTTTCCCCAGGGGGTGATCGCCTGCCGCACACCGTGCGCCCTAGAACCCGATGTGAGCGAAGCGAACTCCTTCTCGCCCTCGGGCTGGCGCTGAACACGCCTCTGGCAGCCGGGCTGTCTCAACACATCCGAGACCCCTTGGCTTTGCGCCCCGCCGTCACCGACGGTTTGCCCTGAGCAGAGAATCCGGACGATGAAAGGGCAAGAACAGTGCCCGTCGCGTAAGTTCTGTCACGGCAATCGCTCCCAGCGTAACAGCTTACACAAACTGCGTTGCTTTATGCACGATAGTTGGCGTTTTGCAAAAGCCGTCAGACCTCGATGATCTGATCTCTCCGCGTCCCCACGCTCACATATCGAATCGGCGCCCCCGCGAGATCCTGCAGTCGATCCACATATGCCCGCGCCGCTGCGGGAAGATCGGCGAGCCGCCGCACCTCTGACAGCTTCTTCTGCCAGCCGGGTACCGTCTCATAGATGGGCTCGACCCGCGCGATCGTCTCCACGTCCGCCGGCATGCTGTCGATGATCTCGCCGTCCAGCCGATAGCCGACCCCCACCGGTATCTCCGCGAACGTGTCGAGCACGTCCAGCTTCGTGACCGCTAGCCCCGTCAGGCCATTCACCCGCACCGCGTACCGTACCACCACCGCGTCGAACCATCCACAGCGCCGCGGCCGCCCCGTTGTCGCGCCGAATTCACCCCCCAGCTCGCGAATGCGCTCGGCGACATTGGGCGCCGCTTCGGTGGGCAATGGCCCATTCCCGACTCGCGTCGTGTAGGCCTTCACAACACCGAGTACCGCATCGATCGCTGTGGGCCCGATCCCCACGCCGACCGCGGCGCCGCCCGCCGTCGTGTTGGATGACGTGACGTACGGGTAGGTCCCGTGATCGACGTCGAGCAGCGCGCCCTGCGCCCCCTCCAGCAACACGGCCTCGCCGCGCTCCAACGCTTCCCAGACCACGCGCCCCGCATCGACCGCTAACGGAAGGAGTCGGGGCGCCAGCCGTTCAAGCAGCTGCACGTGCTCTTCCGGATCTGCTTGCTCCGCGCTCGCCGCTCCCAGCATTCCCAGCATTTGGTTCGCTGCTGCGACGCGCGCCCGCACGGCTTCCTGAGCACGCGCGAGATTGCGGAGATCGCCCACCCGGACGCCGCGGCGTCCGTATTTGTCCTCGTAGGTCGGCCCGATCCCCCGCCCTGTGGTGCCGATTTGGTCCTTTTTCTCGCGGGCGCGGTCGAGCAGCTTGTGATACGGGAGCGTCAGATGGGCTCGGTCGGAGATGTGCAGCTTGTGATCGGTGCGGACGCCGCGCGCCTCGAGCGCATCGAGCTCGGCGAAGAGCTGTTCGGGATCGAGCACGACGCCGTTCCCCATCACGCACACCGCGCCCTGCAGGATACCCGATGGTATCTGATGCAGGACGAACGACTTACCCTCACCCGTGTCAACCGTGTGTCCCGCGTTGGCGCCGCCCTGATAGCGCACCACCAGGTCCGCGCGCTCGGCGAGCACGTCGACGACTTTGCCCTTCCCCTCGTCGCCCCACTGAGCACCGACGACCACGACGCACTGCGTCTTGGGACCGAACACGCACGCTCCTGGACGAAAAAAAGGCCCCCGCTGGGGGGGCCCAAGGACCCGGGGCCATGCGCCGGGCTCCTCCGAAAGAAGCTAGGGAGCGCGTAACACCCGCGCTAGCCCCGCCGCGACAAGCGCCGCCCCATCCAATCTGACGCGATCGACCGCATCCTCGGGCCGGTGCACAACGCGCATGGTGCGCCAGTTCCCCTTCATGATCGTGACGCACTCCCTACTCACGCGCGCCAGCGCAATGCCGTCCACGACCACGGGTAGCCAGCGCCACGCACGTGCCCGAAGCGCAGCCACAATCGCTGCGCTGATTGTGCCGGGACGGTGCATGAATGCTGTCGCTCGGCCGGTATCGTCCAGACCATCCAGGTTGATGACGGCCGCATCAGTAAACCAGGCAGCGCGATCGCTGACCAATGCTCGCGCGCCCACCAGACCGAACTCCTCGGCATCGGGAAACACGACACCAACCGGGATGCCGCGAGGAAGCTGGTCGAGCGTCATGAAAACGGTCACGAGCGCCGTGGCATTGTCGACCGCACCGGGCGAGTTGTCCGTCACGCGATTCAGCAGGGCGATTGCTGCCCCCCCCCCGAGAGCGATGGCGGCAAGGGCCGGCACGGGGGCGAGGGGGGGGGCGAAGAGCAGCCCGATCAGTCCGATCAGCAGCGCGCCGAATCCGAGAAGGCGTAACGCCATCGAGATGGGCTGGCCTTTAGAATCGTAATGCGCGACCAGCCAGACGGACGGTCGGACCGCCGGACGGCCGGACGGCCGAGCGATCAGGTTGATGCCGTGCACCACACGCGGTGCGCCGAGCAGCACACGCGCGGGTCGGCCCGAGAACGCGTGCTGTTCGACGGAAAACCCGCGCGCCTCGAGCTCGCGCTTCAGGATCTCACGAACCTTCTCATGATTGGGAGTTCCCGCGAGCCGCGAAATCGCCAGCGCGCGAAACAGCACGCCGTAGTCAGTCACCGCGCACGAGCGCGCTGACGCGCTCGCGATCCGCCGCCGAGAGCGGCGCGAGCGGAGGGCGCACCGGTCCGCCGTACAATCCGACGGCATCCATCGCCGCCTTCACGCCGGCGGGGCCGAACTTGCCGACGATTTCCTTGTCGAGCGGCGTGATCCGCTCCTGAAGGCGGCCGGCGGCCACCCGATCACCGTGCTCGAACTCGCGGAGCAGCTGCACACACAGGCTCGGCGCGTAGCAGGCCACGCCCACCACGCCGCCCTGGCAACCGAGCTCGAGCCCTGCAAACAGCAATGACGCCGAGCCCGCCAGTACCGTCCACCGCGGCACGGCCTCGCGATACGCCGCGAGATTACTCAGGTCGCCGGACGAGTCCTTCACGCCAACGATCTGCTCGTGATCCGCCAGCTGCTGCAGCATCGCCGGATCGAGCGACAGGCGCGTGTACTTGGGAATGTTGTAAATCAACACCGGCACCGGACTCGCGTCCGCGACCGCGTGAAAGTGCGCGACGAGGCTTGCGGTCGTTGTCTGCGCGGAGAAGTACGACGGCGCGCGGACCAGCACGGCATCGGCACCTTCGGCAGCGGCCGCCTTGGTGAGCGCGATCGTTTGCCGCGTCGATTCGCCGCCGGTTCCCACAATCAACCAGGTGGCATTCGTCGTCGCCTCCCCCGCGACCGCCACGAGCTGGCGCTGCTCGTCGGGATCGAGGAGCGGGGCCTCGCCCGTGGTCCCGGATACCACGATGCCGTGCACGCCGTCAGCGCAGAGGCGCGCGACGTTCTGCAGCAGCTGCGCCGGCGCGAGGTCGCCGGTCGTGGGGTCGAACGGCGTGGGAATGGGCGCGAAAATTCCCAGCGGCCAGCGCGAAATCACGGCGGCAGCATGTTGGACAGATCGTCCGCGATGCCCGCCGGCTTCTCCTCGGCCTGCCCCGGCAGCGCTTGCGCCGGCACGCCCACCCGGGGGCGGCGCCGCAGCGTGCGCACCTGCAGCTGGAAGTCGGAGGGATTGGACGAGGCGGCGAGGGCCGTCTCGAACGTCACGACATCGTCGGCGACGAGATCCATCAGCTGCTGGTCGAACGTCTGCATGCCGTACTGCTCACGTGACGCCTTGATGTAGTCCGGGAGCGATGCCGTGCGATCGCGCTCGCGAATCATGTCGCGTGCCGCGCCGGTGGCAAGCAGGACCTCGAGCGCGGCGACGCGGCCGTGGCCGTCGGCGCGCGGCAGCAGCCGTTGCGACACGACCGCGTGCAGCGCCTCCGACAGACGCAGCCGCGCGATATCCTGCTCCTCCGGCGGAAACATCGAGATGATCCGGTTCACGGTCGTGACCGCATCCGGCGTGTGCAGTGTCGAGACGAGCACGTGACCGGTTTCCGCGGCCTTCAGCGCCGTGTCGACGGTCTCAGCGTCGCGCATTTCGCCGATCAGGATCACGTCGGGGTCCTGGCGCAGGGCGGCCCGCAGGCCGGTGCGGAAATCGTCGGTATCCACGCCGATTTCCCGCTGCGTCACCGAGCAATTGATGTCGCGATGCAGGAACTCGATCGGGTTTTCGAGCGTGAGGATGTGGCGGTGCTGGGTCTGATTGATGTAATTGATGATCGCCGCCATCGTGGAGCTCTTGCCCGACCCGGTGACCCCGGTGACGAGGATCATGCCCCGCTCGGTGGTCGCCACATCGGCGAGGACGGCGGGAAGCTTCAACGTCTCGAACGTGGGTACATCGAAGGGGATCACGCGCATCACGATCATGAACGACGAGCGCTGCCGCAGGATGTTGACGCGGAACCGCCCGATGCCCGGCACGCCCCAGGAGCAATCGTAGTCCCGCAGCTTGTCGAGGCGGCTGCGGTCGTCGTCATTGGAGATGAGCTGCTTCGCGATGGCCTTGGTCTGCTCGGGCGTCAGGCGCTGCTTGGTGAGAGGAACCAGCCGCCCATTGATGCGCGCCCGGAAGACGTCGCCGGCCTTGATGTGCAGGTCGGACGCCCCGCGGTCCACGGCGGCCTTGATGATCTTTTCCATTCAGTACCCGGCTTCCAGATCGACGACGTTCGTGAGGGGCGCACCTGCAAGATAGCGTTTGATGTTGTCCACGATCAAAGCCGTCTCCCGCTCCCAGAAGCGGCTGGTGACCGCGCTCACATGCGGGCTCATCAGGACGCGCGGGTGCTTCCAGAAGGGGTGCCCGGCGGGCAGCGGCTCCGTCGCGAAGACATCCAGCGCGGCGCCCCGCAGCTGACCGGAATCGAGCAGCGCCAGCAGCGCCGCTTCGTCGAGCAGCGAGCCGCGCGACACGTTGATCACGAGCGCGCCCCGCGGCAGGCGCTCCAGCACCTGGCGATTGACGACGCCGGCCGTCTCCGCGGTGTGCGGGGCCGCGATCACGAGGCAATCGCTTTCCGCCGCGAGTCGCGGCAGGTCGTTCAGACCGCCGACCCAGCGGACGCCAGCGGGACCGCCCCGGCGCGCGTGGCGGCGCACGCCCGCCACCGGCATCTCGAGACCCACCGCGCGTCGCGCGACGGCGTTGCCGATCCCGCCGAGGCCGAGAATGCCGACACGCACATCCCTCAGCTCGGGGAGCATTTCGGCATGATCGGCGAATTCTTCCTTGGCCCAGCGTCCCTCGCGCTGCGCGACCGCCATGCGGTCCAGCCCGCGCGCGAAGTACGCGATCGCCGCGATCACCCAATCCGCCATCGGCTCGGCGTGCACACCCGCGGAGTTCGTCAGCTGAATGCCGCTGCCGCGGAGCTGCGCGATACTCGAGCCGATGCCGGCGGTGCCGCTGTGCACCCACCGCAGCGTTCCCTTGCTTGCCGTCGCAACGCCCGCCGCGATCCCGTACCCGATGTAGATCTCGGCGCCCTGCGCGGCGGCGATCGCCTCAGGCGATCCGCTCCCCGACGCGCCGTCTCCATCGGAGGAGGCGGGAGTGCGGATTTCGACCAGCTCCCACTGCTTTCCCAGCGCCGCACCGATTTCACTCACGCGCGCGGCCGGGATGCGCCAGGATGCGCGGGGCGACGCGAGATCCACCACCAGGCGCCTCGCCGTCACTCCCCCGTGGAAACGGTGCGGACGTGGTTGTGGTGCAGCAATGTCACGACCGCCTGATCGTAGAGGCGCTTCGACCCGCGCAATTCCAGCTCGATCACCAGATCGACGTTCTCCTGCCGGTTCGAGATGGTCAGAATATCGAGTCCGGTCCGGCGCACCAGCGTTTCCAGGTCCTCGAGCACGGTCGGTCCGGGGCGCGCGTGAATAGTGATCGTCGACTGCATGGAGTGCGCTTGCAGGATCTTCTCGGCGCGGCCCAGCCCGGCGAGCACCACGAGCACGGCGAGGGTGGTGCCGACGCCCTCGAGGTAGTAACCGCTGCCGAGCGCGATGCCGATCGCGGCGACGACCCAGATCGTGGCGGCGCTGGTCAGTCCCACCACGGCGCCGCGCGCATGCAGAATGGTTCCCGCGCCGATGAAACCGACGCCGGTCACGATCTGCGCGGCCACGCGGGTCGTGTCGGTGCCGACGGGAATCGCTCCGGTGCTGCCGGTCAGCATCGCCAGCGAAAGGTGCGTGTAGAGAACCGACCCGATGCAGATGAGGATGTTGGTCCGAAGGCCCGCCGGCTTGCCGCCCAGCTCGCGCTCCATCCCGATCGCTCCGCCGAGAAGCGTGGCCAGGCCGATCTGCAGCATGAGATCGAGCCGGAAGATCTCAATCAATCGACTCGCCACCATCAGTCCTCTCCTGCTTTCAAGAACCCCATCCGATCGCGCACGTCGGCGATCGTGCGGCGCGCGAGGTTGCGCGCCTTGTCGGCGCCCGCGCGCAGCCGCGCCATCACGCCGGCGGGGTCGCGCTTCAACGCGGCCGCCCGCTCCCGCATCGGGGCGAGGGTGGCGATCATGTGGTCGGCGAGCTTGCGCTTACAGTCGAGGCAGCCCCACCCCGCGGTGCGGCATTTGTCCGCGACCTCCTCGACCGTTGCCGGCGGCGAGAACCCCTGGTGCAGCGTGTAGAGGTTGCAGATCTCGGGCGTGCCGGGATCCTTCCGTGTCACGCGCGCGGGGTCGGTGGCGGCGGGCCGCAGCTTCTCCCAGATCGCCTCGGGCGACTCGAACAGGCCGATGGTGTTGCCCAGGCTCTTGGACATCTTTGCCTTGCCGTCGAGTCCCAGGACCCGCTTGGTCCTGGTGAGCAGCGGCTGAGGCTCGGGGAAGTAAGCCTCGCCGTAGCGCGCGTTCCAGCGGCGCGCGATTTCCCGCATCAGCTCCAGGTGTTGCACCTGATCCTCTCCCACCGGGACCAGGCTAGCTTTATAGAGCAACACGTCCGCCGCCTGCAGGACGGGATAGGCCAGCAGTCCCGCAAGGATGCTCTCCTGGCGCTGCGCTTTGTCTTTGAATTGGGTCTGGCGTTCGAGCTCACCGAGTGGCGTCACCGATGTGAGCAGCCAGTTGAGCTCGGTGTGCTCGGCGACGTGCGACTGGACGAACACGATGCATTTGTCGGGATCGAGACCGGCCGCGTAGAGGCTCACCGCCATATCGAGCGTGAGCGAGGACAGGCTCTTGGGGTCGTAGTCCTGCGTGATCGCGTGCAGGTCGACGACGCAAAACAGTGAGTCATACTCGGTCTGCAGCCGGACCCAGTTCTGCACCGCGCCGAGGTAGTTGCCGATGTGGAGTTCGCCGGAGGGCTGGATGCCGCTAAAAATTCGTCGCATGGGCGTTGCAAGGTGCGAGATTACAACGACTTAGTCAAGATCGCGACGAGCGCGGCGGCGCGTGCCGCCGATTATCTTCGCACGGCCGTCCGGCCCGCGTGGCAGGCGTGGACCGAAAAGGCCCAGCACGATTTCGTCACGGATATCGATCGGGGCTCCGAGAAGCTGATCGCCGAGGCGCTGCAGCGCGCGGTCCCGGGATCGCTGGTTGTGGGTGAGGAATTGACACCCACACTCGTCGCGCGGGGCGACGTCGTGTGGATCGTCGATCCGCTGGATGGCACGACGAACTTTCTACACGGGTTTCCGAACTACGCGGTTTCAATAGGGTGCGTGGTGGGTGGTGCGTTGTGCGTGGGCGTCATTCACGATGTGACTCGTGATGTCGTCTATCGCGCCTGGTCAGGGGGCGGAGCGTGGCGCGGAGAGAGCAGGATGTCGGTCTCCGCGGTGACCGATCCCGGGCGCGCGCTGATCGCGACGGGATTCCCGTTCCGGCAGCTGGGCGGTCTCGAGAAATACTTGGGCCAGTTTGCCGCCGTCACCCGCAACACGAGCGGCATTCGCCGGGCCGGATCCGCCGCGCTCGACTTGGCGCACGTCGCCGCGGGCAACTTTGACGCATTCTGGGAGCAGGGCCTTGCGGCCTGGGATCTCGCGGCCGGCGTCGTGCTGATCCGCGAAGCCGGCGGCCGGATTACGCGCCCGGATGGAAACGAGGACGTCCTGGATCAGGGTGGTGGGGGGGGTGGCGAAGTGGTGGGAGGCAACCCGGCGATGCACGAATGGCTGCTGAACCTACTGAGAGAGCTATGACGCTGCGGCGTAAGGAGAGCTCGTGACAACACCTCTCGTCGAGTGTGTGCCGAACTTTTCCGAGGGCCGAGATCAGGCCACGATCGAGGCGCTGCAAGCGGCGCTCACCGCGGTTGGCGGCGTGCAGCTGCTCGACGTCCAGAAAGACCCGTCGCACAACCGGTCGGTCTTCACGTTCGTCGCACCGCCCGATGCGGCGGTCGAAGCAGCCCTGGCAGCGATGCGGGTGGCGACGCAACGGATCGACCTCACCAAACACAGTGGTGAGCATCCCCGCATGGGCGCGACGGACGTCGTCCCCTTCGTGCCGGTCTCGGGCGTCACGATGGAGGACTGTGTCGCGTTGGCCCGCCGGCTGGGAGAGGCGGCGGCGAACGAGCTCAAAATCCCGGTGTTTCTCTACGCGCGTGCGGCCGCACGTCCCGACCGCGTGCTGCTCCCCGATGTCCGGAAAGGCGAATTCGAGGGCATGCGCGGGCGCGAGCTGGATCCCGACTTTGGGCCGAACCGCGTGCATCTCACCGCCGGCGCTACGGCGATCGGCGCGCGCCCGTTCCTCGTGGCGTTCAACGTCTATCTCGATTCTCAAGATGTCACGATTGCCAAAGACATTGCGAAGCAGATTCGGACGTCGAGTGGCGGGTTGCCGGGTGTGCAGGCGAGCGGTTTCATCGTGGACGGTCTCGCCCAGGTCTCCATGAATCTCCTGGACATCGACATCACCTCACCCGCGGTGGTGCTCAATGCGATCAAGGTCCGGGCGGAAAAGCACGGCGTCGCGGTGCAAAAGAGCGAGATCGTGGGTCTCATTCCCGAGCGCGCGATCGTGGGCGCGGCGGAAGCCGCGCTTCGAGTATCCGATGCTGCCAGTCACATCCTGGAAGCGAAGATCCGCGCTGCGGCGCCTCCCCCTCCCCCTCCCCCTTCACGCGACGCCGCGCCCACACTGAACGGCTGGATCGATGAGCTGGCGGGCGCGGCTCCGACGCCCGGAGGCGGGAGCGCTGCGGCGCTAGCCGGCGCGCTCGCGGCGGCCCTCGTGGCGATGGTCGCGCGACTCACGGTTGGTCGCAAAGCGTACGCGGCAGTCGAGGCCCAGGCCCGCGAGATCCTCGCCGAGGCCGAGCGGCTCCGCGCTGAGCTCCGGCGACTGGTCGATGAGGATGCGGCAGCTTACGAGGGCGTCAGCGCGGCTTACAAGATGCCGAAGAGCGATGCCCGCCGCGCCGGCGCAATCGATGATGCGTTGCTGGCCGCCTCGCGCCCGCCCGCGGACGTTGTCAAGCTCGGCCGCCGCGTCCTCGCGCTGGCCCAAACCATCGAGCATATCGGCAACCAGAACGCCGCGAGCGACGCGCGCGTAGCGGGAATGCTGGCAAGAACTGCGATCGATGGGGCAACCGAGAACGTCAACGTGAATCTGGCTGGGATGTCGGATCGGGCGAGGGCCAAAGAGTCAGGTATGGGCTGACCTCACTCGGACGTGAGGATGCGAGGTGGGTTACCGTTCTCTCCGATCGCGACCGTGTGCTCGAAGTGGGCCGACAGCGATCCGTCCTGCGTGACCACGGTCCACTTGTCGTCCAGCGTCCGGATCGCCGAGCCGCCCACGTTGATCATCGGCTCGATCGCGATGGTCATACCGGCCACCAGGCGCGGCCCCCGCTTGGGTTTGCCGTAATTCGGGACCTGCGGCTCCTCGTGAAACGACGCGCCGATGCCGTGCCCCACCAGCTCCCGCACCACTGAATAGCCCGCAGCTTCCGCGACGTCCTGCACGGCGTGCCCGATGTCGCCGACGTGATTGCCGGCCCGCGCCTCCGTCACTCCGGCGGCGAGCGCTTGCTGCGTCACCTCGAGAAGCCGCGCGGCCTCAGCCGTGATGTCGCCGACGGGAAACGTGGCGGCCGAATCGGCGTGCAGTCCCTCGAGCCAGACGCCCACGTCGATGCTCACGATGTCGCCGTCGTGCAGCACGCGCTTGTGCGACGGAATGCCGTGCACGATTTCCTGATTGATCGACGTGCACAGCGTGGCCGGGAAGTCGTACAGGCCCTTGAACGACGGCTGCGCGCCTGGATGGCTGCGGATGAACGACTCGGCGAGCCGGTCCAGCTCTTCCGTCGTGATGTCGGGCCGAACGTGCTGCCCCACCAGCGCCAGCGTCTGGGCGACGATCCGGCCCGCGGCCGCCATCGTCTCGATCTCCCGCGACGACTTGATGGTGATCATCGACCGATGATCCGCTTGATGGCCTCGCTGATCTGATCGACCGACCCGGTGCCGGGGACGCGGTGCACGATGCCCCGCTGGGCATAGTGCGCGATGAGCGGAGCGGTGTCGCGTTGATAGACCTGCAGGCGCGTCCTGATCGCGTCGGGAGTATCGTCGGGGCGGCCTTCGACCTGGGCGCGCTGGCTCATGCGCCGCACGAGCTCGTCTTCGGTCACATCGAGCAGCAGAATATGATTGAGCCGCTGGCCGCGCTGCGCCAGCGTCCGGTCCACCAGCTCGGCCTGAGCGGCCGTCCGGGGGAAGCCGTCGAGGATCGCGCCGTCTTTCGCTTCGGGGCGGTCCAGCTCGTCTTTGATCATGCCGAGCACCACGCTATCGGGCACCAGCTTGCCTTCGTCGTAGTACTTCTTCACCTCGAGCCCGATCGGCGTACCGTCCCGCATCGCGCCGCGGATGAGGTCGCCGGTCGTGATCTTGGGCAGCCCCAGTCGCTCGGCGAGGATCTTCCCTTGTGTCCCCTTCCCCGAGCCCGGCGCCCCCAGGATGAGTATGAACACTTACAGTGCAGGCACTAGCGGCGGAAGCGAACCCGCGAGGTGCCGCCGCCTGGGCCGCCACCCTTCATAAAGCCGTCGTATTGCCGCAGCAGGAGATGCTGTTGCACCTGCTGCACCGTATCGAGCGCGACACCCACGACGATGAGCAGCGCCGTGCCGCCGAACCCGAACGGCATGTTGAGCGTGTTGGAGATGACCATCGGCAGCAGGGCGACGAAGGTCAGGAACAGGGCGCCCGGCAGCGTGATGCGCGTCAATACCTCGTCGATGTAATCCGCGGTCGCCGCGCCCGGCTTCACGCCCGGAATGAACGCGCCCTGCTTCTTGAGGTTCTCGGCCAGATCCACCGGATTGAAGATGATGGACGTGTAGAAGTACGCGAAGAACACGATCAGCACGGCGTTCGCGACGATGTACCACACGGACGTCGTATTGAAGTACTCGGCGAAACTCTTGAGCCACGGGACGCCGCTGAATGTCGCGATCGTGCCCGGCACGATGATCAGCGATTGCGCGAAGATGATCGGCATCACGCCGGAGCTGTTGATACGCAGGGGGATGAAGGTCTTCTGCCCCTCGCGAATGCGTCCACGTCCCATGACCTTCCGGGGGATCTGCACCGGAATACGCCGCGCCGCGACCGTGACGGCCACCGTTCCCGCCACCACCAGCGCCATCATGACGAGCACGATGAGCAGGATCGGGAAGCTGAGCGTGCCGGTCTTGAGCGCCTCGATGGTATTGAACGTCTCGGGCAGAATCCGCTCGATGATCGAGAAGAAGATCAGGAGGCTCATGCCGTTGCCGATGCCGCGCTCGGTGATCTGCTCGCCGAGCCACATCACGAAGATGCCGCCCGTCGTGAGCGTGAGTATCGTCGTCATGCGGAACCCGAAGCCCGGATGGGCGACGGCGTTGGCGAGGGACTCGGTAAAGAGGGCGAAGCCGTACGCCTGGAAGACGCACAGCACGACCGTGAGATACCGCGTCCACTGCGTCAGCGTTTTCTTTCCCTCTTCGTCGCGCTGCATCTTCTCGATGACCGGGAACACCGGTCCCGCCAGCTGGAAGACGATGCTGGCCGAGATGTAGGGCATGATGCCGAGCGCAAAGACGGTCGCCCGGCGCAGCGCGCCGCCCGAGAAAATGTCGTACAGGCCGAACAGCGTGCCCGATCCGCGGGTGCTCATGAAATCCGCGAGCGCATCGACGTTGACGCCCGGCGTCGCGATGTGCGCCCCAATCCGGTAGATGACGAGGCACAGCAAGGTGAACAGGAGCTTTTCTTTGAGCTCCGGAACCTTGAACAGATTGGGAATCGGATTGCTCACGCGATCGTTCCGCCCGCCTGCTCGATCTTGGTCTTGGCGCTCGCCGACACGGCGACGCCCTTCACGACGAACTTCCGCCCCTGGACCTCGCCCGTGCCGAGCAGCTTGATCGGGTGATCGGGACGCCGCACGAGCCCGGCGCCGAACAGCGTCTCGGGCGTCACCTCGACGCCGTCCGCCAGCAGCACCAGGTGGCGGACGTTCACGACCTGCGCCGGCTGCTTGAACGGATTGGTGAACCCGCGCTTGGGGATACGGCGGATGAGCGGCATCTGCCCGCCCTCGAATCCGGGGCGTACCTTGCCACCCTGGCGCGCGGTCTGACCCTTGCCGCCGCGGCCGGCCGTTTTGCCGATACCCGACCCCGGGCCGCGACCCTTGCGGATGCGCACGCGGTGCGAGCCCTCCGGCGGCTTCAGGTCGTGCAGCGACAAGCGCGGCGTTGTGGCCGCGACCGCTTTCGCGCGCGGCTTGCGAGTCGTTTTCGCCTTAGCTCTTGGCATCTGACTTCTTTCCTTTGCCGCGCGGCGTGGCCGCGGGGCTCGCATCGGCTGTCACCTCAACGAGGTGGCGGACCTGCTGCAGCATGCCGCGCACCGCGGGATGATCGGCATGCACGACTTCAGCCTGATGGTGCTTGAGCCCGAGCGCCACGAGCGTCCGTTTCAGGCGCGCCGAATGACCGCTGCCCGAGCGCACCTGCTTGATGCGCAGGTTGCCCTTCCCCGCCGGCGGAAGGACGCGATCCCGGCCGGGTTTACGCTTGCGGTATTTCCTGGTGGGTGGCAGCCTACCCATGCGTCACTCCCGTGACGGACTCCTGACGGGGCCGATAGTGAATCGCCTCGGGCTCGATGCCGCGCTCGCGGGCGACGCGCCGTGCCGTCGTCAGGCGCTTCAAGCCGTCCATTGTCGCGCGCACCATGTTGTGCGGGTTCGTCGAGCCCAGGCTCTTGGTGAGGATGTCGCGGATCCCCGCGCACTCCAGCACCGCGCGCACCGGACCGCCGGCGATCACGCCCGTTCCCGACGCAGCCGGCTTCAGCAGCACGCGGCCGGCGCCGTGCTTTCCGATGATCTCGTGCGGGATAGTGCCGCCCGTGAGCGGGACTTCCGACATGCGGCGACGCGCCGCCTCGACGGCCTTGCGCACCGCCTCACTCACTTCGTTCGCCTTGCCGGTCGCGATGCCGACCTGGCCCTTGCCGTCGCCCACTGCGACGAGCGCGTTGAAGCTGAAGCGCCGGCCGCCTTTCACCACCTTGGCCACGCGGTTGATCGCGACGACGTTCTCGACCATGCCGTCGCTGTCGCGCCCGCCCTGACCGCGGTCGCCGTCCCGGCGCTCGCCACCGCGTCCCCGGCCTCTGCCGCCACGACCGCCACCCTGGCCGCGCGGACCGCGCGGCGGGCGGTGCTCTCCCGGGGGGGGCGGTGGCGCCGCCGCCACTTCGGCCACCGGCACGTTCGGCGACGGGGTCGTCCCCTCGGGCGCAGGCGTTGCTTCGTCTTTTGGATCAGCCATTAGAACTCCAAGCCTCCCTTGCGCGCGCCGTCTGCCACGGCTTTCACGCGCCCGTGATACTGATAACCGCCGCGGTCGAAGACGACCTTGGCAATGCCTTTTTCCTTCGCCTTTGCGGCGATGAGCCGGCCCAGCGCAAAGCTCCGCGCCACTTTTCCCTTGCCTTCCACCTGCATCCCCTCGGAGGTGTCCGCGGCGCCGGCGAGCGTCACCCCACGCGCGTCATCCACCAGCTGCGCGTACATGTGCTTCGACGAGCGGAACACGACCAGCCGCGGGCGCTCGGGCGTCCCCTCGATCTTCTTGCGGACGCGCAGGTGCCGGCGGTAGCGGCTATGGGCCGCGGTTTTGATTTTTCGAACGGATCGCATGGCCTATTTCGCCGCCTGGGCAGTCTTGCCCGCCTTGCGGCGAACCTGCTCGCCGACATAGCGGATGCCTTTGCCCTTGTAGGGCTCGGGCGGCCGGACGTTACGCAGCTCCGCGGCCACCTGGCCCACCAGTTCCTTGTCGACGCCCTCGATCTTCAGGAGGACGTTGTTGGTCACCGTGATCTTGATCCCCGTGGGCGCGTGGTAGGGGACAGGGTGCGAGAATCCCACCACGAGCTGCACGCCGAACGGCTTCGGCTCCGCCTTGTAGCCGACGCCCTGGATCTCGAGCGACTTCGCGAAGCCCGCCGTCACGCCTTCGACCATGTTGGCGACGAGCGTGCGGGTGAGACCGTGCAGCGCCTTGTGCTGGGCTTCGTCGGACGGGCGCTTCACGACGACAGTGCTGTCTTCGAGCGACAGGACCATGTCTTCGTGCAACCTCCGGCTGATCTCGCCCTTCGGTCCCTTGACCGTGATCTTGTGACCGTCGATCTGCGCGGTCACCCCGTTCGGCAGGGGCACGGGCTTTCTGCCAATACGTGACATCGTTCGGCGCTCCTACCAGACCACGGCGAGCACTTCACCGCCCACGCGGGCGGTGCGGGCTTCGCGGTCCGTCATGAGTCCCTGCGGCGTGCTGAGGATCGCCATGCCGAGGCCGTTCTTGATGCGCGGGATCTCGCGCGCTTTCACGTAGCGCCGCAGCCCGGGCGACGACACGCGGTGCAGCTCCCGGATCACGGGGGCATCGTTGTGATACTTCAAGTACAGCCGCAGCAGCCCGTGCTGACCATCGTCCAGCACCTTGAAGTCCTGGACGTAGTGGTTGTCACGCAGAATCGTGGCAATCGCGACCTTCAGCTTCGACACCGGCATGTCGACCCGGCGGTGGCCCGCGAGACACGCGTTGCGCACCCGGGTGAGCATATCGGCGACGGGATCAATAACGCTCATCTCGTGTCCCCCGCCCTACCAGCTGGCTTTGCGCACGCCGGGAATCTCCCCGCGCAGCGCAAGCTCACGGAAACAGATGCGGCACAGCTTGAACTTCCGCAGCGTGCCGCGGCTGCGGCCGCAGCGCTGGCAGCGGTAGTAGCCCCGCACCTTGAATTTCGGACCCCGCTTCACCCGCTCCAACCACGCCTTCTTCGCCATGAAGTCTCCTAGGCCGCTGCCGGGGTTTCCACCCGGAACGGCATGCCCAGCTCGCGCAACAGCGCCAGCGCGGTGTCGTCGCGCCCGGCGCTCGTCACGAACGTGATGTCCATCCCGTGAATCCGCTCGACTTTGTCGTAGTCGATCTCGGGGAAAATCATCTGCTCTTTGATGCCCAGCGTGTAATTGCCGCGCCCGTCGAAGCTCTTCGTGGGCAGCCCGCGGAAGTCGCGCATGCGCGGCACCGCGATCGAGATGAAGCGATCGAGGAACTCGTACATGCGGCCGCCGCGCAGCGTCACCGCGCACCCGATCGGCTGACCCTCGCGCAGGTTGAAGTTCGCGATCGCCTTCTTGGCGCGCGTCACCACCGGATGCTGGCCGGTGATGGCCCCGAGCTCGGCGACCGCCGCTTCCAGCCCCTTGGGGTTCTTCTGCGCGTCACCCATGCCGACGTTGAGCACGATCTTCTTGAGCCGCGGAATCTGATGCGGATTCCGGAACGCAAACTGCTGCTGCAGCTTGCCCCGCACCTGCTGCTCGTAGAAGTCCCACAACCGGGCCCGCGGCGCGGGCTCGACCGGCTCGGTCGACTCGGGCGCGGGCGCCGCGGCCTCGGGCTTTTGCTTCTTGGCCTGCTTCTCCTGCTTCGGCTGCTGCGGCTTGGGCTTCTTCTCTTGCTTCTCTTGTTCGTCGGCCATGCTCACCTCACCCGCGGGATCGGTTGACCCGATTTCACCGCGATCCGTTCGAGCTTCCCTTCCTTATCATGGCGCCGGCGCACCCGCGTGGGATTGCCCGACTTCGGATCGAGCAACATCACGTTCGAGGCGGCGATGGGCGCCGGGAACTCGATGATCCCGCTCTCGCCCTGCGGCGTCGTAGCGCGCTTGTGCTTCTTCACCACGTTCACGCCCTCCACCACGATCCGGAACTGCTTCGGGTAGACGTGGAGGATCTTGCCTTCTTTGCCCTTGTGTTCGCCGCTGATGACGCGGACGACATCGCCCTTGGCGACGTGGAGCTTGTGGCGCTCGGGGACCCGGCCAGTCTCGCGCCGCGACTTCTTGTAAACGAGCGGCTTCATATCAGATCACTTCCGGCGCGAGCGACACGATCTTCATGAACTTTTTGTCGCGCAGCTCGCGGCCCACCGGGCCGAAGATGCGGGTCGCGCGCGGCTCGCCCTCGTCGTTGATCAGCACCGCCGCGTTCTCGTCGAACCGGATATAGGAGCCGTCCTTCCGCTTCGTCTCCTTGGCCGTCCGCACGATCACCGCCTTGGCGACCTCGCCCTTTTTCACCTGGCCGGTGGGGATGGCGTCCTTGATCGTGACGACCACGACGTCGCCCAGCCCCGCGTAGCGGCGCTTGGACCCGCCGAGCACGCGGATCACGAGCGCGCGACGCGCGCCCGAGTTGTCCGCGATCTTGACCTGCGATTCTTGCTGCACCATGGCTATTTCGCTCTCTCGATGATCTCGACAACACGCCAACGCTTCCGTTTCGACAACGGCCGAGTCTCCACGATCCGCACGGTGTCGCCCGTCTTGGCGCCGTGCTCATCGTGCGCGGCGACCGTCTTGGTGCGGGTGATCTGCTTGCCGTAGAACGCGTGGGCGAAGCGGCGCACCATCGAGACCGTCACGGTCTTCTGCATCTTGTCGCTCACGACCACGCCCGTGCGGACCTTGCGGCGTCCGCGCTGTACCTGTTCTGCCGACGTCATGCCGACGCCCTTTCCTTCAAAATGGTCTTGATCCGCGCGATGTCGCGGCGGATCGTGCGCAGCTGCAGCGGATTCGACAGCGACTCCGTCGCCCGGCGGAACTCGAGCCGGAACTGCTCCTCGCTCAGCACGGCGAGCTTCTGCGCCAGCTCGTCCGTCTTGAGCTCCCGCAGTCCCTCGGGCTTGTTCTCCCGTTTCGTCGCCATCCTACCGCTCCTCGCGCTTCACGAACTTCGACCTGACGGGCAGCTTCGCCGACGCGAGCGCCAGCGCGGCGCGCGCCTGCGACTCTTCGATGCCCTCGAGCTCGAACATGATCCGACCCGGCTTCACCACCGCCACCCACCCTTCGGGATTCCCCTTCCCCTTCCCCATCCGGGTCTCGGCCGGCTTCTTGGTGATCGGCTTGTCCGGAAAGAGCCGGATCCAGACCTTGCCGCCGCGCTTCATCTCGCGCGTGAGCGCGACGCGCGCGGCCTCGAGCTGCCGGTTGGAAATCCAGCCCGGCTCGAGGGACATCAACCCGTAGTGACCGAACGCGACGGTGTTGCCGCGCGTGGCCATCCCCGAGGTACGGCCCTTGAACCGCTTGCGAAACTTGACGCGCTTCGGTGCCAGCATGGTTTAGACGCCCGTGGAATACGTGCGGCCGTGGAGGTCCTCGGTCCGCTCGCCCTTGAAAATCCAGACTTTCACGCCGATTGTGCCGAAGGTCGTCTTGGCCGTCGACGTCGCATAATCGATGTCGGCGCGGAGCGTGTGCAGCGGCACGCGGCCCTCGTGATAACCCTCGGTGCGCGCGATTTCGGCGCCGCCCAGCCGGCCCGCCGTCTTGATCTTGATCCCCTGCGCGCCCATCCGCATCGCGCTCTGCACCGCCCGCTTCATGGCGCGGCGGAACGAGATGCGCTGCGTCAGCTGATGCGCCACGCTGTCGCCGACCAGCTGCGCGTCCAGCTCGGGACGCTTGATCTCTTCGACGTTGATGCCGACTTCCTTCCCCGTGAGCTGCGCCAGCTCATCGCGCAGCTTGTCGACTTCCGCGCCGCGCTTGCCGATGACGACGCCGGGACGGCCGGTATGCACCGTGACCGTCACCTTGCCGGGCTTGCGCTCGATGTGGACGTCGGCGATCGCCGCGTGGCTGAGCCGCGTCTTGAGATACTTCCGGATCAGCTCGTCTTCCTTGAGCAGCTCCGGGAAGTTGCGCTTGGCGAAGTAGCGGGAGCGCCACTGTTTGACGATGCCCAGCCGGAACCCGTAGGGATGTGTTTTCTGTCCCACTTACTTGCTCGCTTTCTTTTTCTTGGACGGCGTCTTCTTCTTGGCCTTGGCGGTCGCGGGCTGTTTGGCACGCGGCTTCGACGGCTTCGTCTCCGCTTTCGCCGCGGTGGCCGCCTTGGCGGCCGGCGGCGCTCCAGCCGGCGCGGTGCCGGCGACGCGAATTTCGACGTGGCTCGTGCGTTTCAGGATTGGCGTGCCGCGTCCCATCGCGGCCGCCGTGAACCGCTTCAGCGTCTGGCCCTCGTTCACGACGGCGTAGCTCACGCGCAGCGTGTCGGCGTCGAACGGCGTGTTTTGCCGCTGGGCCGCCTGCTGCGCATTCGCCACCGCCGACTTCAGCACCTTATGGATCTGCCGCGCGGCGCGCTTCTTGGAAAAGCGCAGAATCGCATCGGCCTCCGGCACCGCTCGACCCCGGATCAGATCGATCACCAGGCGCATTTTGCGCGCCGACTGCCGGACGCCCCGCTGGATCGCTCGGGTTTCCATGCGCTACGCCTTCGGGGCCTCGGGGGCCTCGGCCGCCGAGGCTTCCCGCTCCGCCGCCGAGCCCTTCGCGCCGTGACCCCGGAACAAGCGCGTCGCCGCAAATTCACCGAGCTTGTGGCCCACCATGTTCTCGGTGATGTAGACGGGGATGAACTTGTTCCCGTTGTGCACCGCGAGGGTGTGCCCCACGAAGTCGGGCGTGATGGTGCTGCGGCGCGACCACGTCTTGAACACCTTCTTCTCGTTCCGCTCGTTGAGGGCGCGAATCTTCACCATCAGCGACTCCTCGACGTACGGACCTTTCTTGACGCTGCGTCCCATTACTGCGTCGCCTTCCCGCGCTTGCGGCCGCGCACGATGAGTTTCGTCGAATGCTTCTTCTTGTGCCGCGTCTTCTTGCCCTCGACCTTGCCCCACGGATTCGTGGGCGGCCGGCCACCCGAGCTCTTGCCTTCGCCGCCGCCGAGCGGGTGATCGACGGGGTTCATCGCGACGCCGCGCACGCGGGGGCTGCGACCCAGCCAGCGCGTCTTCCCCGCCTTGCCGATGGACAGCAGCTCGTGCTCGGCGTTGCCGACTTCACCGATCGTGGCGAGACACTCGCCGCGCACCATGCGCATTTCCGTCGAGCGCAGCCGCAGCGTGACGTAGTTGCCTTCTTTCGCCACGACCTGCGCGCTCGTGCCGGCGCCGCGGCACACCTGGCCGCCGCGGCCGATCTTCAGCTCCACGTTGTGCACCGCGGTGCCCAGCGGAATCTCGAACAGCGGCATGGCGTTGCCGGTGCGGATGTCGGAGCCGGGACCGGAAACCACGCTGTCGCCGACGTTCAGGCCTTTCGGCGCCAGGATGTAGCGCTTCTCGCCGTCGCTGTAGTGCAGCAGCGCGATGCGCGCGGTCCGGTTCGGATCGTATTCGACGCTCGCGACACGCGCCGGAATGGTGAACTTGTCGCGCCGGAAATCGATGCGCCGGTACTGCCGCTTGTGCCCGCCGCTCATGTACCGGCTCGTGATATGGCCCTTGTTGTTGCGCCCGCCGGTCCGCTTGAGCGGCTCCAGCAGCGACTTCTCCGGCTCCGTCTTGGTGACTTCGGAGAAGTCGGAGACCGAGCGGAACCGCGTCGCCGGCGTCATCGGCCGAAACTGTCGAATGCCCATTTAGCCCTCGAAGACCTCGATCGCGTCGCCCTCTTTGAGGGTCACGATCGCCTTTTTCCAGGATGGCCGCCGGCCCTGGTAGCGGCCGTAAGTGCGCCGCTTGGCGCGCATCACCATCGTGCGCACATCCGTGACGGACACCTTGAACAGCGACTCGATCGCCGCTTTGATCTGCGGCTTGGTCGCGTCGGAATGCACGCGGAACGCGTATTCCTTGCGCGCGCCGTAGGCCGCGGACGACTTCTCCGTGACCACGGGACGGACGATGGTCTCGTGCAGCTCAGGCATCGCTCGCCTCCTTCTTGGCCGCGCCTTCCTCGAACGCACCGATCTCCACGACCACCAGCTGCGCCCACAGGATCTCGTAGGCGGTGGCATCGGCGAACCGCATGACGTGCACGTCGGGAATGTTGCGGCCCGACAGATAGACGTTGTGCGCATCGTTGGCCGTCAGCACCAGCACCTTCTTGGCTTTCGCACCCAGCTTGCCGAGGAATGCCGCGAAGTCCTTCGTCTTCGGCTTCTCGTACTCGAGCGCGTCGACGATGACGAGCGAGCCTTCACGCGCCCGCGCGTTGAGCGCCGACTTCTTCGCCAGCTGCCGCATCTTCTTCGGGATCGCGAGCCGATAGCTCCGCGGGTGCGGGCCGTGCGCGATGCCGCCGTGCCGCCAGTGCGGCGCGCGCGTCGAGCCCTGGCGGGCGCGGCCGGTGCCCTTCTGCCGCCACGGCTTCTGGTTGCCGCCCGAGACTTCGCTGCGCGTCTTGGTGTCACTCGTCCCCTGGCGCTGGTTCGACAGGAACGTGATCACCGCGCGGTGCAGCACGTCCTGGTTCACCGTGCCGTCGAACAGCGCTTCGGGGAGGGTCACCGCCTTCTTACTGGCGCCCGCCGCCGAATAGTGAGGAGCCTCAATCATGGCGGCTCGGGCCTCCCTGCTTGCGAACCGTGACGAGGCCGTTCATCGGTCCCGGCACCGATCCGCGCACAAACAACAGATTCCGCTCGGCGTCGATCCTGACGACCCGCAGGCCGAGCTCGGTGAAGTTGCGGGCGCCCATATGCCCGGGCATCCGCTTGCCTTTGATGATGCGCGACGGGTCGGTACCCGGGGCGATCGAGCCGGGCTTGCGGTGCCGCGTGTTGCCGTGGGTTTCGGGACCGCCGGCGAAGTGATGGCGGTGCACGACGCCCTGGAAGCCGCGGCCCTTCGAGACGCCGCTGACTTTCACGCGATCACCTTCGGCAAAGATCGACACCGTCACCGCGCTGCCGGCCGCCGGCGCTTCGCCCGTGACGTCGAAGCGGCGGATGATCCGCGGCGTCGTCTCGACGCCGGCCTTTTTCGCGTGACCCGCGAGCGCCTTGGGGGCGTTCTTCGCTTTCTTCGCGCCGAAGCCGAGCTCCACACGGCCGTCGAGCACGGCGACCACGGGGCACGGCCCCGCCTCGATCACCGTGACCGGCACATGCGTGCCGGCCGCGTCGAAGACGCGCGTCATTCCGAGTTTTCTGCCGATCAGTCCGTTCATGTCTCTACTCGACTTTGATTTCCACGTCGACGCCCGCCGGCAGATCGAGCTTGGTCAGCGCGTCCACCGTCTGCGAGCGCGAATCGAGAATGTCGATCAGGCGCTTGTGCGTCTTGAGCTCGAACTGCTCGCGGCTCTTCTTGTCGATGTGCGGGCTGCGCAGCACCGTCCAGAGCTGCCGCTTCGTGGGCAGCGGAATCGGACCCGAGACTTGCGCACCGGTCTTTTCCGCGGTCCGCACGATGTCCGCGGCCGCCTGGTCGATCAGCGCATGATCGAACGCTTTGAGCCGAATCCGAATCTTGCTGGCCATTGGTGCTCCCAATGCGGAATTCGGAATGCGGAATGCGAAATCTCAATCCAAAATTCCGCATTCCGAATTCCACATTCCGAGTTATTTCATGATCTTCGTGACCACTCCGGCCCCTACCGTTCTCCCGCCTTCTCGGATAGCAAACCGCAGCTGCTCTTCCATCGCGATCGGCGTGATCAGCTCGATCGTCATCTTCGTATTGTCGCCCGGCATCACCATCTCCACGCCGCCCGGCAGCTCCACCGACCCCGTCACGTCCGTCGTCCGGAAGTAGAACTGCGGCCGGTAGCCCTTGAAGAACGGGGTATGCCGCCCGCCCTCCTCCTTCGTGAGGACGTAGACCTCGGACTCGAACTGCGTGTGCGGTTTGATCGAGCCGGGCTTCGCGAGCACCATGCCGCGCTCGACCTGATCCTTCTCTACGCCGCGCAGCAGCAGGCCGACGTTGTCGCCCGCCTGGCCGTCGTCCAGGAGCTTGCGGAACATCTCGACGCCCGTGACGATGGTCTTTTTGTCGGTCCCGAAGCCGACCATCTCGACTTCATCGCCGACCTTCACCTTGCCCTTGTCGATGCGCCCGGTCGCGACCGTCCCGCGGCCCGTGATCGAGAACACGTCTTCGACCGGCATCTGGAAGGGCTTGTCGATCTCGCGCTTGGGCACTGGAATGTTCTTGTCGAGCGCGGCCAGCAGCTCTTCGACCTTGGCGACCCACTGCTTGTCGCCTTCGATCGCTTTGAGGGCGGACCCGCGGACCACCGGCGTGTCATCGCCGGGGAACTGGTACTTGCTGAGGAGCTCGCGCACCTCGAGCTCGACCAGGTCCAGGAGCTCCGGGTCATCGACCAGGTCGCACTTATTAAGGAAGACGACGATCGCCGGCACGTTCACCTGACGCGCGAGCAGAATGTGCTCGCGCGTCTGCGGCATCGGACCATCGACGGCGCTGACCACCAGGATCGCGCCGTCCATCTGCGCCGCGCCCGTGATCATGTTCTTCACATAGTCCGCGTGCCCCGGGCAGTCGACGTGCGCGTAATGCCGCTCGGTCGTCGAGTATTCGACGTGGCTCGTCGCGATGGTCAGAATCTTGGTCGCGTCGCGGCGGCCCTGAGACTCCGACGCCTTCGCCACCTGATCGTAGCTCACGTATGTCCCGAGGCCCTTGTCGGCCGAGACCTTCGTCAGCGCGGCGGTCAGGGTCGTCTTGCCGTGGTCCACGTGACCGATCGTGCCGACGTTCACATGGGGCTTGTTGCGCTCGAATTTTGCCTTTGCCATTGCCCTAGCCTTTCACTTTCGAAACGATTTCTTCAGCCTTTGCCTTCGGCACTTCCTGATAGTGCGAGAACTCCATGCTGTAGACCGCACGACCCTGGCTCATGGACCGCAGCGTCGTTGAATAACCGAACATTTCAGACAGCGGCACGCTCGCGGCGACGATGTGCGCGTCGGCGCGCTGCGTCATGCCGCCGATCTTGCCGCGGCGGCTCGACAGGTCGCCGATGACGTCGCCCATGTAGTCGGACGGCGTCACCACTTCGACGTCCATGATCGGCTCGAGCAGAATCGGATGGGCCTGCCGCGCGGCTTCCTTCACCGCCATCGAGCCCGCGATCTTGAACGCCATTTCGCTCGAGTCGACGTCGTGGAAGGAGCCGTCCACCAGCTCGACCTTCACGTCCACCATCGGGTAGCCCGCGAGCACGCCGTTCTCCAGCGCCTCTTTCACGCCCTGTTCCACCGGGCCGATGTACTCTTTGGGGATCGAGCCGCCGACGATGTTGTCTTCGAACACGAAGCCGGTGCCGGGCTCGCCCGGCTCCAGGTGAATCACGACGTGGCCGTACTGCCCGCGGCCGCCCGTCTGGCGGATGAACTTCCCTTCGATGTACTCGACGCGCTTGCGCACCGTCTCGCGATAGGCGACCTGGGGCCGGCCGACGTTGGCGTCGACCTTGAACTCGCGCCGCATGCGCTCGACGATGATCTCGAGGTGCAACTCGCCCATGCCGCTGATGATCGTTTGCGAGGTCTCGGCGTCGGTGTGCACGCGGAACGTCGGATCTTCCTCGGACAGCTTGGCCAGGGCAATGCCGAGCTTGTCCTGGTCGGCCTTGGTCTTGGGCTCGATGGCGACCGAGATGACGGGGTTCGGGAAGCGCATCGCCTCGAGAATGATCGGATGCGCTTCGTCGCACAGCGTGTCGCCGGTACGCGTGTCTTTGAGGCCGATCGCCGCCGCGATGTCGCCCGCGCGCACGTCCTCGATCTCTTCGCGCTTGTTGGCGTGCATCTGCAGCAGCCGGCCGATCCGCTCTCTCCGGTCCTTGGTGCTGTTGTAGACGTACGAGCCCGCCGACAGCACGCCCGAGTAGACGCGGAAGAACGTCAGTTTCCCGACGTACGGATCGGTCATGATCTTGAACGCCAGGGCGGCGAACGGCGCCTCATCGGAGGCCGGACGCTCTGCGTGCGTCGCGTCATGGTGCGGCAGATGCCCCTTGATCGGCGGGATATCGACCGGCGACGGCAGGTAGTCCACCACCGCATCGAGCAGCGCCTGGACACCTTTGTTCTTGAACGCGGCGCCGCAGATGACGGGAACGACGTGGCCGGCGATGGTGGCTTTGCGGATGACGGTGCGGATTTCTTCTTCGGTCAGCTTGTGGTCTTCGAGATACTTGTGCAGAATGGCGTCGTCGCTCTCGACACACGCCTCGATCATCTCGTGTCGCAGCTTGGCGACTTGCTCCTTCAGCGACTCCGGCACAGGGCCTTCGACGTACTTCTTGCCGAGCGTGTCGTCGTCATAGACGATCTCGATTTCGCGCACCAGATCGATGAGCCCCGTAAACAGCTCACCCGAGCCGAGCGGCAGCTGGATCGGCACCGCTTTGGTGCCGAGCCGGTCGCGGACCATCTTGAGGCACATGTCGAAGTCGGCGCCGACGCGGTCCATCTTGTTGACGAAGATGATGCGCGGCACGCCGTAGCGGTCCGCCTGGCGCCACACCGTTTCGGTCTGCGGCTCGACGCCGCCTACGGCGTCCAGCACGGTTACGGCACCGTCGAGCACGCGCAACGAGCGCTCCACTTCCACGGTGAAGTCCACGTGTCCCGGCGTATCGATGATGTTGATGCGGTACTGCTGATTCAGGCGGGTCCAGAAGGCGGTCGTCGCGGCGGACGTGATCGTGATGCCGCGCTCCTGCTCCTGCTCCATCCAGTCCATCGTGGCCGTACCTTCGTGCACCTCACCCAGCTTGTAGGTGCGGCCCGTGTAATAAAGAATACGCTCGGTCGTAGTCGTTTTCCCGGCATCAATGTGCGCCATGATGCCGATATTCCGAATCCTGTCGAGCGGTGTCGTGCGTGGCATTGCTTTCCTTTATTCAGCAAAAACGCGGGGCGACCAGGACGCCCCACTCGTGTGCCGGGGGCCGGTCTCGCTCCGCTGTCATCGGGAGGCGTTCGGCCTCCTCGACGCAGGATCCCTTAGAGCAGGGTCCCGAAGTTGTCTGTTTAGGGCCCACGCCCGGGCGTTAGCCCGGGCGTTAAATCACCACCGGTAATGCGCGAAGGCGCGGTTCGCCTCCGCCATCCGGTGCGTGTCTTCCTTCTTCTTTATCGTCTCGCCTTCGCCCTTCGACGCCAGAATCAGCTCGGCGGCAAGGCGCTCGGCCATCGTCTTCTCTTTACGCGCGCGGCTGTACTGGATGATCCAGCGCATCCCCAGCGCCGTGCGCCGCTCGGGCCGCACTTCGACCGGCACCTGATACGTCGCGCCACCGACGCGCCGCGACTTCACTTCCAGCGCCGGCTTCACGTTCGAGAGCGCCTGCTTGAACACGTTCACGCCGGGCTGGCCCGTGCGCTGCTCGATCATGTCCATCGCCTGATAGAAGATCCGCTCCGACAACGACTTCTTGCCGCACACCATCAGGTTGTTCAAGAACTTCGAGACCGTCTGGCTATCGTAACGCGGATCAGGAGGCACCGGGCGCTTGACCGCGGTTTTGCGACGACTCACTTGCCGGCCTCCTTCGGACGCTTGGCGCCGTACTTGGACCGCGACTGCTTGCGCTCATTCACGCCCGCGGCGTCCAGCGTGCCGCGGATGATGTGATAGCGGACGCCGGGCAGATCCTTCACGCGGCCGCCGCGAATCATCACGATCGAGTGCTCCTGCAGGTTATGCCCTTCACCAGGGATGTATGCCGTCACTTCAAACCCATTCGTCAAACGAACGCGGGCGACTTTGCGCAGCGCGGAGTTGGGCTTCTTCGGCGTGGTCGTATAGACACGCGTGCACACGCCCCGCTTTTGCGGATTGCCGCGCAGATGCGGCGCCTTTTCCTTCTTCTCCACGTCGCGGCGTCCGTGCCGGACGAGCTGATTGATAGTCGGCAAAACACCCCTCGCAAGAATCGACAAAAAAACTGTTCCGAAGCCCGCGAAACTAAGCAGGTAGTTCGACTTAGGTCAAGTACCTCACGCCCCCAAAAAAACCAGCGCCCCGTCGAACGCCCGGGGCGCTGCGATTAAGCCCCTCTCCCTACTCCGCTTCCACTTCCTCCGGGAACGGACTCGGTGCCGGACTGGCTCCCGGTACCGCCGCCTCGAGCGGCGGCGCCGGAGGTTGGAAGCCCTCCGGCGGCTCGATCTCGATGTCGTGATACCGATAAATCCCGGTACCCGCCGGGATCAGGTGCCCGATGATGATGTTCTCCTTGAGACCAAGCAGATCGTCCTTGGCCCCACGGATCGCCGCGTCGGTCAGCACGCGGGTGGTCTCCTGGAACGACGCCGCCGAGATGAACGACTGCGTGGTCAAGCTCGCCTTCGTGATGCCGAGCAGCAGCGGCTCGCGGGTCGAAGGTTTGCCGCCCTTCTTGACCGCGCGCTCGTTGACGTCGCTGAAGACGAGTTTGTCGACGTTCTCGCCTTCGAGGAACTCGGTGTCGCCCGGCTCGACCACCTTCACCTTCTGCAGCATCTGGCGCACGATCACGCCGATGTGCTTGTCGTTGATCTTCACACCCTGCAGGCGGTACACCTCCTGCACCTCGTTCAACAGGTATTCCTGCACGGCGCGCGGGCCCTTGATCCGCAGAATGTCATGCGGATTCACCGGACCCTCGGTGAGGCGGTCACCGGCGCGCACGCGGTCGCCCTCGTGCACGCGCAAGTGCTTCCCTGCGGGCACCTCGTACAGCTGCGCCTCGCCTTCCTCCGGATGCACCCAGATCTCGCGCTTGCCGCGCTTGATCTCGCCGAACCGCACCACGCCGTCGACTTCGGAAATCGTGGCGGGGTCCTTCGGCCGGCGCGCCTCGAACAGCTCGGCGACGCGCGGCAGACCGCCCGTGATATCGCGCGTCTTGTACGCCTCGCGCGACACTTTGGCGAGCACCTGGCCCGCGTACACTTCCTGACCGTCTTCCACCGTGAGCTGCGCGCCTTCGGGAATCACGAAGTCGCGGAGCCGCTTCTCTTTTTCGCCCTTCTTCTGCACGACTTCGATGTGCGGGTGGAGCTTCTTCTCGCGATCCTCGATGATGACGCGCTGGCGCCGGCCGGTGATTTCGTCCAGCTCCTCGCGCACCGTCTCGTCTTCGACGATGTCCACGAACCGCACCAGCCCGCCGACGTCCGTCATGATCGGGTTGGTGTACGGATCCCACGTGAAGAGCACGCCGTCCTTCGCCACTTGCTGCTCGTCGTCCACCATCAGGGTGGCGCCGAGCGGCACCTGGAACCGCGAGTGCACGGACAGTTTCTGTGCGGCCGTGGCGTGCGCACCGGTGCTGTGCGCGGCGGCCTTGAGGATCAGCTCGCCCTCGTAGCTCGTCACCACCCTCTGACCCTCCGGCGTCTCGACGAACGTCAGCCGGTCGCCGTGCTCGATCACGCCTTCGACCTTGGTCTTCCGCACCGTCTGCTCGGCGATACGCGCCGCCGTGCCGCCGATGTGGAAGGTCCGCAGGGTCAGCTGCGTGCCCGGCTCGCCGATCGACTGCGCGGCCAGAATGCCGACCGCTTCGCCGAGGTCCACCATGTCCATCGTGGCGAGGTTGCGGCCGTAGCACATGCGGCACACGCCGCGCTTCGCCTCGCACGTCAGCACCGAGCGAATCTTCACCGACTCGATGCCTGCATCCTCGATGGCCTGCGACGTCTCTTCGATGACGAGCTTGCCCGCTTCGACCAACACCTTGGGCCGGCCGTCTTCATCGAGCTCGTGTGGATCCATGATCTCCTCGAGCGCTACGCAGCCGACGATGCGCTCGCGCAGCGGCTCGATGATGTCTTCGCCCTCCTTCAAGGCCGACATCTCGAGGCCGAGGATCGTGCCGCAGTCTTCTTCGGTAATGGTCACGTCTTGCGCGACGTCAACGAGGCGGCGCGTCAGGTAACCCGCGTCGGCCGTCTTCAGCGCGGTGTCGGCGAGACCCTTCCGCGCGCCGTGCGTCGAGATGAAGTACTCGAGCACCGACAGCCCCTCGCGGAAGTTCGACTTGATCGGTCTCTCGATGATTTCGCCGATGCCGCCCGTCAGCTTCTTCTGCGGCTTCGCCATGAGGCCGCGCATCCCGGCGAGCTGCCGGATCTGGTCGCGCGAGCCACGGCTGCCGGAGTCGAACATCATGAACACCGGGTTGAAGCCGCCCTTGGACTTCCGCATCGTTGCGACCATGGCCTCGGCGATGTCGTTGTTCGCGTGGGTCCAGGCGTCGATCACCTTGTTGTAGCGCTCACCGAAGGTGATCTGGCCCGTCGAGTAGGCGCGCTGGAACCGCTCGACGCGCTGTTCCGCATCGTGCAGCAGCGGCGCCTTCTCGGCCGGAATCTCGAGATCGGCCACGCCGATCGAGACGCCGCCAATGGTGGCGTAGCGGAACCCGAACTCCTTCAGCTGGTCGAGGAATTGCACCGTCGAACTGAGCCCCGCGCGGCGATAGCTCTCGAACACCAGCTCGGAGAGATCCTTTTTTCGCATCACCTTGTTCTGGAAG
>QHUJ01000110.1 GCA_003221895.1 Gemmatimonadota bacterium | reverse complement strand
AATCCGGTTGCCGACACGATGACGTTCCGCGATCAGAACGGCAATCCTATCCATTACAACAGTGGCGCACTGCCCGGCGTCAATCCGCTGTTCTCTCCACGCGTGGGCTTCAACTACGACGTGCGTGGTGAGCACAAGACGCAGATACGCGGCGGCACCGGAATCTTCACGGGAAGACCCGCGTATGTGTGGATCTCGAATCAGATCGGGAATACCGGCGTACTCACCGGCTTCATTTCAGCGACGAACACCACGGCCTACCCCTTCAACCCGAACCCGAACGCCTACAAGCCGCCAGATTCTCTGATTACGGGCGGGCCCGCGGCGAGCTTCCAGCTGGCGCTCACCGACCCCAATTTCAAGTTCCCGCAACTGTGGCGCAGCAACATCGCCGTCGACCAGCGCCTGCCGCTGAATCTCGTCGGGACTGGCGAATTCTTGTACTCAAAGGACGTCAACGGGATTGCGTACATCAACGCCAATCTCCCGGCACCCCAGAGTGCGTTCACCGGACCCGACGGTCGCCCGCGGTGGACGTCAAACCGCATCCACAACAACGTGAGCGACGCCACGGTCCTGACGAACCAGGGCCTCGGACACTCGTGGAACGTGTCGGCGACGCTCGAGCGTGCGTTTAGCGACGGTCTATATGCGAAAGTCGGATATGGTTATGGAGTGAGCAAGAACACCGTAGATCCCGGTTCGATTGCGTCAGGCTCTTGGTTCGCCAACCCGATTGCCATCGACCCGAACAACCCGGCTCCAGCCAATTCGCAATTCGCTTCAGGGCCACGCGTGTTCGGGGCGGTCAGCTACTCCCGGAACTTCCTCAAGATCGGTGAGACCGCCATCAGCCTGTATTTCGAGGATCGGCGTCCCGGCAACGGCAGCTATGTCTTCAGTGGCGACATGAACGGCGAGGGAGCAGCCAACAACGATTTGATCTATGTCCCGCGCAATCAGAGCGAAATGAACTTCGGCAGGAAATTCGTGCGATTCAGCAGCACCCCCGCGGACACCATGGTATGGACGCCGACGCAGCAAGCGGTGGCGTGGGATGCATTTATCAATCAGGACCCATACCTCAAGGGTCGCCGTGGTGAGTTCGCCCAGCGCAACGGTGCCTTCCTCCCGATGGTGATGCGCGCAGACCTCAGCCTTGCGCAGGATGTCGCCCGTCAGATCGGTGGTAAAGGAAACGCCCTACAGATCCGGTTGGACATGTTCAATTTCACCAACTGGCTCGACCACAATTGGGGCGTCTCGCAGGGGTTCGTCACCACGCGGCCGACGTCTGGCGGATGCAGCTCGGCGTGCGTTACATGTTCAACTGGTAGGATCGAACGGTCGAGCAGCCGGACGGCCGGACAGGTAACGCGTAGGGGCGCAGCATGCTGCGCCCCTACGTTTTTCCTAACGACCCGATGTAGCGGGCGGCGTCGTGCGCCGCTGCCAATACAGCCACGCGAAGTAGACGGGCACGCCGAGCAGGATGCCGCCGAACGCGAGTCCGGTGGACACGGGATGCTCCCGCAAGGCGTTCCCCAGGATGATGAAGGTCGCAAGGACAAAGAGCAGCGGCACGATGGGGTATCCCAACACCTTGACGGGCCGGGGCCGCTCGGGCTGACGCCGCCGCAATGCAAAGACTGCGGCCGCGGCGAGTGCATAGAAGGGAAAGATCGCGACCACGAACTGGTCGGCCAATTGGTCGAAGTTGAGCAGCAGCACCCACACCACGCCCAGCGCCCCGGTCACGACGATCGAGACCGACGGCGTATGGAAGCGCGGATGCACCCGCGCCACCTGGCGGAACAGCAGGCCGTCGTCCGCCATGGCGAAGAAGATGCGGGGCGCTGTGAGGATCGACCCCACCAATGTGCTGAAGGTGGCGAGCATCACTAGCACGGCCACGATGCCCACACCGGTCTCCCCCACAATCCGCTGCGCCGCGTCTGCGGCTACGAGGGGCGAATGCGCCATCTGCGCGATGGGGATGAGATAGAGGTACGCGGCGTTCACCAGCAGGTAGATGGCGATCACGCTGAGCGTGCCCAGCACGAGCGCCCGCGGCAAGTTGCGCTCGGGGTCGCGCACCTCGCCGCCGACGAACGAGAGGTCGCCCCAGCCGTCGTAGGCCCACAGGACCGATACGAGCGCCAGCCCGAACGACGCCGGCTGGACAAGCTTCGCCCCGCCTGCCGCGCTGAAGTGACCGAAGTCTCCCTGCCCCACCACGAACGCCAGCAGTACCAGCAAGACCAGCGCACCGTACTTCGCGCCGGTGGTGACGTTGAGGACGAGTGAGCTCCAGCGCACACCCACGTAATTGAGCGTCGCGGTGAGGATGATCGCGCCGGCCGCGACGTAATGGACGTAGGTAGCGTTCGGCTCGATCTTGGGATCGTAGCCCAGCGAGCGGAGCAAGTATTCCGCGAACGGGGTGGCGATCGCTCCGAGCGCCGACGCGCGAATCAGCAAGAGCTCGGTCCAGCCGAAGAGAAACGCGGGCAGCCGCCCGAAGCCTTCGCGGATGTAGACGTAGACGCCGCCGGAGCGCGGGTACAGCGCCGCCAGCTCCGCGTACGTGAGCGCACCGCATAGCGCGAGAAGTCCGCCCAGCACCCAGATGCCGAACATCGGGACCGGAGCGGGCACGTACGCGGCGATGCGCGCCGGAGTCCGGAAAATGCCGCCGCCGATGGTGGAGCCGACGAGCACTGCCACCGCGCTCCACAGGCCGAGCCGCCGGATCAACCGCTCGCCCCAGCGGTCGGGGGCGGCGGGGGGGGCGGGCATCAAGGGGGCAGACATAGAACTCGCAATATATGATGCGCGATTAGATTTCGGCGCCTATGACGCGACGTGTCACCGCACTCGCCTGGTCCGCCGCCGTCTGCACGTATCTCCTCATCATCCTCGGTGGCATCGTGCGCATCACCGGCTCTGGCCTCGGATGCGGTGATCACTGGCCGCTGTGCAACGGCCACCTGTTTCCGCCGCTCGACGACATCGGCACGGTGATCGAGTGGAGTCACCGGCTCGTGGCGGCGCTGGTGTCGGTGCTGGTCGTGGCGCTTGCGGTTGTGGATTGGTGGGACGGAAGCCGCGGACGTTTCGTTAGAACACCCACTGTCGCATTCGCCGCAGTTGGATTGCTCGTTCTACAGATCGTCCTCGGCGCGATCACGGTGAAGCTCGCGCTGCCGGCCTGGAGCATCGTGCTGCATCTCGGGACAGCCATGCTGCTGCTGGCGACGTTGCTGGTGGCGGCGCGTGATTCCGTAGGGGCGCAGCATGCTGCGCCCCTACACCTGCCCCTCCTGGCGCTATCGTTCGTCACGGTGCTGTTTGGCGCCCTCACCGCGAATCTCGGCGCGGCCGCCGCATGCCACGGCTTCCCGCTGTGCAATGGCCAGATCTGGATCACGGCAGGTCCGCTGGCGGTCATCCAATGGATCCACCGCCTGCTCGCGTACTCGCTCGCGATTGTCGCGGTGGTGTGGGCGTTCCGCACGCGCAGCCGCGCGGCTTACATCGTGGTGGGACTGGTCGCTCTGCAGGTGAGCATCGGCGCGGGGATCGTGCTGCTCGGTCTGCCCACTGGCTTGCAGGTCGCTCACGTTGCCGTGGGAACGGCGATCTGGGCGACTGTGGTACTGGCGGTCTTGTCGGGCCAGCCCGCGCCGACGTCAGAAGCGCATCGCGTCGTCGACGGCCTCCGGGCCCAATAGCAAATACCAGTCGGGGCGAGTGTTCTCGAGGGTCTCGTCCGTCCAGATGAGCGCGTAGTTGCCGAAGCGCGTCAGGTCGAGGAACACGAACTTCCGCTGCTTCTTGTGCTCGTAGCGCCACACTTCATACGGATTGGTTGACGCGGGCTGCGGCCGGCTCAGGACGGCATCCGGCGGTCCGTATTGCAGATAGATGCGGCCGCGATCGGTGCGCCAGCCGGGGATTTCGGCGGCCCCGCCTTCGCGGAATATGCGATTCACGGTCGCCACACGGGTATAGAAGCTCTCCATCGCCTCGTTGCGGGGCGTGTCCGGCGTCGGGTCGCGGTGTTTCCAGAACTGGCGCAGGAACGACCGCTTCCCTTCCACAGTGAGACTGCCGTAGCGCCCGCGCTCGTCGGCTTTCATCAGATAGACGAGGGGGCCGTACAGGCTGTCGAGTTTGGGTTCGCTGGCTGTAGCGAACGTCGTGTCTTGCTGCGCAACGAGCACGGCGGGAACGAACGCGAGGGCGAGCCACCGAACTTTCACCGGCATCAAAACACCGAGCCCCGGGGTTGGTTCCCCCCCCGGGGCTCGTGCCTGTCCAGCCGGCCTACCCAACTTACGGACGGAGGATCGTGATCTCGATATTCGCCGGCGCCGGTCCGCGGAACTGCTCGACGACGAAGTAGTGCGTCCCCGCCGCGTACTTGAAGTTGCCGATGTTCTCAGGGTTGTTTGATCCCGCGCCGCTGCCGCCACTCTCAAAGCAGCCTGCCAAGCCGGTGGCATCGCAGACGTAGCTGTCCATATCGCCGGCGCTATTCCACCCGGTTGAGAAATGCAGCGTCGCCGTATCGGCCAGCGTAAACTTGTAGATCACGCAGGGGCCAAGCGAGTTGTTCGGCGATGGCGGTCCGAATTCCGCGCAGTTCGGACCGTTATTCGGCGTCACGGCAAGATTGGTGACGACGTGCGTGCTGGCGCCCTTCGCGCTGGGTGTCGCAATGGTGGGCGCTGTGCTGTACGTCGTGTCGCCGGTCCAGAAACGACCGGTTGGTGAGACGACCGTATCACTCGTGAGCGTGATGACCAAACCGGGCGGGTAGGTCGGCGCACGGACTCCCGCGACTGTCCATTTGCCCGCGCCCGCAAAGGGAGTAAGCACGGTCAACGTTTCCGCAGTCGCATGAACGACCGGAGCATTGAGACCGCCCGGCGCCGTTGCCGAGGCCGCAGCAGGATCGAATTTCAGCAACGAGGTTGCGAAGATCCTCAGGGTGTCGCCCTTCGTGGGCGTCTTGCTGGAGAACCGTCCGTTGAACGAGGGCGGGAACACCGTGACGATGGCAGTATCGGACACGCCGCTTGCGCTCGCCACGAGCTTCGCGAGTCCGGGCGCGACCGCGGTCACGATGTAGTCGAAGTGCGCGCCGTCGGCCGAGGGGATGGAGGTGTCGATCGCCACCGTGACGACCGTAGGATCGGCGGAGGTCACCGTCATCGCGGTGGGAATCGGGTTCAATTGCTGATCCCGCGCCACGGCCTCGAGGCCCTTGGTTGCTCCCTGATCGATATACATGAGATCGGGGTTCAGGCTGATCGAGCTGACGCCGGTGCGGAGGTCAGCCGTGGGGTCGCCCTTACACCCCGCGGCGGCCGCCAGGAGCACCACGACCACCGAACGAAAATCCAATCGCTTCATATACGGTCTCCCGACAGAGTGATGGTCCATTCCGTTAGAACCTGGCGATCTCGTCCACTGCATCCTGACCGACCAACCGCTCCCAGCCGGGCATCCCCTTCTCTTTGCGGTCGTCTGTGTAGACCAACTGGAAATTTCCCAGCCGCGTCTGATCGTAGAACACGTACTTCAGGGCCCGGTTCTGCGTGTACTTCCAGGCCTCCCACGGATTGCTTTGGCCGTTTACCGGCCGGCGCATGATCTCATCCGGCTCACCGTGCAGGATGAAGATCCGTCCCCGGTCGGTGCGCCACCCTGGAATCTCAGCAGCGCCGCCTTCGCGAAACCGCCGGTTCGCCTCCCCGAGCCGCTGATAGAAGCTCTGCTGCAGCTCATTGTCCGGCGTGCCGGGCGTGGGGTCGCGCTGCCGCCAGAATTCCCGCAGGAAGCGGCGTTTCCCCTCGAGCGTCAGACCGCGGTACACGTTCAGCTCGCTCAGCGGCGCCAGGTAGAACAGCGGCGCGAACAGCGTATCGAGCTTCGCTTCGGTCATCTGCGAGAACACATCACCCGTCGCGACGGTCGCCTGCTGCTGCTGCGCCAGCTCCTGCTCCACCTCGAATCCCGCCATCCGGAACCGTGCTGACCGCACCAGCGAGTCCGCGCCGGCACCGATGACCAGCTCCAGCTGATACGACCCCGGCGGCAGTCCTGCCAAGTCCACCGATCCGGTGATCACGCCGCCGCCCGCGGGAATCGCCGACGCCGCCGGCGGTGTCGTCACGATCGTTTTCCCCTCACCACCGCGCACCCGCACCGCCCACGGGACGTCGCCGGCGCTGTCGCGATACACCTCGCAGTAGTAGAACAGCGCTGCCTGCGTCGGCGACAACGCCACGTCGGATGCGGCGGTGATCAGCAGATCACCCTTGCGCAGCTCGCCGGGCCCGGCAACCGTGTCTCCGGGCGTTGCGCGCCGGATCTCGGGCGCCAACAACAAGTCGGACGCCGGCGGCCGCGCCCTGAACCCCTGCACTGGCAGCGTCGCGGCCGACTGCCGGCCTGACGCCGAATCCTTGACGCTCGCCCGGATCTCGTACGCGCCGGAGTCGACCGTGAACGTCACCATCTCGACGCTCGCGGCGCCCCGAGCCCGCGTGGCCGTCCACGGCACGCGCCGGGTCCACCGGTCGGTCGCGAGCACGGTTCCCCGCGCGTCCACGACCCCGACATCCAGGCGAAACTCCGCGAATCCGCCCGCCCCGATCGTCACCGCATCGAGCAGCTCGTGCGGCACGCGCACGAAGCCGTTGATCAGTGTTCGATCGCCCCGATACGACCGCACCGCGCCGATGGCGACATCGCGTGACGCCGACGGTTGGGTGGGGGCGGCAGGAGGCGGGGGGAGGCGCTGCTGAGCCGGCGCGCCAGGCGCGACGGCCAGCAGCATCAGCCAAAACACCCGCAAAGTCTCCTCCTACAGCTCGTTCAGCTCGGCTCCCGGGTCACCAGGAGACCGTAAATGACATCATGTTCGTGCCGCCCAGCAGTCCGAGACTCCGGTAGGCGTAGTCGAAGCCCAGCTCGAGGCTGGGGCGACGATAGCCGAGGCCGAAGCCGCCGGCCAGGCCGTCCGTGTTCTCCTTGCCGCTCATCGTGCTCTGGAACCCTGCGTTGGCTCCCACATAATCCAGGGTGTTGTCGGGCTGGTACGACCAGCTGCCGCGTCCGGCGAAAAAGAACCCGCTCTTGCCGATATCGTTGAGCATGAACTCGGCACCGAAGCCGAAGCCGGCGCGATTGTTGTTGGGCTGCGTGAACTCCGAGAGGACGGTCACGCGAGTCTGCTCGTTGGAGTACGCATCGAGGGAGGCGCCCACCCGGAACATCACGGGCAGGCCCCACTCTTTCGTCTGGAGCTCGGCGGGCTGTGCCTCCTGCGGTACGTCGACCTGACCGGGAACCGGCGGGCGGGTGACCGTCTGATCGAGCGCCGATCCGGTGTGCTTCAGATCGGAGCCGAGGTTCTGAATCACGAACGAGACGCGAATCGGCCGGTTCATCGCCTGCGCGTGGAAGTTCGTCCCGAAATCCACCGCGAAGGCGTTCGCCGACGTCTTCCCGAGCGCGTCGGAGATGGCCTTGAACGTCAGGCCCGCGGAGAATCGGTCACTGAAGTTTTGGGCGTACGTGGCGCCGACAAACGTCTGCGCCACGCTGTATTTGGTGCCATCCCCGTCGGGGTTTTCGACCGTGTAGACCGGCTGGCCGCTGAATCCAAAGTTGCCGATCTGCAGGCCGACGGTCCGCGCGCCGCCGCTGAACGGCAGCGCGAGACCGGCCCAGATGTACTTGGTGTTCACCGCGTAGCTATACGAGGAGAACAAGGCCCCCGGGCGCGCGATCTGCGCCGCGCCCGCGGGATTGTAGTACAACGACGTGACGTCGGTGGCGAGCGCCGCGTAGGCGCCTCCCAGCGACAGACCGCGGGCACCCGCTCCGAGGAGCAGGAACTCGGCGGCCGTCGTGCCATACGCCGTGTTGTCGGACGGCAGGGTGACCTGCGCCGCGACCGGCCCTGCGACCAAAACGAGCGCCGCGAGGGCACCACTGAAGCTTCGAATCATGCGCGTCATCTCGAATGCTCCCTCTTGAGCGCTATTGCGCGAAGTTGACGACGGTGAACCGGCCGGTCTTCGACTTCCCGTCCGGTGCTTCCACCTGATAGAAGTAGACGCCCGAGGCGACGAACTGATTGTTGCGGTTGCGGAGGTTCCACTCCAGCTCACCGCCGCCCGTGACGTCATTCAATGTCAGTACCTGCACCAGGATGCCGCTGACCGTGTAGATGCGCACGATCGATTGGCTGGGCAGGTGGACGAAGCGCAACTTTTTGGAATTCGGCGACTGCTCGAGCGAGTTCGTCACGTAGTACGGATCGGGCACTGTGTGCACGCTATCCAGCGACGCCTGCGAGATCGTCTTGGAATTGAACGTCGATCCCTCGTAGGCAACCTGCATTCTCAAGCCGGGAGCCGCCGGCGTCCGCGGGGCCTCGACGAGCGCGAAATCTCCAGTCGCCGCAGATCCCGTGATGCTCCCCGTGTAGAACCGGGCGTGCCAGACCGTGCCCGACGCCGGGAGCGCCGCCATCTGCATCAGGAAGAATTTCCCGTTCAGATAGAAGATGAACCCGTTGCCGGTCGCTGCCAGTGTGCCCGTACTGCCGTAGGCCACCGACGTCGCGGCCACGGGCGAGAGCTTCGCCGAATTACGGAACACCGCCCCGCCGCCCGTGCAGTTCTGCGTGTACGCCGGCGCGGGGTCGACGCAGAAGATGTCGCCCCACGTGATCAGCGCGTTGTTGGCGTCCGCCGAACCGGTGACACCGGCAAACGAGGACGTATCCAGGATTCCCCATGACGCGTTGATCGACGTCTTGAACGGCACGGGGATCTTGTGCACGTCGTCAATCACCGAGTCGATGACCCCGTTCGCGCCCCAGTAGACGCTCATATCGGCGGCGCGGAAGACCGTCGACGTCACCGCTTCCAGGTCACGCATCGGAAGACTGCGAACCGTGTTGTACGACTGAATATTCCACAGCACCTGCACGCCGGGGAGCGCGCCGGCGGTAATCTTGCCCGCCATCGCGCCGGGGACGCACGCGCCGGTCGACGGCGCGCAGTTGGACCCGTTCGGGTTGGGTGTATTCTCGTTCGTCCCCGCCGCTCCCGCCCACCACCGCGGCCCATTGAACGCCGAGTTCGCGGGGTCGGAGTTGGCATCGCCGCGGCCCTGGCCGGTCGAACGCCACGTGCCTGCAATCGTAAACGCAGCGCTGCCGTATAACGAGTACGTCGAGTCACCGCCGTACCGCGCCGTCTGCGACTGGATGACCGGCGTGGCGGCGAAATTCACCGAGCCCGACACGTCTGAGGAGAACGCGTCGGGTGCGAGCGGCACATCGAACAACTGCGCCGGGCCCGCGCCCTTCACGGTGATGTGATAGATCACGGGCGCCGCGGTCCCCAACGCATCAGGATCGCCGTTGCCCGGTGTGATTGAATCGATTTTCAGTGTCAAGGCACCATTACTCAGTACCTCGGGAACGAATGCCGCGAGGCTGAGCACCAAGGTGTCGGTCGGCTGCTGCGGCCCCGAAAACTCACCGGTAGCTGGATCGAGCGACGGTTTCGGAAGCGCCGGGACGACCTGACCATTACTGCCGAGGATCTGGGGCGGCGTAATCGAGCCGGCGGTTTGCTGGCCGGACGCCTTCCGTGGCGTGATCGTCTTGGTCGTGCGCGGCGACTCGAGCGACGTGCTACCGGCGCCCACCGACGTGACCGAGTTCACATCGAACGCGGTGACGGCGTAGTAGTACGTGAACGAATTCTTTACGCCACGATCTTCAAACGCGAACGGCACGCCGTTATTGCTGAGCGGCACGCAGATACCGGGACGGCAGGGACCATTCGTGCCGCCACCGGTGACCGCGGTGTCCGCCTGCAGCACGAGGACATCACCGCTCGCCAGCTCGGTTCGCCCGCCGGCGGGAATCTGGACGACTTGGCCCGTGATGGCGTGTGGCACGCCCTCGGTAAACCGCTTCGTCGCAGTATCCACCGCAACCGGGCAACCGCTCACCACACCAAACTCCGGAGCGCAGTTGCCGTAGTCGAACGCCGCGGTCCAGTCGATCATCTCCGTGCCCGCGTAGTCGAACTGGGCGATCAACTGCAGGTCACCGGACGTGCGCCCGCGATAGATGCGATATCCCTCGACGTCACGCTGCCGGTAGTTAGGGTCGAACAGCGCGGACGACGAGTCCTTCGCAACCTTGAAGTATGGGTCGCCGACGGCGTCAGTTTCCGTCGCGCTCTGCTTCCACACGACGGTGACCTCGTTGTCACCCGGCACCAGGAAGAATTCCGGCGCGGCGGGCGGGAAGGGCAACAGGAAGTGGGCCTTGAACACAGCCTGCGCCACCAATCCCTTGTTCAACAACGAGCGCGAGACGGTGCGGACTTCGTTCTGGTCGATCCTTCCGTCGCCGTTGGCGTCATTGACGGAAATCGCGCCAAACACCCGGTCAACGGAGCGCAGCGTGTCGGCGCCGGTCGCCAGGGCCGCCGGCTGCGCCGGGAAGCCCGGCTTCAGATCGAGCGCCTGCCCGCGGTTCGCGATCGCCGGCGTATTCACGGGCGCTGCGTTGATATACGCCACCACGATCGTCTTCGACTCACCCGGTTTCAAGTCCATGGGACCGGACGACTGGAAGAAGCGGATGTCGTCGCTCGACTGCGTCACGAAGCAGACGTGCGTGACGGCGGGCGTGCCCGGGTTATTGCAGGGCGCGTCCCCCGCGGTCGGATCGAGCTTGGCGGACAGATACCGCCACAGCTGCGTCGTGTTCTGCGCGTCGTCGAACTGACCGCCATTGATCGTGTTGCTGAACATCGTGAGGCCGACCTCCTGGCCGTTCACGACGGGACTCTTCAGGTATTTCACGCCCACGATACCGGGGGCGGCGGCGAACGGCGCGGAAAAGATCGACGCCGGGAACAGCATCGACGGCGCGTACCAGTTCCGCTTGAACGCCGTGCCCATGCTGAACGGCAGGAACGCGGTGGAGTAATTCTCGCGCGCCGCGTCGGAGACGTCGGCGTCCATCGCGAACGCCGCATACATGTTCGTGATCGTGTAGCCGGTATCGGGAATCGCCACGCCGAACGCGGCTTCGTTCAGCGCCTGGAAGCGTGAACCGTAGCTCGTCAGCGAGTCGGCATCCGAGTGTCCCACATAGACCGACGCAGCGCTCGCGGTGATGTTCGTGAATGTGTAGAGAAAGTAGATGATGTCTTCGTTACCGCTCGGGAAGTTCCACCCCATGCCTCGCTGATCCACCAGCACGCCCAGCGGGTGTTTCCGGCCGGCATTCTGTTGGGGATTGCCGTCCCAATAGCGCGACCAGGTGTCCTGTTGCGACGCAGCCTTCAGCCCGATGAGCACGGGATTGAAGAGACTGGTGTCGTTGGGGACGTAGGCGTCACGCGGCCAGCCGGCATTATCACTCGGGTCGAGCGAGCTCCACACGAGTGACAACCGGTCGCCGTGCTGCGTCGTCCCCTTGGGATCGAAGAAGAACGCGCCTACCGTGTCGCCCGCCCACGAGAATCCGCTGATGCCCGGGTTCACGATGCCCGCGAGCTGCAGGCCGGAGTTGAAGACGTATTGATCGGGCGTGCCCTTGGGCCAGAACCCGCCGCCCACGGTGGTCGACCCGTTCGGATCGACGCACACCATGCCGACGGCGTTGAGACCGCAATCGAAGCGGTTCACGTTCTGCCGGCCGAGGAAGCCCGAAAAGAGATGAAGGACGCGGCGCGCGCGAGGGCGCGGCGTCGCCTGCGCGGTCTGAACCGCCAGGGCGAGCCCGAGCGCCAGCAGCGCCCCGAGCCGCAGTCCATTCCTAACGGATACACGTGCCATTGAAAGATCTCCTTGAGAAAAAATCAGGCCCCGGAAACGGCTGTCGGGTGATCGTCCAGACGCCACCAGCGACGCCTGGACGAGTCACCCGTCCAGTCCAGGACGGCTCTTAGAACGAAATCTCCGCGCCCACGCGGAGGCGGCGGCCGGATCCGTAGAAGCGGTCGGGCGCCTGCTGCAAGTTGTACCAGGCGTTGTAGGCCGCGGTGTACTCGGACGACGTGTAGACGCCATCGCCGTTCCCGAACCGGGCCTCGGCGCGCTGCAACAACACGCAGTCCACCGGTCCACCCGCCCCGTTGCCGATCCGCGACGACCACCCCGTGCAGACGCCCGGGGACGACAGATCGACGGCGTTCTCACCCCCGACGGTGGTGAACACATGGTTCTCCTTCGCCTCCGTCTCGATCTGCGCCGTCTGCTCGTCTACGTACTTGGAGCGGTTCAGCCCGTTCACGACGTCGCCCGTCTCGAGGAAGAGGTTCAGGACGTTTTGCCAGTTGAAGAGGTTCCTCGCCTCTCCGAACAGCGTCCAGTCGAGCGTGCCGACACGGAAGCCCTTGGTCACGCGCAGGTCCACGTTCTTGAACCACGGCATCGAGGATGCGTTGATCGGTTCGATGTTGGTGAACTCGAGCGGGGCTTCGCCCTGCGCCACACCTTCACCCGAGTTGCGAATGCGGGTGTAGGGCAGGCCGCTCGCGAAGCGGAACGTCGCGAACACGCCCACGTCGCGGAACACGCTGCCCAGCGTCGTGCCTTTGCGCCAGTCCGTCGGGAACTGCAGCGACATGGAACCCGTGACGTTGTTCTTGCGGTTGTCGTCCGTGGGCAGCGTCGCCTGCGGCGGTGGCGCCGTCTCGTTGGTCAGCGAGCTGATCACGCGGGCCGTCGTGCGGAAGTAGGCGAAGGGATCAGACCCGGTGCTCTTGGCGACCTGGAACGTGTAGGCGACCGAGCCGCTGAAGATGTTCGAGAAGCGGCGGTCGAGCCTGAAATCCAGGCCACGGACGTTGCCGAAGTCGGCGTTGTTGAACACGCGCCAGTCGCCCTCCTGGCCGCCGGCGCCGGGATCGGGAATCCGGAACAGCCGTCCCGAGACGTCCGCCACCTTGTCCTTGTTGTAGGCCGACACGTCGAACACCATGTCCTGGCTGAACGCGTGCCGGATACCGAACTCGAAGATGATCGTCTTCGCAAAGTCGAGGTCGCGACCGTACGTCTGGTTGCGGTTGCTCTGCGACAAGTCGGTGTTCTTGCCCCGATACATCAGGTCGAAGTCGGGCGCCTGCACCTGATGCGCGTAAGACAGCCGGAAGTTCGAGTGCTCGGTGACCGGGAAGGACACCTGCACACTGGGACTCCAGGCGTCGTGCGCCGGCGCGGCGACGAAGTTCGCCGTCGGATTGAGCGGATCGAACGGTGTGAAGTTGTACGTCACGCCGTCGATCGTCACCGAGGGGTCGGTGATCGACGAAATACGACCCGGCACTACCGGGAACGTGGACTTGCTGTCGAACCGGTCGTACCGCAGGCCGCCGACGAGCACGACATCGCCCAGGTCGAGCCGGTCTTCGAGGTAGGCGCCCATGCGGTTCGGCGTCTCGGCGTAGCCGTTCAAGCCGAATGCGGAAATCATGCCGCTCGCGTAGCGCCGCGTGTCGAAGGTGTGGTACTCACCACCCAGCTTGATGCGGTTGTAACGGTCCGCCTGCCAGTCGAAGTTGCCGCGGAACTGCCAGCGTTGTTCCTGGATCAGCGTGAAGCCGTTATCGACGCCCGACGTGAACATCGGGAGCCGCGCGCTCTGTTCGGCGCCGTACGGGTTCATGCGGTACGGCTGCGCCGAGATCAGATCGTTGCGATCGAGGAACGGCGCCAGATCCTGGCACGCCGCCTGACCCGCCTGCAGGCACTGGATCTGCTTGTCGTCGAGCCAGTGCACGCCGCGGTAGGTCGTGCCGGCGATCGTCACGTCGTGCGTCGAGTTGAAATCGACGAGGAACTTGAGCGGGCTGACCAGGAACCCGCCGGTCGGATCGCGTGAATCGAGCTCCGACTCGCGGGTCAGCACGCCGGTCTGCGAGTGATCACTCTGGTACGAGGCGTAGAAGTCGAGCGCCATCGCGCGCTCGGCCGACCGCGCCAGGTTCTGGTTCCAGTTGAGCGTCCAGCTGGTCTGCGTAATGCGCGACCCGGTCTGGTTCGACGGATTGTACAGATCGATCGTCGGCGTATTGCGATACTGGTTCACGCTGGTGACACCGGAAAGACGCAGCCGCGAGCCGCTGCCGTAGGTCCAGAGCAGCGACGCGTTGCCCGTCCCGACCGAATTCGCGGACAACGGGAGACGCAGACCCTGACACGCCACGCCGTAGTTGCTGGAGATGTCCTTCTTCAGCTGCGAGCTGCCGTTCGGCGAATTGCCGCAGTACCCGCTGTATTGAACGAAGCGCGGAATCGAAACATCCACGGTGTCGCTGAGCGGATTGCCGAAGTCGATCGGCTGATGCACGACGGTATCGACGCCGCTCGCGACGTACACCGGGCGCTCCATGTCACGCTCGATCGCGATATCGCCGCACCCGTTGAGTCCGTTGCAATCCCCACTCTGCTGCCCGGTGAGGGTGGTGCCGAGGAAGAACGTGAGGTCGCTGGCGATCGGTCCGCCGAGGCTGGCCTCGATGCGGTGCTGGCCGACGTTACGCCACAAATCACCGACCTGGTCGGTGGCCAGCGACAGGGTGCCCTGGAACCGCTGACCGCCGGACTTCGTGACGAACGCGAACACGCCCGACTGCGCCTCGCCGAACTCGGCGCCGACCGCGCCCGTCGTCACCGACGCCTCTTCGAGCGCGTTAGTACCGAGCTGCAGGTTCGTCTGGCCCATCTGGCTGTTGCGCACCAGCACGCCGTCGACGAAGATCGCAGCTTCACCCGGCCGACCGCCGCGAATGACGAGACCTTTCGCCTTACCGCTCTCGACCACGCCCGGCTCGAGCCGCAGCGCTTCGCGCACATCGTTGACCGGCAGCTTCTCGATCACCTGACCGGAGATGATGGATTTCGACGTGACCTGGTCGCGCGGCACGATTGGCTGCGCCGCGGCCGTGACGGTGATGCCCGTCAGCACGACGGCCGACGATTGCATCTTCACGTCCGTCGTGATCGTCTGGCCGCCCTGCACGCGGACGTTGCGCACTTCGGCGGGCGCGTACCCGATGAATTGCGCGCGTATCGTGTAGGTGCCGACCGGCACGTTGTTGATGAAGTAATAGCCCTTATCGTTGGTCACCGCACCGAATGAAGTTCCAACGACGAACACCTGCGCGTTTGCGACTGATGCTCCGGCCTGATCCGTCACGGATCCTTCGACCTTGCCGGTGACGGCCTGCGCGGCGAGCGGCGATGCAGCGATGCCGACGGCCAGCGTGAGGACGGAACAGAGCACCAAGAAGCGCGCGACAGCGCTCATCACACGAGGCATCATGGATGCTTCCTCCAAAGACGTGAATGCGCGTGGACTTCCGGACAGAATGTGTGAGGCCGGCACCACACCTCCCTTCGGTCTAGATCGAACCGACGGCTCGGAGCGAACTCTTGCTGGAAAAGTTGGCCGGGCGTCAGAGACTCGTCAAGACAATGCCACGTCAACATCTTAGCCCAATCCTCCACGGCGGCGGCGAAAATGCGCCGTATCGCGGGAGGCCGCAAGAGGGTCCCGGCGGCTACACGAGGAGCAGGTCCTGCTGCGGCCGTGAGGGCGTCACCTCGGGCCCGGCATCGCCCAGGTAGACGTTGATCTCGGTACGCATCCCGAGACGACCGGGCAGGTAGATGCCCGGCTCCACCGAAAACCCGACACCGGGAATCAACATTCGCTCGTCCGCCGTCTCGAAGTTGTCGAGGTGGGGCCCCGAGCCGTGCAGATCGCGGTCGATCGAATGGCCCGTCCGATGGACGAAGAACTCGCCATATCCGGCCGCGCGAATCACACCGCGCGCGGCGTCATCGAGTGATGCGCCGGTCACGGGCTGCCGCATCGCCCAGCGCTCCTTCAGCAGGTTGACCGCGGCATCGCGCGCCGAGCGCACGGTTTCCCAGATCTTCCGCTCCTCGGCGCCCGGCATGTTGCCGGCGTATCCCATCCATGTCTGATCGGCAAACACGGTACCCAGCGCCGGACCGGCCCAGAGATCGAGTAACAGCACGTCCCCCGCCACGAGCCGGCGATCCGCGCCGGGGCGCGGGTCGTAATGCGGATTCGCGGCATTGGCCTGGAACCCGACGATGGGCGGATGATCGGTGACGAGTGACGCGCGGCCGAACGCCTCCATGACGCGCGCCTGCATGGCGGTCTCGCGTACTTCTTTCCCCGCCGCGAGCTGCGCGCCAGCCCAGCGCAGGGTTTCGACCGCAATCTCCGCGAGCGCCTCGGCCGCGCGCCGGTGTCCCGCCAGCTCGCTCGGCGACCAGCGCGCCGCGAACCGGCTCACGAGCGTGCCCGACGACACGACTTTCGTCCCGAACCCTTCGATCAACTCGATCACGCCGTGCGGGACGCGATCGAGATAGGGCACCGCGTCGTCGTGCGAGATTTCCATCGCCACGGTCTTGCCGCCGACCAGCGCGCGCAATCGCTCGTGCAGCTCGGACCAGGCGGCGTAGGGCCGCACTTCGCCGGGGAATCCCTCGAACGACGCGAGCTCGATCCGGTGCGCAATCGCCACCGGCGCGCCCGCGCGAGGCAGCAGCACGAAGAAGCGTCGCGTGCCCATGCCATTGATGCCGAGCACGCGCGTTGCCGCGGGATTGATGCCGTGGAAATCGTACAGCAGCCAGCCGTCGGCTTTCAGCGTGCCCAGCAGCTCGCGCAGCGCGGGAAAATCGAAACCCTCGAGTGGCTTCATTGATGCCGGGGATCGGGGCCGGCGGCGCGCCATTCGCACGCGCTGCCGCCGCGCGCGCGACAGGTCACGTGCAACATCGCGCCCTCGTAGCCGACGAGCAGCCTGAGCAGCTCGACGAGTCCCGCGCCGTAAAACGCGCACGCCGAGCCGTCGGGCGTCGCCTGAATCGCGATCGGATCGCTCACGCGCGCGACGGGCAGCCGCTGCTCGCGCCCGAGCTCAGCGCCCAACACGGCCTTCGCGGCGCGACGCGCCGCCGCGTGACCGAACAGTCGCGGCGCACGCTGCGCCGCGAAGCGCGACATCCCCGACATGCGGCGCACCGCGCGGCGGGCCGCACGCCTACCGGCGTCGGCGAACACGAGATCCGCATCGGGCCGCCGGCCCACCAACCGCAGCAGGGCCTCGACGTGCGACGGCTCGACCCGCGCGTCTTTGCGGACCAGCTGTTCGAACTCGGCGAGCTGCATTTGTACGGTGGTTGAGAGGCCGAGCCGCTTCACCAGTAACTCGTCAGCGAACTCGCTGAGCCCATCTTCGACGGGGGTGTCGAGATTCTTGACCGCCTCGAGGACGGCGAGCGGGACGATGCTGTGCACCACGGCGCGCGAAACGTAGCATCCCCTCCCCCATTGCGGAACTCGTGGCGCGGCGTGAGCCTTCACAGACCGATCATGGCTCAGACTCCTTCCCCAGACGTGTCTCCTCCGGTGGACGAGAAGCGCGTCAGCTTTGAGCGCGAGGCGCTGGTGCATCTCGACGTGCTGTACCGCGTCGCGCTGCGTCTCACCAGCAACCCTTCCGACGCCGACGACCTCGTCCAGGAGACGATGCTCAAGGCATACCGCGCCTGGGACCAGTACGAGAAGGGAACCAATGCGAAGGCCTGGCTGCTTACCATCCTGAGGCACGCCTTCATCAATGAATACCGCCGCAAGATCCGGCACCCCGAGTCGGTCGATCTGGACGCGATCGAGCCGTACGCGGTCTTCTCCGAAGTACAGGACGAGGACCCGCAGGGCGCGTTCTTCGACCGCATCGTGGACGACGAGGTCCTGCGGGCCATCGATCAGCTGCCCGAGGCGTTCCGTGAGACGCTGGTCTTGAGCGATGTGGAGGGCATGTCGTATCAGGAGATCGCCGGGATCCTCCAGGTGCCGGTCGGCACCGTGAAATCGAGGCTGTTCCGCGCGCGCCAGCTGCTGCAGGCAAAGCTCTACGATTATGCCGTCGAGATGGGATACATCAAAGGAAGTCCCGCATGAATTGCCGCGAGTGCGTCGAGCATCTCTACGAATTCCTGGACCGCGAGCTCACTCCGGAGCTCGAGCGGGAGCTTCGCGAGCACCTCGAGGATTGCCCACCGTGCGGTGAGCAGTTCGACTTTGAAGAGCTGTTCTTGAAGTTCCTGCGCGCGCGCTGCCGCGCCCAGGGAGCGCCCGCCGAGCTGAAGCGCCGCGTGCTGCGCGAGCTGTTCGGCGAGTGAAGTGGCTGACCGGGCGAGGCGCGGCGGCAGCGCTCGCGGTCGGCCTGGCTACGGTCTGGGGATTCGGATGGCGAGGCGTCGTTCTGCTCCTCGCTTTTTTTGTCTCCTCGAGCCTGCTGTCAGCGAAGACGACCAGGAATGAACGCCAGGTCATAGCGAACGGTGGAGTGGCGGCCCTGGCGGCGCTCGCGGGCAGCTGGACGGCATTCGCCGGCGCGCTCGCCGCAGCCACCGCGGACACGTGGGCGAGTGAGATCGGGAGACGCTCCCGCACTCCGCCGCGGCTGATCACGACCGGTCAGCCCGTCCCCGCCGGGACCGACGGGGGTATGACGGTGCTCGGAACGGCGGGAGGAGTCGTGGGGGCGGGGTTTCTTGCGGGGTTCAGTGTCCTGTTGCCCCGGGTCATGGGCCCGGGGTCAGCTCACCCCGGGTGGCTCTGGGCCGTTATTGCAGTCGCCGGTGCTCTGGGCATGGTCTTGGACTCACTCCTCGGCGCAACGCTGCAAGGAAAGACGCGGTGGCTGGACAACGACGCGGTGAACCTGCTGGCGACGCTCGCGGGGGCCGCGTTGGCGACCGCCGGGGTGGCACTTCACCGATGAGCGCGCAGCGTTGGGACACCGTGGTCGTTGGCGCCGGTCCCGCCGGATCCGCCACCGCCCTGCTGCTGGCTCGCGCCGGCGCGCGCGTTTTGCTGCTCGATCGTGCCGCGTTCCCCCGTGACAAACCCTGCTCCGAATACTTGAGCCCCGAATCCACGCGAGTGCTCGAGCGCCTCGGACCCGACGTGCTTTCCGCGGTCGCGGCGGCGTCACCTGGCCGGCTCACCGGCATGAAGGTCGTGGCGCCGAGCGGCGCTGGTGTCGTCGGCAGGTTCACGAATTTCAGTTTTGCGTTGCCGCGCACGCGCTTCGACACGATTCTGCGCACCGCAGCTGAGGCAGCTGGTGTCGAGGTGCGAGAGCGAGTGAAGGTCGAGGAGCTCGTTTACGATTCCGGCGCGGTCGCCGGCGTGATAGCACGGGAAGCGCGAAACGGGAAACGGGACACGTATCGCGCACGCGTTGTGGTCGGCGCCGACGGCTTGCGATCGGTCGTCGCGCGGCGGCTTGGAGGCGTGCACACCACCCCCCCGCGGCGCATCGCCTTCACGGCGCACGTTGGTGACGTCCGCGGCGTCACCGAGCTGGGAGAGATGCACGTCGGACGGCCCGGATACGTCGGATTCGGACCGATCGGTAACGGCGTGACGACGGTCGCGCTCGTCGTGCCGTTTGCCGAGGCTCGGCGAGGCGCGCGATTCTTCGAGGAGCTCGACCGTTTCCCCGGCGTCACCGGCCGGTTTCACGCCCGGCACACGGTGCGTCCCGTGCTCACCACCGGACCGTTCGCGCGCTGGTCACGGCGACCCGTGGCAAAGGGCGGCGGCGCCCTGCTCGTCGGTGATGCTGCGGATTTCTTTGATCCGTTCACCGGACAGGGCATCTACAGCGCACTCCGTGGAGCCGAGCTTGCCGCCGCGGCGATCGTCAATTCGCTTACCACCGGTGCGACACTCGAGAGCTATACGCGCGCGCGCCGTCGCGAATTCACCGGTAAATGGATTCTGGAGCGGATGATCGGCCTCGCAGTCGGCTGGCCTGGGCTGATCGAGCGTGTTGTGGCACGCCTCAGGCGGCGCCCCGAGCTCGCCGATCTGCTGGTGCGTGCGACCGGCAACTGCTTGCCCGCCAGCGCCGTGTTGACGCCCGGCGTCCTCGCAGGTCTCGTCCTGTGACCTCGACGTCCCGCGGAGTTGAGCCGCCGCTCTTCCGCCAGCTCCTCGGCCGCTTCGCAACGGGAGTTACGGTGATCACCGCGCGAGCGGCGAACGGCGACCCGATCGGGATGACGGCAAACTCGCTGGCATCGGTCTCGCTCGACCCGCCACTCGTGCTGGTCGCGGTCGAGAAAATTCACGAAATGCATGCGGCGCTCACCGGTGCGACGCATTGGGTGTTCAACATCCTGTCATCCGAGCAGGAGGCGTTGTCACGCCGGTTCGCGGGCGGAGAACCGAACCGTTTTCTCGGCGTGAGCTATCACGAGAACGATCGCGGCGTCCCGGTGATCGACGGGACGGCAGCGCATATCGAATGCGAACAGCATGCTGCCGTGCCCGGCGGCGATCATACGATCTTCATCGGCCTCGTGGTGGGGGGTGACGCGACGGACCGACGTCCGCTCCTCTACTATAGAGGAGGCTACGCCGGCCTGAGTCTCTGATGCGTACCGTAGACCGCATTCGAGTTCACGCCCCATTCGCGCGTGTGTTCGCGGCAGCCAGCTCGGTCTCGCGCTGGCCTGCGATCCTGCCGCACTACCGCTGGGTCCGCCTGCTCGACGATGGTCTCGTCGAAATGGCGGCGTGGCGGCCGTTTGGAGGGAGGGGCGGTTTCATCAAATACCCGACCTGGTGGGTCTCTAAAATGACGGTCGATCGACCGGCGGGCGAAATCCGCTATCGCCACGTGCGGGGTGTTACCCGGGGTATGGAGGTTGTGTGGAGATTGGTGGAGGCGGGTGACAAGGCAGTAGACGTGGAGATCGTGCACACGTGGACCGGCCCGATGTGGCCGCTCATCGGGCGACTTGCCGCGAATCTCGTCATCGGCCCCGTCTTCATCCACGGCATCGCAGCGCGCACACTCGCGGGGATTAAGCGATATGCGGAGAACGGTTCCCGATGAAAGGAACGCAATGACCAGTTTCCGTCGGGTCGTCATTACAGGAGTAGGCGCCGTAACCCCCATTGGCACTGCAGCCGATGGTCTCTGGGCCGGATTGCAGGCACGTACTTCCGCCGTCCGGACGATCACACGCTTCGATCCTGAGCCGTATCGCAGCCGCATGGCCGCCGAGATCCCCGATTTTCGGCCGCAGGACCATCTCGATGCCAAACGCGTCCGGCGGCTGGATCGCTTCTCTCAGCTCGCGGTGACGAGCGCCGGTCTGGCGCTCGCGGACGCGGGGATATCGCCCCGCCAGGAGGATCCGGATCGCGTCGGCGCGATGATGGGCTCGGCGCTGGGCGGCGCGGCGTTCGCGGAGTCGCAGGTGCCGGGCTATCTGGCCGACGGGCCGCGCGGCCTCGACCCCTCGCTCGCCCTCTCGGTGTTCTGCGGCGCGGCAAGCTGCAACATCGCCATTGTGTTCGGCTTCACCGGTCCGAACGCCACCAACGCGATGAGCTGCGCCTCGGGCACGATCGCGGTGGGGGAGGCATTCCATGTCGTGCGCGATGGTCGCGCCGATGTGATGCTCGCAGGCGGCGCCGAGGCGCCGATCGCGCCGATGACGTTCGCGGCCTTCAGCATCATCCGGGCGATGAGCACGCGGAACGACGATCCTGCACGGGCGTCCCGGCCGTTCGACGCGTCGCGCGACGGGTTCGTCATGGGCGAAGGCGCCGCAGTTTTGGTGTTGGAGGAGCGCAGTCGCGCCATCGCGCGCGGCGCCAGGATCTATGCCGAGGTCGTGGGACACGCATACACCAACGACGCCTACCATATGACGGCGCCGCGCCCCGACGGCCGCCAGGCCGCGCGCGCCATGCAGCTCGCGTTGGAAGACGGCCACGTGGCCTCTCACGAGGTGGGCTACATCAACGCCCACGGCTCGTCCACGGCGCTCAACGATCCGACCGAGACATCGGCCATCAAGCAGGTCTTCGGCGATCATGCCTACCGGCTGACGGTCAGCGGCACGAAGGGCTATTACGGTCACGCCCTCGGCGCGAGCGGCGCGATCGAGGCCGCGATCTGCGCGCTGGCGCTGGCCCGCGGCTGGCTGCCGCCCACCATCAACCTCGAGCGGCCCGATCCAACCTGCGATCTCGACTGCCTGCCCGGCGCGGGCGGCGGCCGGGCGGCAACGCCCGAGGCCGTCGTTTCAAATTCATTCGGCTTTGGGGGAATCAACGCCGCGCTGGTGTTGCGGCCTGACGTAGCCGGACGGTAGATTCGCGCCGCCTCTCACTCTCCGGAGCAGACGCGTGAATTCTCAAGCCTATCGGGCACCCGTGGCCGAGCTGGTCGGGACGGCGCTCTTCGTCTTTTTCAGCGCGGGCAGCGTGGTCGCCAATGCCGCGGGAATCCCGCTGGGTCCTATCGGCATCGCGCTCGCGCACGGCGTCGGGATCGCCGTGATCATCACCATGACGCTGAACGTCTCGGGCGGTCACCTGAATCCCGCTGTCAGTCTCGCCCTGTGGCTCGCGCAGAAGATCGACGGCCGGAAGTTCGCGACCTACGTGGCCGCGCAGCTCGTGGGCGGGATCATCGGCGCGCTGCTCATCAAGGCGTTCTTCGCAACGGGCGTGGGACGCGTGACGTCACTCGGCACGCCGCAGATCTCCGGAGCGCTCACGCTGTTCGAGGCGATCGCCGTCGAGGCGCTGCTGACGTTCTTCCTGGTGAGCGCGGTGTTTGGAACGGCCGTTTCCCCCGACGCGCCGAAAGTCGGCGGGTTCGGCATCGGACTGGCGATCTTCACGTGCGCCCTGGTGTGCGGCTCGCTCACCGGTGCCGCGATGAATCCGGCGCGCGCGTTTGGTCCCGCGCTCGTGTCGCTCGACTGGCACGGGCAGATCGTGTACTGGATCGGTCCCGGGGTGGGCGCGTCCCTTGCCGCGGCGCTGTGGAGGTACGTGCTGCTGCCTCGGGACGCCACCGATATCGCCTAGACGAATTCCTCAGCGAGGGCCGGCGCGAAGTACGTCAGGATGATATCCGCGCCGGCCCTTCGAATCGCCGTCACCGATTCCCACATCGCGCGTGTTTCATCCAACATACCCCGCTCCGCAGCGGCCTTGATCATCGCGTATTCACCGCTCACCTGATACGCGCCGAGCGGGGAGCCGAAGCGGTCTTTGGCGCGGCGAATGAGATCGAGACACGATCCGGCGGGCTTCACCATCACGATGTCCGCGCCTTCATCCAGATCGAGCTGGATTTCCTTCATCGCCTCGTCGCCATTGGACGCGGCCATCTGATAGCTCTGCCGGTCGCCGAACTGCGGCGTCGCGCCGGCCGCCTCGCGAAACGGCCCGTAGAACGCGGACGCCAGTTTCGCGGCGTACGACATGATGGGAACGTGCGAGAATCCGCCGGCGTCGAGCGCCTTCCGAATCCCGGCCACGCGGCCATCCATCATGTCACTCGGCGCAACGATGTCGACACCGGCCCTCGCCTGGATCGCGGCGATCTTCCCGAGCAGGTACACGGACGAATCGTTGTCGACTTCACCGTCGCGAATCACGCCGCAGTGACCGTGATCGGTGTACTCGCACAAGCACACGTCGCCGATCACGAGCAATCCCGGAACCGCACGCTTCACGGCCCGAATCGCCTGCTGGACGATCCCCTGCTCGTCGTGCGCCTCGGATCCCGTCGCGTCCTTCGTGGCGGGAATACCGAACAGAATGATGCCGCCCAGCTCGAGCGACTTCGCGCGCTCGGCGTCCTTCACCAACTCGTCCACCGAGAGCTGGGCGACGCCCGGCATCGCATCGACCGGGCGCCGCACGCCTTCACCGTGCATGACGAAGAGCGGCCAGATGAGCTGCGACGGCACAACGTGCGTCTCCTGCACCAGACGGCGCAGCGCGGGCGTGCGCCGCAGCCGGCGCATCCGGCGGATGGGGAACTGGGCGGAGCTCATCGGGCGAGTAAGCTCGCGGCGCCCTCACCTTCGAGCAAGCGCGCCACCGATTCTCCTGCTGCCTCAGGGCTCTCGGGATCGATGTCACACGATGCGGTCAGTTGAACCGCGCCGTCACGCTCTGTAACGCGACCGTACAACCGTTTCCCGTGTCCCGTATCCCGTGTCTCGACCCACGCCGCGACCGGAGCCTGGCAGCCCCCACCGAGCGCGGCGAGCAGCGTCCGTTCCGCTGTCACGGCGACCGCACTCGCCCGATCGTGCAGCGGCTGCAGCGCGCGCTTTGTCGACTGGTCGTCGGCCCGGATTTCGACGCCGAGCGCGCCCTGCCCTGGCGCGGGCATGACCTCGAGAGGATCGATTGGCGACGCCTTGTCGCCCAGATCCAGCCGCTCGAGACCAGCCAGCGCCACCAATGCTGCGTCCAGCCCGTCGCGCGTTTCGACCTTCCGCACGCGGGTGGGAACGTTGCCGCGCAGCGGCACGACCTCGATATCAGGGCGGAGAAACCGGATCTGCGCGATGCGACGCAGACTCGACGTGCCGACGCGTGTCCCGGTGGGAAGATCTGCGATCGATTTTCCATTGACGAGCGCCTCGCGCGGATCGTGGCGCGCGGGAATAGCACCGAGTGTGAGCCCTGGCGGGAGGCCCGTCGGCAAATCCTTGAGTGAGTGGACGGCGACGTCGATGCGGCCGGCGAGCAAAGCGTCTTCGATCTCTTTGGTGAAAAACCCTTTCCCTTCGAGCTCGTGCAACGGCCGATCCACTTCGGCGTCGCCGCGCGTCTTGATCACGACGATTTCGGCCGCAACACCGCGGTCGCCCAATCGCGCCCGAACCCACTCCGCCTGCCAGCGCGCCAGCTGGCTGCCGCGCGTTCCGATCTTCATGCGAAGCGGCGGACCAGCGAATCGACCAGACCCGGCACCGTATGCGGCTCCGCCTCCATGACGTTCCGCAGTCCCAGCTCCCGGGCGGTGCCGCCGGTGACGGGTCCGATCGTGGCCGCCACGAACCGCCCCGACGTCGCGACCTCGGGACCGATCAGATCTACAAAGCAGCGTACCGTCGAAGCGGAAGTGAACGTCACGGCATCGATGCGGCCGCCGATGATGTCGTCGGCGACGCCGCGGAGATCGGTCTGCGCGGCCACGGTTTTGTAGACGGGCAGCGCGTCGACGGCTGCCCCGGCCTGCCGCAGCCCGGCCGCGAGTGCTTCGCGGGCGTCTTCCGCGCTCGGGATCAGCACGCGCACACCAGCGAGACTTCCGCCGCTGTGCCGCACCAGCGCCTCAGCCAACGCCTCGGCGACGAATTCGTCCGGCAGGAGCGCGGGGATCAAGCCGCGCTGGCGCAGCGCCTCCGCCGTGGCCGTTCCGATGGCGGCAATGCTCGTCGATGCGAAGACCCGCGGCGTCAATCCCCACGCCACAAGCCGGTCGAGCACGATCTGCACGGCGTTCTGGCTGGTGAACACGACCCAGCGATACGCCGAGAGACCGGTGAGGGCGGCACGGAGGGACCCGAGGTTTTCGAGCGGCTGAATGCGAATGACCGGCGCCAGCACGGCCTCGGCACCGTGATCCTCCAGCGCGCGGATCAGATCCCGGGCCTGCTCGCGCGCACGCGTGACCACGATGCGACGCCCTTTCAGGCCATCCCCGGTCCCCCCTGCGACGCGTGCCATGCGCCGTTGCAATCTCATCGTGGCTTTCCCCATTATCAAGCAATGATTCGACCACTTCGCGCCGCGCTGGCGCGTTTCTGCGCGCGCCGTGCTGCCGCTTCCCAGCGGACCGCTCCCAAGCGGGCTCTGGCCTGGCTGCGCCTGGGCTGCCGCTTTGCACCTACCTACGCCGACACGTATCCAGCGCTGGTGCATCTGTCGCGCGCGCTCGAGGATCGGTGGGGCGCCGTGGAGGCAGCCCGCGAGGCAAGCGTCCGCTTCCCCGATCACACCGACGCCTGGATGCTGCTGGGCGAAGCGCTGCAAATGGTATTTCGGCAGGACGAGGCGCTGGGCGCGTTCGAGCAGGCGCTCGCGCTCGAAGAGCGCGCCGACGCAGCGATGGCCGCGGGGACGCTGTATCAGCGCATGGGACGATTTCCGGAAGCAGCGGCACGCTTCGCCCGCGCCTACGCCGCGGGCGCCGGTGCGACGGCGCTATGGAATAACGCGCAGGCGTTGTATGACGCGGGTGATCACGGCGCCGCCGACGAGGCCCTCAATCTCTGGGCCACACAGGTGCCTGATGGGCACAGCCGCCTGTCGGAAGCGCGCGCGGAGCTACGCGCGAAGGCTGCGGCGCGCGCGCAGGTACAGTGACAGCGCGTAGCCGATCAGGATGAGCGCGACCGTGATATAGGCGGCGATCATGTAACCGCCGTTCTGTGGCACATCATGCATGGCCGACCTCTCCTCCCACAGCCTCCAGTTGTTCGTGCAGATAACTCAGCGCGTAGCGCTGCACCACGAATCCCACGTAGAGCAGCGTAAAGACGCCAAGTGACAAGAGCCAAGTAGTCAACATGCTTCCCGGCAGCTTTGGACGACCCGGTTGCAGGATGATCGGCATCGGATGGAGTGTGGGAAACATGTACACGCTGAGGTGAATGAACGGTACCTCGCACATGCCGCAGATGCCGAGCACGGCGGCAAAGCGCGCGCGGGTCGCAGGGTCCATCACCGCACTCCGCAGCAGCAAATACGCCACGTATATGAGGAAGAGGAACAGCGTGAGCGTCAGCCGCGCATCCCAGGTCCACCAGGTCCCCCAAATCGGCTTCCCCCAGATGGGACCTGAGGTGAGCACGATCGCACAGAAGACGGTGCCCACTTCCGCCGAGGACGCAGCGAACCGATCGAGGCGGGGATCCTTCGTGAACAGATAGACGACACTTGCCAGGCCGACCAGGATCATCGCCGTTTCGGCCCAGATGGCGGCGGGCACATGCAGATAGAAAATCTTCTGGGCCAGCCCTTGTGACGCCTCGACGGGCGTGTACAGCAGTGCCCGCACGTAGACTCCCGCAAGCAGCACAAGGGCGATCGCCGTAATCCAACGGCCGGTACGCAGCATTCTCATTCGCTCACCGTCGCCGGGAAGAGGAGCAGTGCGAGTGCGACGAACACGATGTCATAAACGGCCAGCATGTTAAGCCAGCCCGCGATCTCGCTCAAGGGACGGCCGGCCAGCAGGCGCACCGTTGCCTGCACCCCCCAGCTGAGCGGCAGAATCATGAACGGCAGCAACAGTACGGGGAGCAACAACTCCGCAAAACGCGTCCGCACCGTCATCGCGCTGAAAAGCGTTCCGACCGCCACGAACCCTATGGTCGCGAGAGCGATGAGCAGGACGAGCGGCGCGAGATAGGGGAGCAGGCGCACGTTGAAGAAGAGCATCAACAACGGCACCCCGATCAGCTCGAACGTCGCCACGAACACGAGATTGGCGATCAACTTGCCCAGATAGATGCTGCTGCGATCGATGGGCGCGAGCAGCAGGCCATCGAGGGCGTGATTCTCGAGCTCGAGGTGAAATGCGCGATTCAAGGCCAGGATCGCCGCGAGGGTGAAGGTCACCCAGAGGATGCTCGGCGCCAGCGCAACGTTGGGAACAGCCGTGGGGTCACGTCCAAAATTGAAAACGACGAACGCGAGTATGACGAACACCACCGCGGAGAGAATCGCGGTGCGCGATCGGAACTCGACACGCAGGTCCTTTGCGGCCAGGACCCAGGAATGGCGGAGCACGTCAGGCAATCGCATGGCGATACTCTTCACCCACCTGCTGCGCGCCGCGACCCGAACGCGGCGCACAGTGGACGAAGCGGCCGTTGCGCATGAACGCCACGTCGGTCGCAAGCTCCGTCCCCTCTTCCACGTTGTGCGTCACCAGCACAGTGGCGCGTCCGGCCGCCGCATGTTGCCCGAGGAGCCGGCTGAGCGCTTCCGCCGCGATTCTATCCAGCCCTGTGAACGGCTCGTCGAGCAGCAACACGCGCGGGTCGTGCACGAGGGCGCGGGCGATCGCCACGCGTTGTACCAGTCCGCGCGACAATGTGCGTACCTGCCGGTTGGCGTGTTCCTCGAGCCCCAGACGCGCGAGCAAATCGGGACCCGGCTGTGCGTCGTAGAGCAGCCCCCAGAAGCGGAGGTTCTCGTTCACGGTGAGCTGGCCGTAGAGCTGCGGCTGATGGCCGATCCAGCCGATCGCGCGACGGCCGCCCTCGACATACGCGCGCCCGCGCTGTGGCTGGATCAGACCGGCCAGCACCTTGAGGAGCGTCGTCTTGCCGGAGCCGTTCGGTCCGAACACCGCGAGGGTCTGGCCCGGATTGACCATGAAGGAGACGTCGTCAAGGGCTCGAACGGAGCCGAACGAGTGGTGTAGCCCCTCAGCCCGCAGCATCGATCGCGGCCGCGAGCTCGCTCAGCTCATACGGCTTCACGAGGTAGCGGCTGTGCCCCAGATCGAGGACGTTCATCAGGGGTTCCATGCTCACGTAGGCGGTCGTGACGACCACCGGCAGGGTCGGCCGCTTCTCGCGAATGCGCTGCAACAACGCGATCCCGTCGGTGTCGGGGAGCCGCATATCGAGCACGAGCACGTCGGGCTCGAAGGTTTCGAGCTGGCGGATGGCTTCCGCACCCGTCGGCGCGTGGGCCATGGCATACTTCCCTTTGAAAAAGCGCTCGTAGGAGTATTGGAGGGCGGTTTCGTCTTCGACGAACAGAACCTTTCGGGTCGGCGCCATCGCGCCCAATCTACCTCAGGAAACGCCAGTCTCCAATTCGAACAGATCGTCGAGTTTGGTGAGCACCAGAAGGAACCGGAGCTCTTCATTCGCGCCGCGCAGGCGCACCACCTGCCGGCGCTCCGCGGCTTTGCGCTGAATCAGCATCAGCGCGCCCAGGCCGGCGCTGTCCACGGAACGCGTACCCGACAGATCGATGACCAGGCAGCCGGTCCCCTCCGCCAGCAGGTCGAGCACTTCCCCTGCTGCGCGGCGGAACACGGTGCGCGACTCGAGATCGAGTCGCTCCGGCGCCGCCAGAGTCTTCTCCATCAGGCGCGTAGACATCAGCGAGTTCTCCACGGGCATTGGTGACATAGGTCCTCTCGGGGCCCGTGTATTGCCACTCCAATGCCAATTCTGCTAACAGGCGTCGCATCAAGCAGTTGTCCAAAACAGCGTGAGCCTGCTCACGCAACGCTGCTGCCGCAGACCGAACGGCGCAGCGCAACTTGCTAGACTGCCCCTCTTCCTTAATATCCCGAATTATGGCGTCTGAACGGATTGAAACTCGCCTCGACGAACAGCTGCCGCTTCCCTCCGCCCAGCGGCTTCGAGGCTCAGGCGGTCGCCGCTAAGCTACGGGATCAATACGAGGCTGAGGAGATCTGAGCGCGAGGAGCGAGACGATCCAGATGGCAGTGATGATCACGGCGCTGCCGAGGCACCAGCGGCAGACCGCGTGGATGAGGACCAGCTCGACGTACGTCAGATACAGCGTGAACGCGAAGCCGATCGTCGCCAGGCTCGCGAGCACGACACTCCAGCTGCGTTGCAGCAGCGCCGCGGGTCGCAGCGCGAGCAGCGCGACGACGAACACCACGCAATAGCCCACGACGCCGAAAAACGCGACCGGCAGGCCGAGCAGCACAGCCCAGGCGCTCGTCTGAACGGTCTCGCACGCGCCCGTCCCGCACTTCAGCGCCCCGCCCACGCCGAGGGCATGGAGCCAGAGATAGAGCGCGACGAAGAAGCCGACGAGCGCGAGCAGCGCGATCGCCTGGCGACTACGCATCAATGATGTGCGGGAGCCCGCTGCTTGGGCGGCGTGTGCGCGATGATGCTATCCGCGATCGCCTTGAAGGCATCGGAGTTGGCGCGTTCGCTGTACATCTTGCCGTTGACGAAGAATGTCGGCGTGCCGTTCACCAACAGCTTGTCGCCTTCCTGCCGGCTGAATTCGATCCGCGCCGCGAAGCGCCCCGCCGTCATGCACTGGTCGTAGCGCTGCACGTCGAGTCCGAGGGTCTTTGCGAAGTCACGGAAGAGACCGGAGGGGTCCTTCCCCGTTTGCGCCCACTGGTGGTGAGAGAACAGCTGATCGTGCATGTCCCAGAATTTTCCCTGCTCGCCGGCGCATTGCGCCGCGTGGGCGGCGTAGCGGCTGTACTGGTGGCTGGGCAGCGGGAAGTCGCGATAGCGCCAGCGCACCTTGCCGGTGTTGATCAGTTGCTCCTTGATGGTGGGCATCTGAACCGTCGCGAAGTTGGCGCAGAAGGGGCACTCGAAATCGGAGTATTCGGTGACCTCGACGACCGCGTCGCCGCTGCCCAGCGTGTACCCCCGGAACCCGTCATCGGTGACGGCCACCGCCGGGGCGGACGCCGCAGCCGCCGCCGCGCCGCCGCTCTGCCGCAGCACGACGAACAGCGAGGCACCCAATACGACAGCGACAACGGCCAACATGACGTAAAAGCGGTTCATGCGTCCTGGTCTCCCCGGGGGCGCCACGGCTCATCGTCTTCCGGATCGTCGATCGTGAGATCGCCACCGCCGGCGCCCATCGCTTCCTCGACGATGCGGCGACTCTCGGCGACCTCGGGAGTGTCGTATGTGCTGCGGACCTCGTAGTGAAACAACTCGCTGCGCGCGTTGCCCAGCAGCTTCTGCAGTTCGGGAGCCGCATCGAGTAATCGGCCCGTCCGATCCAGCTCCCGTATCCGCTCGGCTAGAACTCTGAGCAGCGCGACCAGCCGCTGCGCGCGCTCGGGCCCATAAACTTCCTCGCTCATGGTTCCTCCCGGAACACGGGAACCCGCGCTCCTGATGTGGCATTATACCACACAACCAATTATCTTGCGGCGCCGTTTCCACGAGGTTCTAACCCCAAAGGAAAGCCCCTGCATGGCCAAAAAGCGTGGTGAGCCCCGGAAGTACGCGACCCCGACGAGCTTCGAGCAGGCACGCGACGAGCTGTTCTCTCACATTCTCCGCTGCGGAGTGCTGGAAGCCACACCAGAGCACCAGAAGGAATGGTTCGACGACACGCTGTTGTATCTCGTGGATCGCTTCGCTGACCTGACCGAGACCGAGCTGAATGAGTTGCGCGTCCTGGGCGAGCGCTACTGCCGCCCGGTAGTCGCGCGCACCGCTCCCGTCGGCGCCAGCGCCTGACGGTTCCGTCTCCACGAGGCGGGCGCCCTGCTCTGGGGCGCCCTTTGTGTTTCTAGCCGCCACCTCTCGCTTGCCACCACTCGGGGAACCAGCGCAGCCGCCACCCGGCGGCGACCCGCACACCTCCTGACAGCCCCAGCTCCGCGTACCAGTCGTGCGGGCGTCCGGGCGCGCCTTCGAGACCGATCAGCACCGCGACAAACCCCTGGCTCGGCGACCCGCTGCGTGCGCTGAACGCAGCCCCGAAGCCCACGTATGGTGCCAGGCCGGCGCGAGCCGCGGGATTCGTGAGCAGCTGGAGCGTCAGCTCACCGCGCGCTGCCGGCTGATCCGCGGCGCTCCCCGCCGCCACCGCCAACGCGATCCTGCTCTGAGTACTCGTGCGCCGGGCCAGCCCGATCTCACCGCCGATGAACGTCTGTCGCGCGAGCGATGAGGCAACACCAAGGCTCAGCTCGCTGGCAGTGAGCTGCTGGGACTGCAGTGCGAGAACCGGCAGCAGGAACAACAGGCTAGGCAATGGCGACGTCGTACGTGACCGGGATGTCGGGCGCGAGCGACGCTACGACCGAGCAGTACTTCTCGATGGACAAGCCGACCGCGCGGCGCACCTTGAGGTCGTCGGCGCCCTCGCCGCGCACCGTGACGTGAAACACGATGGCGGTGAACCGGCGGGGCTGCTCTTCCCGGCGGGTCCCCTCCACCTCGATGTCCAGCGACTCGAGCGTGACGCGCTGCTTTTCGAGAATGATGACGATGTCCGACGCGGTGCATGTGGCCGCCGCGAGCAGCAGCAGCTCGACCGGTGATGTTGCGACCTTGGTATCGCCATCGACGAGAATGGTGGGGCCATCGGCGCCATTGCCACGGCCTTCAAACTGCAGCTGCTGCACCCAACGCATCGTCACTGCGGCGGTGCGGGCCACCTCAGTTTCCCCGACGCGTCGTCAGACCGATGAAGAGCCGGTGCCGGTGCAGCGCATCCATAGCGCGGTATTCCATGAGCCAGTTGAACGTCGAGCGGTAATGCAGCTCGAACCCGAACGTGAGGTTGAACCACAGATCGGGACACTGCGGATCAGTACCGCAGCCCGTCTTGCCCGCGACCGAGAGACCGGCGCCGATGTACGGCGTCGCGGTCTCTTCATCCTCCGTGAACCGCCACAACGCATCGAAGCTGCCGAGGTAGGTATCGGGCCCGTTGAACAGGCCGATCTCCGCCGAGGGGCGCATCCGCACGCGATTGGAAAACAGATTGCCCATGTCCAACGTGCCGCCGAGGACCAGCTGGCCGGAGCTCTTGAGATCTACGCCGCCGCGCACGCCGAACCCGAGAAGGCCGACTCGCGTACCGCCGCTGCGCGCGTTCTTGGGCGGCACAAATTCCTGCGCCGTCACGACACCCGACGCGAGCAATCCCAGCAGTGCTATCGCGGCAATCCGCATGCCTTCCCCTCCAGCCTTCAGTGTGAGGCTCCGGGTGATGCTCGACGCGTTGCCGTACGTCCGTAATCCCAGATAGCGTACACTGCAATGGCCGCGGTGGCCCATGCCAGCTCGCGCACCCGTGGCGACTCGGCGATGGCGGCCACGAGCGTGAGGAGCTGCGCAATCGTCACCGCCTTCCCGCCGGCGCGCGCCGGCACTGCGACCGGCCGGCGCAACACCGCCGTGGCGAGAAAACCGAGGATGGCCACCACGTCGCGCAGCAGCACGCCGATCAGCTCGTACCATTCTAGCAGCCCACGGCGCGCGATGGTGACGAACGCCACAACCATGAACGCTTTGTCGGCGATCGGATCGAGAATGGCACCCGCGCGTGACGAGCCGAAACGGCGCGCGAGCACGCCGTCGGCCATATCGGTCGCCGCTGCGACCGCGACGATGGCAAGCTGCCAAGCTGGCGTGCGCACCAGCGGGAAGAGCGCGGCGAGCGGAAAGCGCAGCGCCGTCACGATGTCCGCGACGGTCAGCGCCGGTTTCACTTGCTCCTCACTTACGCGCGTCGTACTTTCACCCCGTGGACGTCAAACTGCTGAAACAAGCGGCCATTTTTCAGGATCTCGACGACGGCGAGCTCGCCCGGGTCGCCGAAGTCTGCCGCGAACAGAAGTTCACGGTCGGTCAATACGTGTTCAAGGAAGGCGAGCCTGGCAACCGCCTGTTCCTCATCTCGTCAGGGGAGGTCCGGATTTCGCGGACCATCCCCGGCTCGGGCGAGGAGGCGCTCGCGGTGCTCAAGCCGGGGGCGTGCTTCGGGGAGATGTCCATCTTCGACCGCTCCGAGCGCTCGACCGACGCCATCGCCAATACCGCGTGCACGCTCATTACGATCTCCCGCTCCGACTTCGAGCTGCTCCTCGACTTCAACCGCGATATCGCTTACAAGGTCCTGTGGTCGGTCGTGCGGCTCCTGTCCGCGCGGCTGCGCGTGACGAACGACAATCTGCGGTCGTTCCTCGCCATGTCCATGTTCTAACCGGAGCCATCATGAATGCGCTGACGCCGTATGCCGCGTTCTTCATGCGCCTGGCTGTAGGCGGGGTGTTCCTGCTCCACGGCATCTCCAAGTTCGAGCACGGCATCGGTGCCACGGCCCACATGCTGGCCGGCATCGGCTTTCCCTTTGCGACGATTTTCGCTGTCATTCTGATCACCATTGAGACCGTCGGCGCGGTGTGTGTCCTGCTCGGCATCCTGACGCGGGCATGGGCGGCGGTGATGGCCGTGGAAATGGTGGTCGCGATTCTCGCAGTGAAGCTTCCCGCCGGCGGCAACGTCGAGCTCGAAGCCTTGCTGCTCGCGGGTGCGGTGACGCTCGTCGCGCTCGGCGACGGACCGCTGTCCCTCGCCGTGCGCTTCAAGCACAGCCCGACTTAATGCAGGATTCGCAGCACGCCGGCGTCAGCGCCGGCGCGTAGGAAACTCTCCGGATCGGTCGCGGGAATCGCGATCCCGGTCTGCTTGCGCCAACGCTTGGCGCTCGCCTCCATGTACTCCTCGACCGAGCCGGCAGCCCATTCGGCAGCGTCGTCCTTCATCTGCCGCACGATTTCTTCCCAGGTCCCGACGTAGGTGGCACCGGAGACCGTGCTGACGCGATGCAGCTCAACCGTGCCGCCCGTGCCGCCATTGGCGCCTTTATTTTTCATCCCCTGCAGCTCGGTGAGCAGCGTGCCGAACAGCTCGATCTGGCGGGGGTCGCGGATTTGCCCGTCAGGCCCCATGGCTTCGATCTCCGCGAGCAGGAGGTCTTCGGGAGCCGCGTCGCCGGCGAGGTCGTTGAGACGCTCGTGCCAGGGAACGAGCTCAGGGTCCTCATCCGGCAGGCGATACACACTCTTCTTCAGCTCGACGAGACGCCAGATCGCCAGCGCGTCGTAGTGCTCCTCCGGGCCGGTCCGCTCGAGATGGAACAGCGCGGCTTCGTATTCCCCGCGGTCATACAGCAGATTCGCGAGATAGATGCGCGCTTCGCCGAGGCTGGGATCGAGCTCCAGCGCGCGCCGCAGCCAATGCAGGCTGCCGCCCTCGTCTGCCAGGCGGTGGGCGGCGTAGCCGACGCACGCCGCGGCCTCGGCCGAATCGGGGTGCGCGCGCAGCGCGCCCTCGAAGAACCGCCGGGCCTGATCGAGCGCGCTTTCGCGGAAGAGCGCGCGCCCGATCTGCAGCATCAGATCGTGATCGTCCTGGAAGCCGAGTGACAGGACCCGCTCGAAGCACGCCAGCGATCCCGCGCGCTCGCCGAACTTGAGCAGCACCTCGCCCAGCCCCGCGAGCGTGTCTTCATGGTCGGGATCGAGACCGCGCGCTTCCTCGAAGGAGCGACGCGCCCAGGCAAACTCTTCACGCGCGAGCCGCGCGTACCCCATGCCGACGTGCAGCTCGACGGCGTGCGGGTACAGCGCCAGACCCTCGCGGAGCGTGTCTATGGCGTCGTCGTAATGCCCTTCGTTGTAAAGCTGATGTGCACGTTCGTCGTATTCGTCGGAACTGAGGAACGGATCCGACATCGAACGGGACCCCCCGGGATGGTTGCGCTATGATAAGGAACGGAACACGGTTACACAAGCGACCCTCGGCGGCTATTTTCACCTTCCATGCCTTCCGCGTTTGCCCCCATTCCAGACGGCTCGGTCACCTCGCCCGGCGGGTTCACCGCGGCGGCCGCGCATGCCGGCTTGAAATCCGACGGCGCGCTCGACGTCGCGCTGCTCGTCAGCGCGACGAGCTGCGCGACAGCCGGAGTGTTCACGCGAAACACGTTGCGCGCTGCACCGGTGATCTACGATGCCGATCTCTTGAGCGAGCGGCCCGGGAGAGTCCGCGCCGTCGCGATGAACGCGCGCGTTGCGAACGCGTGCACGGGAGCGCCGGGGCTCGACGCCGCCCGCGCCATGGCGCGTTGTGCGGAAGAGGCAGCCGGCCTGCCACCGCGCACGGCGCTCGTGCTCTCGACCGGTGTCATCGGCGTGGCCCTGCCGGTCGACAAAGTCGAGAATGGGCTGCGCCAGGCCGCGAAGCAGCTGTCGCCGGCCGGCGGCGCCGACGCGGCGCGCGCAATCATGACGACCGATACCCATCCCAAGTACTGCGCCGTGCGGCTGGAAACGCCGGGGGTGGGCAACGGAGCCATCACGATCGGCGGCATTGCCAAGGGCGCGGGGATGATCCACCCGGACATGGCGACGCTGCTCAGCGTCATCACCACCGATGCGATCTCAGAGCCGGGTGTGCTCGGGCCGTTTCTGCGGCGCGTGGCCGACCACACCTTCAACGCGATCTCCGTGGACGGCGACACCAGCACCAACGATACGCTGCTGCTGCTCGCGAACGGCACGGCAGGCATCGATCCCTCGCGCGACGGCACGATGTGGAAACTGTTCGAGGAGGCCGTCACGCACGTCGCGCGCACGCTGGCGCTGGCGATCGTCGCGGACGGGGAGGGCGCCACCAAGCAGCTACAGATCCACGTGGTGGGCGCGCAGACCGAAACGCACGCCCGGGAAGTGGGACGCGCGATCGCGCGATCGTCGCTCGTAAAAACGGCGATCTACGGCGGCGATCCCAACTGGGGCCGCGTCCTCGCTGCCGCCGGCGCCGCCGGCGTGCCGCTGGTCGCCGACCGGATCAGCCTCGTCGCCGCGACGACGCCGGATGGGGAGGGCGAGTGGCTGACACTCGCGACGGGGGGCGCAACGGCGCTCGCCGACTTGGCGCGAGCGCGAAAGATCTTCCAGCAGAAAACCATCCGCCTCCGGCTCGACCTTGGTGTGGGTCGAGCGGAGGCGGTAGTTTGGACCTGCGATTTGTCGCCGGACTACATCAAAATCAACGCCGACTACACGTCCTAGTTACGGCTTAGCCTTCCCGGTGTCCTTTGCAGCCGGCGCGGCCGCGGCGGGCTTCGCCGTGTGCGACTTCTTCGAGCTCTTCGACTTATGCTTGGCCTTCGACGTATCCGCCGTCTGGCTGGCGTTCGACTTCGACGCCGCTGGCTGCTGCGTGGGCTGCTGCGCCGCAAGCGTAGGTGCCGCGGCCAGGGCCAGCATCAGCAGGGTCTTACGAAGCATGTAGTGCCTCAGGTTGGGGTCGCCCCTACGACCCTTTCGGGGCATGGTGCGTCACCGGGGTGACCGGCGCAGGCACGTTGGGGAGCATCGCCCGCACCTTGGCCAGCGCATCCGCCTGGGTCCGCCCGCCGGCCCGCTGGAGCTCGTGATTGGCTGCAGTGGCCACGTCGAGCAGGCGGTCGCCTCGCAATCCTTTGTCGTGCGCCTCAACCAGCAGATCGGCCGCCGAATCGGCATTGAAGCCGTGGGCCATGAGGTCGGCCGTGGCGTGTAGTGCCGGCGCCGGGGGTTCGCTGGGCGCCACGGCGACCAGGCGCTCGACAACCGTGGGGTTCAAACCGCGCGCCAGCGCCGCGGCAACGGCCGCGACGTGACCTTCGGGCACCGACTGCCCGGCCGGCATGGCGCGCGCCACGATGGTGCGCGCTTCGCGCAATTGTAGCAGTCCCCGTCGCACTCCGCTCACCAGCCGGTCGGGCGGGACGCCCTTCGCGGTGCCCTCGAGCGCCTTTTGCACGAGGGGCTCGGTCGGGAGGCTCTCAGCGACTGCAATGGCGATGAGCGAATCGATCGCGGGACGCGCGGCGTCGGGCACCCGGGCCAGACGAGTCGGCGACTGCGCGGTCAGCGGAGAGCTCGCCGCGACGCACGACAGCACCAGCGAAAGGGTGAGCCTCACTGCTGCGGCGTATCCTCGGAGCTCGCCTGCCGCACAATCAGCACGGCGTTCTGCCGGCCGACACCGAATCCATCGTCTACGTAGCGGCCGGCGAGGGGGTCGGCCACCCAGCGCTCGCCATCGACCACGAACATGTACTCATGCTGGCCGGCGGGGAGCACCGCATCGCCGTGCCAGATGCCGTCGTGATTCTCATCGCGGAGATGCAGTTTGCCGCGGCTCCAGTTGTTGAAGGAGCCCACGACCTCGACCGATTGGGCGCCGGGGAAATGGCCGACGAACTGCGCGACGCCTTCGCTGGCACGCGGCAGCTCGGGTCCGTTCTCGTCACCCGGCAGCAGCAGGATCGCGGCCAGGCCGGCAGCAGCCAGCCCCAATGTCCATGCCGGCCGGAGCCGCAGTGTCACGGCGAGCGGCCGGGTGAGCCAGCGCGCTGCCCGGCGCCAGCGGTTACCCGTATGCAGCTGTTGCGGCATGGCGCGGATTTCGGCCATCACGCGGTCGGCCACGCTGACGGCCGGCTTGGCCGAGAGCAGTGTCGCCGCAGTCATGAGCCGGGCGTACGCGTCCTGCTGATCCGCTGGCAAATCGCCCGGATCGCGCTCGTTGTCGAGCGCCTCCTGCAACCGCGGATCAATTGGGCTCATACCACCTCCCGCGTCCAGCATCATACGAGCTCCTGCAGGGCGGCGAGCAACGCTTCGCGCGCGCGATGCACGCGCATCTTCAGTGTCGGAATCCTCGCCCCCGTCACCTGCGCCATCTCTTCGTAGCTCATCCCTTCCACGTGCTTCAAGACGAATGCTTCGCGTTTCTCTTCCGGTAGCGCCGACAGGGCGCGCTCGACCAGTGCCACCTGCTCTCCCCGCTCCACCACCGCCCACGCATCGGACGGATCCGCCAGGGGCGGTGCCTCGCTCAGCGAGATGTCACTGGTGCGTCGCCTGGCGAGGTGACTGCGGCAGCGGTTGCCGGTGATCCGGTACAGCCAGCTGCGCAACCGCCCTGGATCCCGGCACTGCGCCAAATGCCGATAGGCGCGCACGAGACTCTCAGCCACTGCGTCAGCCGCCGCATCGGGATTCCCCAGCATGCGCGTCGCGAAGCGAAGTAGCCCCGGCTCGTACCGCCGGATGAGAATCCCAAACGCTTCCCCATCGCCGCCTAGAACCCTGGCGACTACCTCGGCATCGGGGACGCTGTCGTTCACCATCACAGTGACCCACCAGTGGGGGGCTTGGTCACGGGTTTCCCATGCTTTCCCATGCTGCGCTCAGGAACGTTGCCGCACGAATTCCGGTGCCCGGCACGCTGCCCGCGAAGGCCTCCAACGTCGTATGGCCGCGGCGCCGGTACGCGGCATCGCCGGTGATTTCACTCAGGTGCAACAAAAACCGCGCGGCTGCCGCATTCGGGCCGGGCAGCATGTCATCGAGCACGTGTTTGGTACGATCCGCGAGCGCGGGTGGCAGGGGAGGCGGGGGCGGGGGCGGGAACGGCGGCGCGGAGACGGTGGATGCCGGCTGGGCCGAATCGTAATAGCCGCCGATCGGATCGGCAAAGGAGCGCTCGAGAATCGCCGCGAGATCGACCGCGACGTCGAGATAGCGCGAGTCGTCGGTGAGCTGGTGCGCGACGAGGCACGCGGACGCGACCTGGACCTGGTCCTGCAACAGCGCGCCGCCCAGCGTGCTACTCGCGCCGGAAATCCCGTGCCGCACTCCCGAGCCCCGCGCGTACGTTCGCTGTAGCAGATCGTCGAGCGCGGACCGCGCGCGCTTGCCGGCCGGAATCTCGCCGAAGGTCGCCGCCGCCAACATGACCGCCTCGATGACGTACGCCTCCTGGTCGGCGAACAGTACGCGATCGGGCGACGACTCGGACAGATCGCGCGACAGCGCCCGCACCAACCCGCGTCCGAGATCGTCGTATCGGTCGTCGCCCGTGACCACCCACGCCTTCGCCAGGGTACTGGCGAGCGCGGCACGCACCAGGCGCGGCGGATCCTCGCCTGCGCCTCCCACCGCGGTGTCCAACATCAGGTCGAGCGCCCGGCGGGCCACGCCGAGCGACACCGTATCACGCTCCCGCGCGGACACGGCGAGGAGCAGCGTCACTGCCTCGGCGTGCATCACGCTGCCGGTCACCGCGTGGCTGCGCACGGCGTCGTCGAGCGCGTGGCGCAACCCGCCGATCTCCTGACGCACGAGCGTCGGGTAGAGCACACCACGGGATTCGCTGCCGGTGAGCACGAGCTGCCGGACGATCGCGGCCTGCTGCACGATGAAGGAGCGCTGATCGCGGTAGGATCGGGCGACCTCGGGCAGTATCTGCTTGAGGCCGCGGCCGGTGACCGGGTCGTCCGCCGGAAAGTAGGTGCCGCCGAAAAACGGCGCGCCGTCCGCGGTGAGGAATACGGTCAACGGCCAGCCACGCAGACCGGCGAGGCGCTCGACGGCAGCCTGATAGCGCTGCGCGACGTCGGGCCGCTCGTCGCGATCGACACGGATGGGAACGAACAGCGCGTTGATGAGCGCGCCAATCTCCGGATCGGTGTAGATCGCGCGGTCGGTTTCAGCACACCAGCGGCAGACGTCGCTGCCGACATACAGCAGCACCGGCCGGTCGAGCTTGGCCGCGAGCGCAAACGCCTCTCGGCCCCACGGCTGCCAGTTGACCGGCTGTCGAGCGGCGCGGGCGAGGTAGCTCGTCGAGGAGTGAGCCATGCGATTGGTAAACGGCCCACGCTCGGCGATGCACGCCGTGGATGCGGCGCAGAGCAGCAGGAAGGTGCGACTATACATCGGGATTCACAGGAGAAGTACCCGCTCCTGAGCGAGCGCGTTCCGCTAATGCAGGAACATCAGCCCTACAGTGATGCTGGACATCGGCACCTGGTCGGACGTGAAACGGCGGTAGGTGTAGTCGAAACTGAATCCGAGACTGGGTGACGCTCGCAGGAGCAATCCGGCACCGACGTTGTATCCAAAGACCGCACCGCTACCAGCCAACAGACTCACGCCTCCGTGCGGAAAGACATAGACCGGTGAGCTGTCACTCGGCGCACCGGAGGTGATGCCAAGGTCCATGAGAAACACGAACACCCCGTTCGCCAGCTCGTCGGGGAACGTTGCGAAGGCGAACTCCACTGATCCGTAGCCACCGCGCGACGGCGTGACGCGCAGGCCGAGCTGGAAAAGCGATTCGTCGGAAAGGTGCAGCGCGCCCCCTTCGACTCCGGCCGCCATCTTGCTCTGGGCGCGCGCCGCCGCGAGGCTCGCTGTCCCGCACGTCAGCGCAACCACGAGAGTCATGAACCGCATCGGCTACCCCAATTCCGGCGCTATATTGCCCGAATGACCCTAGTCACCATTACCCCGAAGTCCAACGGCCCGCTAATCGTGGAGGGGCCGGTACGCATTGTGACGCCCGACGGGCGGGAATTGACGCCCCCACTCCGCAAGGACGGGAAACCGTCGGAAGTCGTTGTCCTGTGCAGATGTGGGGGGTCAGCGACCAAACCGTTCTGTGACGGAACGCACAAAAGAAATGGTTTTCAAGACGGCCCGGTTACCACCCCCTAGCGCGACCATATTATGTTGTCTGGCGCTTGCAGCTTCCCCGTTCCCCAACGAGCCCGTGCCCCCCGAGGGAGGAGCGACCGACAATGGCGAAGGGAAAGGCCCCGATGGCCGCGGACGAAGGTTACTGTGTGAAGTGTAAGGCGAAGCGGACGATCTCGAACGCCCAGCAGGTGAAGATGGCCAATGGCCGCCCCGCGCTTAAGGGTGTCTGTCCTGTGTGCGGGACCGGGATGTTCAAGATTCTGCCACCCAACAAGTAATCTCGCTGTCCTTCTAATTCACTTTGCACGCCCCTGGGACCTCAACCCCGGGGGCGTGCTGTTTTATAGCGCACCGTGTAGCAGGCCGCCCCTACCTCTCGGCAGTAGTACGCCAGGACCTCGAACGCAACGAAGTTCCCCTCGGCGGTGCGGACGGCGTAGACGTGACGCTTGGACGTGAGCAGGTGTGAGAGCATGCTGTAGGCGTACCACTTGCCGATCGCTGCATTGACCGTGTCCGCCGCAAACGTGGTGGTTGTGTAGCCCTCCAGCGGGACTGTCGTGAGGGAGTCCAAGCTCACGGCTCCGAGGTCCAGCGCTCCGGCGCCCGGCGCCGTGATCACGTGGTTGCGCCGGAAGGCAAGGTCCCAGGGAGCCACCCCGGACTCGACGACGCTGTTCTGCGTGAAGCGGAACAGCTGCCAGCGATCGCCACGTGAGGCGTCCAGCGTGTAGATGCCGGTCGTGGCGGGTCTCGTGCTCAGCTGATAGGGTGGGAACTCCGGTCTCGTGAATGCGCCGATGAGGAGTGAGGCGACCAGAAGAAGGAAGGCAGCCGCGAGCACCCACACGAGGATGGGTGCTCTCAAGCCTCCGCCATGAACGGGTACCACGGATCCCTCGGTGGCAGGAAGTTCTCCTTCACAGCCCGCGCGCTGGTCCAGCGGATGAGATTGAGCAGGCTGCCGGCCTTGTCGTTCGTGCCGCTGGCGCGCGCCCCGCCGAACGGCTGCTGCCCCACGACGGCGCCCGTCGGTTTGTCGTTCAGGTAGAAGTTGCCCGCCGCGTAGCGCAGCGCCGCATCCGCCTCCACGAGGGCTGCCCGATCCTGGGCGAACACCCCGCCCGTGAGGGCATACGGCGAGGTCTGGTCGACCAGCTCGAGCGTTTCCTTCCACCGCCGGTCCGGATACACGTATAAGGAAAGCACGGGCCCGAAGATCTCCTCACACATGGTCTGATACTTCGGGTCCTCGACCTGGATCAGCGTCGGCTGCACGAAATAGCCGTCACTGTCGTCGCAGTCACCGCCGAACAGGATCTTGGCTGCAGGATCGCTCTTCGCCCGGTGTATGTACTGCTTGATCTTGTCGAACGACTTCTTGTCGATCACCGCAGCCATGAAGTTACGGAAGTCCGCCGGATCGCCTACTCGGATATCGCCAAGCTTGGAGAGCACGCGCTCGCGGACTTTCGGCCAGAGCGATTCCGGCACGTAGGCGCGGGAGGCAGCGCTGCATTTCTGGCCCTGGTACTCGAACGCGCCGCGCACGATACCGGTCGAGAGGGCGTCCACGTCGGCGCTCGCGTGCGCGAGAATGAAATCCTTCCCCCCGGTTTCACCCACGAGCCGGGGGTAGTCCGCGTAGCTCGTCAGATTGTCGGCGACCTGCTTCCACAGTGTCTGGAACACCTCGGTCGATCCGGTGAAGTGAATGCCGCCGAGGTGACGATCGGAGAGCAGCCGCTGGCTGATCACCGCCGCCGGGCCGGGGACGAAGTTCACGACTCCCGGAGGGAGTCCCGCCTCTTGCAGCAGCCGGAAGATGAGGTAGTTCGAGTATACCGCCGTCGCCGCCGGCTTCCAGACGACGGTGCACCCCATGATGGCCGGCGCCGTCGGCAGGTTTCCACCGATCGATGTGAAGTTGAACGGCGTGATCGCGTAGACGAACCCCTCGAGCCCGCGGTAATCCAGCGCGTTCCAGGTGCCGGAAGACGAGAGCGGCTGTTCAGCGGCAATGCGGTCGGCGAAGTGGACGTTGAAGCGCCAAAAGTCGATCAACTCGCAGGCGGCGTCGATCTCGGCCTGGAACGCCGTCTTGCTCTGCCCCAGCATCGTGGCGGCGTTGACCATGGCGCGCCAGCGCGTGGCGAGCAGGTCGGCCGCCTTCAGGAAGACCGCAGCTCGATCGGCGAGACTCCACTGTGACCAATCCCGCCACGCCTCCCGCGCTGCGGCTACTGCCGCATGGACCTCGTCCGCTCCGGCCTGATGCACCTTCGCGAGCACGTGGCGGTGGCAGTGCGGCATCACCGCGTCGACGGTCTTTCCGGTGCGTATCTCCTTGCCGCCGATGACAATCGGAATGTCGACTTGCCGGCTACTGAGGTCTTTGAGGGCCAGCTTGAGCTCGTTGCGCTCTTTGGTGCCCGGTGCGTAAGAGAAGACGGGTTCATTTACCGGGGTAGGAATCCTGGCTGATTTCATGCCGGGAAATCTAACCGGGGAACCTCAGCGTGTTTTGGAGTTCAGATGGCTATTGATCCACGCACTCGCATCGGCCACGTCCACCTCACGGTCAGCAATCTCGACCGCTCCCTCGCCTTCTATCGCGACATCCTCGGCTTCGAGGTGACCGCGCACTACGGGAGCGAAGCGGTCTTTCTGTCGGCTGGCGGCTATCACCATCACATCGGCCTGAATACCTGGGCGGGCCCTGGCGCCCCGCGCCCACCCCAGGGGACGACAGGTCTCTACCACTTCGCGATCCTCTTGCCTGACCGTGGAGCCCTCGCCGCCACGGTGCGTCGAGTCCTCGAGCATGGCGTCGAGCTCGAAGGCGCGTCCGATCATGGCGTGAGCGAGGCGATCTACCTGCGGGATCCGGACGGCAACGGCGTCGAGTTGTACCGCGATCGCCCGGAAGACGAATGGCCGCGCGGCACGGATGGAGGCATCCAGATGCACACGCGGCCACTCGATCTCGCGGGACTGCTCGCGGGCGACTAGCCCCTGCCCCCCCCGCCCCCCCCGCTCCCTCCGCTCCCTCCGCTCCCTCCGCTCCCTCCGCTCCCTCCGCTCCGCGTATCTCGCTCGCGCTGCGACGGCAACGGCAGCGTGATCGTCAATGTCGTTGCCCCGCTCCGTGGCGATTCGATCGTCACGGTCCCGCCGAACACGTCTTCGGCAACACCACGCACTTTGGCGACGTCGGCGAGCTTCCCACGACCGCGCACGATGAGGACGAGGTCGTTTCCCTTGTGCTCGAGCTGCAGCTGCACAGCGGTGGGCTTCTCGCCCGCGGGGTCAGCGGCGTTGCGTACGACATTCACGAGTACATCGAACAGCGCGTTGGGATCGCCTTTCAGGTACACCACCTCGAGGCTCGTGGTGAAGTCGAGGTCGATGCCGCGATCGCGCAGTAACCGGCGCTCCAGAGTGAGGCAGGATCGGATGACTCGCACGGCATCGAACCGCCCGCCGCGCTCGGCGCGCGCGGTCATGGTACCAGTGCGCGCGCTGTCCTTCATCACGCGCAGATACTCGGCCGTGCGGTCGATGTCCTCGAGGACTTCGCCGAGGTCGTCGAGCAGCGTCAGACGGCGATCCGCCGCGAGGTCGACCCACCGGCCGATCGACTCCATGGCGAGCTGCAGGCCGGCTCGCGCGGCCGTCAGGGGATTGCTCGCCTGGTGCACGATGACACCTGGAGCGGTTGCGCCGGGGCTCGGAGCGTCGACGTGCGCCAGCGCCAGACCCGCGAGCTCGAGCGCCAGTCGATCCCTGCTGCGGCGCTCGCGCCCGCCGGGTGGCGGCGCCGGCGGACGTAACCGCACGGGCGCCACCACCCAAGCCTCCCCCGCGCCATGCGCCGCAATCCAGAGCGAGCCCACGGGGATCGGCACATGCCAGCGTCGCAGCGTGGTCTCGAGATCGAATGGCGGAGGTACGCCGGCGGTGGACGTCGCGCGGGGGACGGCCTCACGAGGACCGGTCACCTCCCACAGGGTAACCGGCCGGCCGATGACTGCACTCGCTTGTCGCAGAACTTCCCCTGCGTCCAACTTCTCCTCCATCAAGTGCCCAAGAGCTCTTCGGAAGATCAAGTATGGGCGGGGGCGCACGTTAGAGATGCGGGTTGCCGTGCGCGCCGTCAAGCGGTAGCCTACGGCCCATGACGACCCCACCACCCACTCCCTCTCGCCCTTCAGTCGGGCGCTCGTCTTTCGCCATCGCGATGAAGGACTACACCTTCATTCGGCCGGGCATCGCCGTGACCATCAGCGCGGTCACGTTGGCCCTCGCGCTCCTCATCGGGCTGTGGCTTATCGTATCGCTCAGGGAAGCCGCGGCAACCGCCAGTCACGGCGCGAACACCGTCCAGGCCCTGCACAAGTACAACGCCGGCTTTGAGGTGTGGCGTCAGATGGCGACGGGGACCGACGCCGGGTACAAGCGGCCCGAGGCCATCGCCCAGCGTGACAGCATCGGCCGCGAGCTGCGCGTGGAGTTGTCGGGGCTCGCCAACAGCATGAACGATTCGCGCGAGCGCGATCTCGTACAGAACGTCCTGCTCGGGCTGACCAGCACGAGCACGACGGGTGGGCGGGAAGCCCAGGAAGCGCGCGAAGCGATGATCGTGCTGCTCGCCAAGCAGGACTCCGCCCTCTTTCATGCCGCCAAGGTTTCCCAGCAGGCAGTGCTCCTCTCGGCGGTCCTGCTCGCGCTCACGATTATCGCCGCCGGCATGTTGATCGTGCCGATGGCGTGGCTGTATGTGCGCTATAAACGCGGGGCAACCATCGAAGTGAAGGTGTAGATGGCGAAGGCCGCCGCGCGCCGCGTCCTGCCGCCGACGATCGAGAGCTCCCGGGAGCTCGAGCGACTTCGCACCGTCGTCCTGCCCGAGCACAACGATCTCGCGGTCGCGGTCGCCGACCGCATCGTCGAGATCATCCAGCGCGAGACCAGCGCCAAGGGCCGCGCCGTCCTCGGCCTCGCCACCGGCAGCACGCCGCTCGGCGTGTACGAAGAGCTGATCCGCCGGCACCAGGCCGGCGATGTCGATTTCTCCCGCGTCGTCACGTTCAATCTGGACGAGTACTACCCGATGGCGCCCGATAGCAGTCACAGCTATCACCGCTATATGTGGGAGAACTTCTTCGCGCACGTCAACATCGCCAAACAGAACGTCCATATCCCCGACGGTACGACGCCGCGCGAGCGCGTGGGCGAAGCGTGCGCGGCGTACGAAGAAGCGATTCGCATCGCCGGGGGGATCGATTTTCAGCTGCTCGGCATCGGCAAGACGGGACACATCGGATTCAACGAGCCGGGATCGGATGCGGCGTCGCGGACCCGCATCGTCACACTCGACACCCTTACGCGCAGGGATGCCGGCGCCGATTTCTTCGGCGTGGAGAATGTGCCGCGCGAAGCGATCACCATGGGTGTCGCGACGATTCTCGACGCGAAGGAAATCGCGTTGATGGCGACGGGTGAGCATAAGGCCGGTATCGTGGCGCGCGCCGTCGAGGGCGACATCTCGCCCGACGTCGCCGCGACCTTCCTGCAACGCCACGGCAGCGTGAGCGTCTATCTGGACCTGGCGGCGGGCGCCGACCTCACGCGGATCAAGACCCCGTGGGTGCTGGAGGGCGGAGGCGTCGAGTGGAGTCCCCCGGTGGTCGAACGCTCCGTCGTTTGGCTCGCTGAGCGGGTCGGCAAGGCCGTGCTCAAGCTGTCGGCGCGTGATTACGCGGAGAACCATCTCAGCCCGCTGCTCGCGCGCGCCGGGTCGGCGGGACCGATCAACGGCCAGGTGTTCAACCGGCTGCGTGAGAAGATTCGCGGCCGCGCCAAGCTGCCGGCTCACGAGCGCATCCTCGTCTTCTCGCCCCATCCCGACGACGATGTCATCTCGATGGGCGGCATTCTTCGCAAACTCTGGGAAAACGAGAATCAGATCGTCGTGGCGTACATGACGAGCGGCAACATTGCCGTGTTCGACCACGACGTCACGCGCCACCTCGATTTCGTCGAGCGGGCCGCCGCGTCGCTCGGACTCGACGCTGCCACGGTCCAGCGCGCGCGCTCGACGGTGAATACCGGTATGGAGCAGAAGGCGCCGGGCGACGTCGACATCCCCGTGGTGCAGAATCTCAAGAAATTCATTCGCGAATCCGAAGCGATCGCCGCGCTCGCGGCCGTGGGGATTCCCCCCAACGCCGCGCGGTTCCTCGATCTGCCGTTCTATCAGACGGGGGAGGTGCGCAAGCGCCCGCTGTCCGACGGCGATGTCGCGATCGTGCTGCGGCTGTTCGAGGACGTGCGGCCCGATCTGGTGTTCGTCGCCGGAGATCTCTCCGATCCGCACGGCACCCACCGCACGTGCAAGGCGGCAATCGAGCAGGCACTCGCGGCCTACAAGGCGGCGCAACGGCCGGAGCTTTGGCTCTATCGCGGCGCCTGGCAGGAGTGGTCGCTCACGGAGGCGGACGTCCTCGTGCCCCTTTCACAGGACGAGCTGCACGCGAAAATCCTCGCGATCTTCCGGCATCAGTCGCAAAAGGACACGGCGCCGTTCCCCGGCTACGACGAACGCGAGTTTTGGCAGCGCGTCGAGGCCCGGAACCTGGAGACCGCCGCCCGGGCCGACAGGCTGGGACTGCCCGAGTATTACGCGATGGAAGCCTATGTAATTCAACGACTTTAGCCCTGCATCGTTGCACCGCGCAGCACCCGTTCATTATGTTGGCGCCGGATTCCCCCTTTCTGGAGGAGGCCTAACATATGAACGCGTCGACTACCAAAGCACTCAGCTTGGGGATCGTCGTGGCCCTCTGGGCCGTCGTATCACACTTCGGCAAGCTCCCCTTACAGCTGTGGCCCGTGATCGTCGGACTCGCCTGTTTCGTTGGCGCCGGTGGCGGGATGATGGGACTGCAGAAGTCGGCACTCGGTTCGGCGTCCGGCGTTGTCTGGGCGCTGTTATACGTCGCTGTGGCCCGGGCGCTGGGCGGCAATGATCTGCTCGATGCGCTGGCAATGGGCGCTGCGATTTTCGGCATGGTGTTCCAGGCGCAGGTTCCCCTGCTGTCCTATACGGCCGGTGCGTTCCTTGGTGCGGCTACCGCCATCGGCGCACTCGGGGCCCGGACAGTCAACGTCAACGGTAGTGTCCGGGTGGTGATCGCGTTGGCGATCGGCTGTGCCCTCGGGATCGCCTCCGAGCGCATCGCGGAGATGCTGGGCCGGATGCGGGTGGTCCCGTCGATGTCGGCGCGTCACTAGGCCAACAAAAAACCAAACCCGGAGCCACGCGCTGCACTCCGGGTTGGCGAGGCCGGGCCAAGTGGCCGTCGACACTTGACCGCGACCTACAGTTCAGAGGGTCAACGTTCGTTACGTTGACCCTCTTCTTTTCGAATGTACCCGAGTTTGCGCGCCGCCTTTGTCAGAGATACGTCCAGCCAAGTCCGTCACGTGTTGCCGGGTCGCAACGGAAGAGGGATTCTTTAGACGATGGGTTTCCTCTCTCGACTGCCCCGTTTCCGGGTGCGACGCGCCGCTGTCGTGGCGGTGCTGCTGGTGCTCGCCTTCGGCGTCGCGGCGGTACTCGCGGTTCAAGCGTACGGCGTAGCGCGGTATCACCGCGCGCAAGCAGATCGCGTGCTGCGCGATTACGCGAAGCTCGCCGCGGCGCGCGTGGCGCAGCGCAGTGCGATTGAGATCTACGATGCAGTCATGCCGCGGCTCAAAGCCATCCAGCACGCGCACGAAATGTCGCCCCGTAAATTGCCGGCCCCGAGCGAGCTCCACGTCGACGCGATGGAGCGCGGAGTCTCACTGACTCCGTACATCCGCTTCACATTCCAGATGGACTTGAAGGACGGACGACTCGAGACGGCCGGCGAGCTGCTGCCTGACGCCGTCCGTTCCTGGATGACCGACACGTTGCCCGTCCACACGCGCGCCGTCTACGACACCTCGTGGCACATGGGGACGGTGCTGGGTCAGCCGGGCGGCGAGCGGCGCTACGTCGCCTACACGGTGTTGCGCGACTCGAAGGGCATGCTGCGCACCGCGCTCGGGTTCGAAGCAAAGCCGGAAGCGCTCCGACCGCTGGTGATTCAAGCGACGGAAAAATTCCCGCTGCTGCCCCGCCCGCTCACCGGTGGTGTCCAGTACGATTCGATGGGGTCGATCATCATCACCGATCGCTACGGCGTGGAGATCTACCGGTCCGCGGTGCAGTACACGTCGCCATTCACCGCGCGCGATACCGTGGGCACCGACATGGGAGATCTCTACGCGCAGGCGACCCTGCGGGCGTCGGTCGCCGATCAGCTGATCATCGGTGGTCTTCCCAAATCCCGCCTGCCGCTGATCCTCGGGCTGCTGGGGTTGACCGCCGCGTTGATCGGGACTGCCCTGGTCCAGTTGCGCCGCGAATCGCAGCTCGCGCGCCTGCGCACTGATTTCATCTCCGGCGTGTCGCACGAATTGCGGACGCCGCTCGCGCAGATCCGCATGTTCTCCGAGACCCTCGTGCTTGGGCGCGTGCGCACCGACGAGGAGCGGTTGCGTTCGCTCGCGATCATCGATCAGGAGGCGCGTCGCCTCACGCACCTGGTCGAGAACCTGCTGCACTTCTCGCGCTCGGAGCGGCAAACGGCGCACATCACGCCGGAGCCCACGGCGCTCGCGCCGCTCGTGCGCGAAGTGATCGACGGCTTCGCCCCGCTGGCGGCGGCGCGGGGCGCGAGATTGTCCACCGCCGTTCCGGAGGATCTCGTCGTCCCGGCCGATCCGGGCGCGGTGCGGCAAATGCTGCTCAACCTGCTCGACAACGCGGTGAAGTATGGCCCCGCGGGTCAGGAGATCCGCATCGGCGCGACGCTCGACAACGGGGGGGGCGGGGGGGGCGGGGGGGGCGGGGCGAGCGGGGGCGGCGCGGCGCGGCTGTGGGTGGAAGACGCTGGGCCGGGCATCCCCCGCGCGGACCGGGAGCACGTGTGGGATCGCTTCTGGCGGCTCGAGCGCGACCGCGGCTCGGCGGTCGCCGGGAGCGGCATCGGGCTCGCCGTGGTCCGTGAGCTCGCGGTGCTCCATCACGGCCGCGCCTGGATTGACGACGCGGCCACCGACACTGGCACGCGCGTCGTCATCGAGCTGCCGGCATGAGCACCGGACCCAGCGTCACGAGTACCAAGCGGATCCTCGTGATCGAGGACAACCCCGATCTCGCGTATGGCTTGCGCAACAACCTGGAAATCGAGGGCTACGAGGTCGAGGTTGCGAAGGATGGGACGAAGGGCCTGTCGCGCGCTCGCGCGGCCCGACCCGACCTCGTCGTTCTCGATCTGATGCTCCCCGGCATGGACGGCTTCCGGGTGCTGCGGGCGCTGCGTGACGACGGCATCGCCATGCCGGTGCTGATCCTGACGGCGCGCGGCGAGGAGGCCGACAAGGTCCGCGGCCTGCGGCTGGGCGCCGACGATTACGTCACGAAGCCGTTCGGTGTGCTGGAGCTGCTGGCGCGAATCGAAGCGCTGCTGCGGCGGGTAAGTGCACCGCGCAAGAACGGCGGTCCGCCGACTCCCGCGTTCGACAAGTTCGGCGCGATCGAAGTGCTGGCGCCTTCGCGCACCGTGCTGCGCGACGGCTCACCCGTCTTGCTCACGCCCAAGGAGTACGATTTGCTCATCGCGCTGTTGCTGCGCGATGGCGCCGTGATCACGCGTTCCGAATTGCTGATGGAAGTGTGGGGCTACAGTGCCGAGGTCATGAGCCGCACCGTCGACACCCACGTCGCGGAGCTCCGGCGCAAGCTGGAGCGCGACCCGGCGAATCCCAAGCACATCCTGACGGTCCGGAAGACGGGCTACCGCCTCGCGCGGTAGCTAATGCCGCGTCGCAGCGGAGTCGAACGCCAGCCGGATCTCCTGCAGCGGCGCTAGGCGCGCGTCGGTCAGGTTGGTGACGAGCGCGATCACCACGCGCGAATCGCGGTCGACCCCGAATGCGGTTGTTCCTCCGACTGAGCCACCGCCGTGGTACGCGTAGCGGTGCCCCAGCGTGTCCGTCGCGATGAACCAGCCAATGCCGTAGGGGGTGGCTTCGCCAGAAGTGGTATGCTGCGGCGTGAACAGCAGCTCGAGCGTGGCGGCCTTGAGATACCCGGGCGAGAGATGCGCCGAGCCGAATTTCACCAGATCCTCGGCAGTGGAGAGGAAGCCTCCACCGGCCCATTTGTAACTGTTATCGACCGTCGGGGAAAGCACGAACTGGCCGGAGTCGGTGCGGTCGTAAAAGCGCGTGCGGTCGGGGATCAGGCTGTCGTTCTTGTCCGGCGCCGTGTGCGTCATGCCCAGCGGTTTGAAAACATGCCGGCTCATGTACGTCAGGAATTGTTCGCGGGCTGCGCCCTCGACGACCGCGCCGATGAGATTGAAGCCGTAGCTCGAGTATGAGAACCGCGTGCCGGGCGGTGCGACCAGTGAGTCGTCCTTGAAGATGGCCAATCCTGCCGTGACGCTCGCGAAATGCTGATTGAGCGTGAACTCAGCGCCCTTGTAGTGACGAATCCCGGCCAGATGGCCGCCCAGCAGCCGGGTTGTGATCGGCGCACCTTTCTGGGGGAATGTGGGCACGTAGCGTTGCACCGGCGCATCGAGGTCGAGCTTCCCCGCTTCGTAGAGCTGCGCGACGGCGTCCGCGGTCAGCGGCTTCGAGACGCTGCCGATGCGAAACTGCGTCTCCGGTGTCGCGGGACGCTTCGCTTCGAGATCCGCATATCCAAAGGCCTCCGACCACACGATCTTCCCGTCGACCGCCACCGCCAAAGCGAATCCGGGAATGTTGGGGGAGAGCTTCTCGCATGCGATAGCGCGCGCTCTCGCAGCCACCGCGGCCCAGCGTGGATCGACGGAGGGCAGCTTGGCCGCCTGGGAAACACAGGTTGCTTGCACAAGAGCGATGAGCGGCAGCACGCTTTGACTCCGTTCGAGGAACGGATAAGATACCCGCCCATGTCGGACTCTCGCACGTCAGAACTGCGTGGAAAAGCCGAGGTCTTGCGACGACTCCACGTCGAGGGCCCGATGCTCGTGCTGCCCAACGCGTGGGACGCGGGCAGCGCGCGGATCTTCATCGAAGCGGGCTTCAAGGCACTCGCCACGACGAGTGCGGGGATCGCCTTCAGCCTGGGATACGCGGACGGCGAGCGGATCAGTAGAGACGAGATGCTGGCCGCCGTCTCACGCATCACCCGCCGCATCGACGTGCCCATTACCGCCGACATGGAGGCAGGCTACGGCATGCCGCCCAACGCGGTCGCGGAGACTGTGCGTCGTGTCATCGATGCCGGAGCCGCTGGAATGAATCTGGAAGATCGAATGGAAGGAAAGCGCTTGATCGACTTTCCTCTCGCGGTCGAACGCGTCGGCGCCGCCCGGGCCGCCGCCGATGCGGCGGGCGTCCCGTTCGTGCTGAATGCGCGCACCGACGCCTTCGAAGCCCAAGAGCTCCGACCCGAGGAGCGCCTGGCAGAAGCGGTGCGGCGCGGCAACGCGTTCCGCCAAGCCGGAGCCGATTCGGTGTTCGTGCCGTTCGTCGGCGATCACGGCACGATCGAGCAGCTCGTCAAACTGATCCGCGCGCCCCTCAACATCCTCGGCACGCCGAATGCGCCGTCGCTCAAGGAAATGGCCGCGCTCGGCGTACGCCGCATAACCTTCGGCTCGGCGCCCATGCGGGCGACGCTCGGTCTTATCAGGAGAATGGCGCGAGAGTGGAACGAGAAGGGCACCTACGCAACGCTGGAAGCGTACGGCGTGCCGTTCGCCGACCTGCAAAAGCTGTTTGGGTAGCGGACTCTACTTCAACTCGATGTGCAGGTGATCCGCAGTTCCAACGTGGCGTCGAGTGTCGAATCCCATCAGCCAGAAGTAGAACTGCACGCCGCGGTTCTTGATCATTCCTCGCCCGGTGGTCCGTAGATCGACGGCGTGAATCCAGCCGTCGGCCTGACGATAGTGACGCGTGCGACTGTTCGTGGGCAGCCCCATGCGCGTGTAGTCTTCCGGCTGCCGTCCAGTATCGGTGATCAGCATGTCGCGATCGACCAGAATCAGCGTGGACAGCGCGAGACGCAGCAGGGGATGGACCGAGCGGTAGTACGCCCGCACCGGCCCCGATTTGGCGTTCACACTCGCCACGTAGAGTAAGGAGTAGCCGCAGTAGAACACCACGAGCGGCAGCGCCACCCATTTGGCGAGCGGAATGATCAGGGCTCGCCCGCCCTTCCCTCCCTTCTTTGTGAGCTTGCGCGCCAGCCAGACGGCATAGACGGTGACGACGGCGGCGGAGAGAAACGCCGCGACGAGCAACGCGAGCCATACCGATGTCTCGCCGTGCTGATAGATGAAGACCGACCCGCGCACCAGCACGGTAAACGGCAGTGCGATGATCAGCGCGATCTTGAGCAGCGTGCTCAGGGCGACGCCGGCGAGCGCGCGCCATTCGGCGGCGTTCGACGGCGTCGCCTGACGCAACTTCTGGCGCCATTTGCGCTTCCACTCGCGCTGTGCTTCGCGCTTCAAGCGTTCGAGCTTTACGGCGATCGCGTCCATACCGTCCAATCTACGAACCCTGGCTGTGCAATTAGTCACGCCGATCACGTCCTACATGGCATCCCCCCAATGGAGCCGAGACGTGAGAACTCTCGCGATCACACTCATTGCCACAACGCTGGTCGGTTGTCGGAACGAGCGGCGTGCCGGAGACAGCGGTGCGCATCCGCGCTCCGATTCGAGCGGGACGGTGGTACAGCAGCTCCAAGCAGGCAGGAGAATCGGGTACGACGCCGCGGGCAGACCCGCCCCGGCACGGCTCGAGGAAATCGTCGTTACTGGGAACGAGTGGATTCCCGTGGCGCCCGCCGACGCAGCGTCGAGCATGATCATCCGAACCGCCACGGCCACCGTCGAGGTCGACTCGTTGGAGCGGGCGGTTGCTCAAGTGAAGGAGCTGGCTGCCCGTCTTGGGGGTTACGTCGCGAACTCGGAGATCGAAGTGGGGAAGAGCCGCCAACGTCAGGGAGACATCGAGATGAAGGTCCCGGCTATGCGCTTTGAAGAAGTCGTCTCGGGCCTCAGCCCGATCGGCAGACTCGAGTCCGTCAACGTGGAAGCTCAGGACGTGGGCGAGGAGTTCGTCGACGTCAACGCCCGGATGGATAACGCTCGACGGCTCGAACGGCGCCTCATTGATCTGCTCGCCACCCGGACCGGCAAGCTCAAGGACGTGTTGGACGTCGAGCAGTCCTTGGCCCGCGTTCGCGAGGAGATCGAGCGCTACCAGGGAAGGATCCGTTACTTGGAGGCCCACACCGCCATGAGTACGCTCAGTGTGACGGTGCACGAACCATTCCCGGTTGTTGGCACCGCCGGCAAGAGCGTCATGGGCGAGGCGTTCACGCAGGCGTGGCGCAATTTCGTCGCGCTCTTGGCGTTTGTCGTGCAATCTCTCGGTGTAGTGCTCCCGATAGCGGTCGTTGCAATCGCGAGCTGGATGCTGACAAAACGCGTGCGACTCGCGAAACAGCGGGCTGCCTAACTGCCCCGTCGGCCGCTGGTTGCCAGCGGCCGGTATTCTGGCGAGGCTTGAGAGGGTTCTTGCGGCCTACCAGTAAGACCTCCTCAAGGAGGAAGCCATGCCCGACACCATCCGAAAGCTCGACTACTACTACCTCACCGCGTCGGACAAGCCTGGCGAAGGAGCGCGCATCTTCAGTGCGCTGCGTGACGCCGGCGTGAACCTGCTGGCGGTCCACGCCTTCCCGAGCGCGCGCAAATCCCAGATCGACCTGGTGCCCTCCGACGCGGTCGCGTTTCTCTCCGCCGCGAAAAACGCCGGGCTCAAACTGTCGAAACCCAAGACGATGTTCCTGATCGAGGGAGACGACCGCGTCGGCGCCGTCGCGCCCACGTTGTCGCGGCTCGGCGCCGCCGGCATCAATGTCACGGCGCTCAGCGCCGTCCGGACGGGTGGCGGGCGGTATGGCGCCTTATTGTGGGTTAAGCCCAAGGACGTACGGAAGGCCGCCGAAACTCTCGGCGTCTGACGGCATATCAATAAGCGACCCTTACCGAAGGATTACGTCATGGCGTCACGCGCGGAGCGCTACAAGAAGGCGGCGGTAAAGGCCGCGAAGAAGGCGCGCATGTGGGCGGTGGCCGCCGTTCGTCAGGCTGACCGGCTGCTGGTCGAGGCACAGAAACGTGTCGAGACAGAACAACGCCGGAAGCGGGTCAAGGCGGCGCTGCGACGTACGGGGAAGGTGATGAGAGCGGTCGGGCGCGCGGCGATCGTGGCGGGCGTCGCGGCCGGTATCGCCGCTGCGCGGGCGGAGAGTCGCGCGCCTAAGGCGGGCAAGAAGGGCCGCCGCTAGGCCGAGGCGTCCGCTCCGGCCAGTTTGAGCAGATGCTTCCATTGCGGGGCGGTTACAGGGCTCACCGATAACCGTCCCTGCCGCACAATCGGGAGATCGGCGAACGCCCTATCCGCTTTGATCTGGGCGAGCGTCACGGATTGCGGCAGGCGGCGGTGCGCTTGCAGATCGATAACCGTGAGATTCGGGTCGTGCTCCTTCGGATCGGCGTACGGTGCGGAAACGACCGTGGCCCATCCGACGACGGCCTTCTCGTCCCCGGTGTGGTAGACGAGCACCTGATCGCCGGGGTGCATCGCGCGAAGATTTCTCAGCGCAACCGGATTCTGCACGCCGTCCCAGACGGCGGTCTTCTCGCGCTCGAGATCGTCGAAGCTGTACGTGCCGGGCTCCGTTTTGACCAACCAGTAGTTAGGCATGGCTCGCCCATTGTTGAATTGTGTCCGCCAGCTCGTTCATGACGTCCGACTCGCTCTTCCCCGTGCGCTTGGGGACCTTGAACGAGTGGTTGCCTTCCTCAATAAGATGCAGCGTCGCGCGATCGGCCAGCCTGCCCACGACCTCTCGCAGCAAGTCGAGCTGCGCAAACTCATCGCGCGTCCCCTGCAGAAATAGCATCGGTACGTCAACGGATGTTAAATGATCGGCGCGAGTTGTGCTGGGCCTTCCGGGCGGATGCAGGGGAAAGCCGAAAAAGATGAGGCCCCGTACGCCCGGGATCGGCTGCGATGCTTGCGCCTGCGACGTCATGCGGCCACCGAACGACTTGCCGCCGGCAAAGATCGGTAAACCTGGCGCTGTACGGGCGGCCTCAGCGACCGCCTTCCGCACAGCGTCCTCAGCTATGGCCGGCGGATCTGGGCGACTTTTCTTCGCCTGCATGTAGGGGAAATCGAACCGGTGGGTCGCGATCCCCCGAGCCTCGAGTGCCTCTGCCGCGCGCTGCATGAACGGGTGGTTCATGCCGGCGCCGGCGCCGTGTGCAAAGACGTACAGGAACCTCGCGTCAGTCTTCGCCAAGCAGCTTGTTGAGACGCTCGAGGACGTTCATCAGCTTGGGCTTCTCATCGAGCACTTTGACCACCGGATCGTGACCGAGCTTCTGCATCCGCTTCAGCGCGTTGGCGATCGTCCAATTGCTGTTGTGGAGCTTCGCGTTGACTTCATCCCATTCGATCGGCATCGATACGGGAGCGCCGGGCGACGGCCGCACGCTATACGGCGCTACCATGAGCTGTCCGGCGCGGTTCTGGAACGCGTCGACATAGACTTTGCCATCGCGTTTGCTGATCGTGCGCTGGGTCGTGGCGATGTCGGGGTGCCGATCGGTCACGAGCCGCGCGAACAGCATCGCGAACTTGAGACACTGGTCGTAGGTCATCTGCTTGCCGAGCGGCAGCATGATGTGCAGCCCGGACTTCCCCGTCGTCTTGATGAAGGCCGGCATCTCGACGTCCTCACACACCGTCCGCATCGTCTTCGCGAGTGTGACGACGTGCTCGAACGGCGCCTCTTTCGGGTCGAGATCGATCAGGCACCAGTCGGGGCGCGTGAGATCATCGATCCGGCTCATCCAGATGTGCAGCGGAATCGTGCCCAGATTGACGAGGTAGACCAGCGACTCGACATCGTTGGCCACGAAGTACTGAATGTCGCGCTGCGTGTCCTCGCTCCAGATCGGAATCGTCTGGATCCAGTCGGGGACGAAACCGGGCGCGTCTTTCTGGTAAAACGATTTGCCGTTGATGCCGTCGGGATACCGGGTCAGGACGACCGGCCGGTTCTTGAGATACGGCAGCAGCCACGGGGCCATCGCGCGGTAGTACTCGATCAGATCGCCCTTGGTGTACTTCTCCTCCGGCCAAAAAATCTTGTCGAGGTTGGAGAACTTGACCTCGCGCACCGGCGCACGGGAAACGGGAGACGTGGGCGCCTCTGTGGGCTCCCTGTCGTTTCCCGTTTCCCGTTTCCCGTTTCCCGGCATGAGCACGTCTTCAGGCCGCTTATCGTCCCGAAATCTCACAAAGACAGATTGCCGCAGCAGGCCGTCCTTCGTCATTTCTTTGTACCGCACATCGCAGATCAGTTTCGGCTCGACCCAGGTGTGATCGGGTCCCTTCGGTAGCGCGCCGCCCGGCGGTGGCTCGCACGGCGGCGTCGGGCGAACGAGCGCCTGGAGCTTCGCACTGATCTCGTCGAGTTGATCGCCCGTGAACCCGGAACCGGCTCGGCCACAGTAGATCAGCTTGCCGCCTTGGTACGCACCGACGTGCAGTGATCCAAATCCGCCCCGCGCGCCCTTGGGCTTCGTGAAGCCGACCACGACGAAATCGTCCATCCGGTCGGCGCGGATCTTCAGCCAGTCGGCCGAGCGGCCGCTGCGATAGGGGCTGTCGGCCTTCTTCGCCATGATGCCCTCGAGACCTAGCCGCACCACCTGCTCGTACAGCGCCTCGCCGTTCTTCTCGAAGTGCTCGGAGTAGCGGAGCGGTCCCGTCTGCGGCAGCACCTTCTGCAAGATCGCCTTGCGCGCGACCAGTGGCAGCTTACGCAGATCGTACCCGCCGAACGCCAGCAGATCGAACACGTATAGCGTCGCCGGCGATTCGATCGCCGCCCGCTTCGCCTCGCGCGCGCCGAGTTTGGCCCGCATCTGGAGCATGTTGAAGCTCGGCTTCCCCGCCTCGTTGAGCACCACGAGCTCGCCGTCGAGGATCACGCGGTCGAACGGAATCGCCTTGACCGCCCGCGCGATCTCCGGAAACGACTCGGTGTACTCGAGGCCTTTGCGCGAATAAAGAATCGGCTCGCCATCCGGGCACGCCGCGCGCATCCGATAGCCGTCGAGCTTTACCTCGAAGACCCACCCCTCCTTCGTAAACGGGTCCTCGCGAGTCTCGGCGAGCATCAGCTCGGTGTCTTCGACACGCAGCGCGCGCTTGGGCGCACCCAGCTTCTCGAGTTCCTCCTTGATCGGCTCGGCGCGCGCCTTGGCGTTGCGCAGCTCGTCATTGGTCAGTCCGGAGAGCACCGACTCGTTCGTGTACGGCTCAGTCGAGACGTATTGGTCGCGCTCTTTGATGAGCAGCCATTCCTTTTCCGTCTTCTTGAGCTTGATGAGCGTCCAGCGGCCGTGAAGCTTGTAGCCCTTCAGGTTGAAGAGCAGCTTCCCCTTTTCGAGCCCCTGCTGGGGATCTTCGAGGGGCTCCCAGGTCCCGCGATCCCACACCACCACCGTACCGGCGCCGTAGTTGCCTTCCGGAATGATGCCTTCGAAATCGCCGTACTCGAGCGGGTGATCCTCGACTTTGACGGCGAGCCGCTTGTCGGAGGGATTGGCGGATGGCCCCTTCGGCACTGCCCACGACCTGAGGACGCCATCCATCTCGAGGCGCAGATCCCAGTGCAGTCGCGTGGCGTCGTGCATGTGCACGATCAACAGACCGCCCTGGGTGGGACCCGGCTTGGGGGCGAGCCCCCCCGGCTCGGGTGTCTGGGCGAACGCCCGCTTGGCGCGATACTGCGCCAGCGAATCGGATGAAGACGGAGCTTTGGACTTGGCCATCAGGGCTCGACGAATCTTACTGCCCGCGGGCCCCCCCGAGGAGACGCGCCGCCTGCCGCCGTTTTCCCAGCGCTAATGGGTCGCCGGGGGCCAGTTTCAGCGCCGCATCGAATGCGTCAACTGCAAGCGCGTACTGTTTTGATTCCAGGTAGGCCCTGCCAAGCAGGTACCGACAGGTCGGGTCATCGGGGGCAAGACTCGTTGCGCGAACCAGCGGATGAACGGCATCGGCGGCGTGTCCCCAGTTCAAATACGCATCACCCAGGTTTGTCCACATCGACGCATTGGTTGAGTCGATTCGAGTGAGCCGGGCGAAGGCATGTACGGCTTGGGGCCATTGTTTGAGCTCATAGAAGGCGGACCCCAATGCAGCGAGGGCCGTCGTGTCGTCCGGATGGCCCCGCAACGCGGTCTGCGCCTCGCGCACCACATCCTCAGGCCGTTTTTGCGCAACGGGTGCGACGCTCCTGCCTGCGAGCCGGTCGACGAGGTCCACGGTCGTGTTGTGCTGGACGGTAGCAGACTCGACGTGCGCCGCGTTCAGGCGACGCGCGCCGAGATAGGCACCTGCTATCAACACGAGACCTGTGAGCAAAACCAGACTGGAGCGCCGGGCGGCCGCGTGACCCTCCTGCGAACCTGCGACAGGGATCGTGAGGGCGATGAGAAATCCAACCGCCAGGCCACCGACGTGCGCCGCGTTGTCGATGCCGGTCCGCGCGAATCCCCAGACCAGATTGTACATGACGAACCCAACGATCCCCAGCTTGCCCAACCGGCCGCGCGCGCTGACAAGCGCTGGAACGTCCCGCAGATACACCACGCCCACCAGAGCCCCTGCAACCCCGAAGATGGCGCCGGAGGCTCCGGCGGCGACGATCATGGGATGTAGGCCGGCACTTGCCACGCTGCCCGCCAAGCCGCTCAAGAGATAAATCGCGAAGTATCTGCGCCATCCGAAGATCAACTCTGCGATCGGACCGAGGTTCGCGAGACACACCATGTTGAGCAGGATGTGCAGGACGCCGATATGGATGAACATCGCCGAGACCAACCGCCAGGGCTGAGTGCCAAGCGAGTAGGGGCCGAAGCCCGCGCCCCAGCGGATCAGCTGTTCAGCGGTCGGTTCCAGAATGGAGACACCACCGGCCGCCATCACGATCAAGACGAGGACGTTGATCGCGATGAGGACGAGGGTGACACTCACGCGCGGCTGGTCCGCCGCGCACGTGGGACAGAGTAACCCCCCCCGTGGACCTTCGACTTCCTTGCCGCAACGCAGGCATGCCGCCATGGATCCACCAATGAGAGCGGGTTAGCCCTGACGCTGCTTGAGTTACCGCAAGATATCGTGGAGCGCTAGACAACCTTGGAACGGGCGGCGTATCATAAACACATGGCTGCCCATTCCATCGGTTCCGCCACGGTCTCGTTCGGCCTCGTGTCCGTGCCCGTGCAGCTGTTTGCTGCCGGCGAGTCGAAGGCCGCGATCTCGTTCAACTGGCTCCATAAGAAGGACGGAGCCCGCCTCAAGCAGCAGTACGTCTGCTCCGCCGACGGCGAAAAAGTCGAACGCAGCGACATGATCAAGGGCTATGAATTCCAGAAGGGGCAGTACGTCACGTTCACGCCGGACGAGCTGAAGGCGTTGGAGGAGCGTGCCACCGGTGCGATCGACATCGTCGAATTCCTGCCCGCCGAGCAAGTCGATCGCATCTGGCTCGATCGGACGTACTATCTCGGACCCGACAAGGGCGGCGAGCGCGCGTACAAGCTCCTGGCGGAAGCGCTCGAGAAGACCAAGCGCGTCGCGATCGGTCAGTATGCGGCGCGCGGCAAGCAATACCTGATCATGGTGCGCCCGATGAAGGGCGGGTTGGTGATGGAGCAGCTGCGCTACGTCGACGAGATCCGCGAGATCGCCGAAGTTCCGATCCCCAAGGTGGAAGTCAAGAAGCCCGAACTCGACCTCGCGATCAAGTTGATCGACCAGGCGGCGACTGAAGATTTTCAGCCGAAGAAGTACAAGGACAACGTGCGCGAACGGATGATGGAGCAGATCGAGCGCAAGGTGGAAGGCAAGCAGATTACCGAAGAGCCGGAAGAGGCGCCGAAAGCCAGGGTGCTCGACCTGATGCAGGCGCTGAGGCAGAGCCTCGAGTCAGCGCCGGCGGAGGAGAAAGAGAAACCCGCCAAGCGGCGGAAAGTCGCGGGCAAGCGCTAAGACATCCTCCTCGGCGGGATCTTCATTCCGATTCTGGCGTGGGGCGACTCGCAGTATCAGGGGTCAGCCGCACGAAATCCCGCGCCAGTTTAGGGCCCACGCCCTTCTCTTCGTGCTTGAAGAAGACGTACGCATCGGTCCAGGCGCTCCCCAGCGCCTGGATTTTTGTCGCCCACTCCCGCAGTCCCTCGTCCGAATAGCCCTCATCCCGTAGTCGCACGTACCCAAAGTCGGCGGTCGTGACCTCCGGCGTCGTCCCCGCCTCCGTATCGGCGATGCACAATGCGGTGTTCGTGCTCCGCAGCAACTCATAGACGTCGTCTGACCACCACGATGCGTGACGGAACTCACATGCCGCGCGGACATCCGTCGGAAATTGTGTGAGTACGTCACCGAGTCTTGCGAGGTCTTTCTTAAAATTGGGGGGTAATTGGAACAGCACGGGACCAAGCTTGGCATTAAGCTTGCGAACCGTCTCGAGGAAGATGCGGAGGAGTTCATCGACGTTCCGCAGGCGCGCGATATGTGTGATTCGTTGGGGCGCCTTCAGAACGAACGTGAATGACTCCGGCGTCGCCGCATCCCAGCCAGCGACCGTTTTGGCGTTGGGCATGCGATAAAACGTGTAATTGATCTCGACGGTGCCCAATTGTTGGGCATAGAACTCGAGCCACTTGGCGCTCGGGAGCTTGGGCGGATAGAAGCTTCCTCTCCATTCGGGGAAGTTGTAACCAGACGTTCCGACGTGCAGCCGCATCATCGCGGCAAAGCTAGTCTCACCATGCTGGATGGGGGAGTCGTCGCATGACGAAGCTGAAGCTCACACTCGCCGCGCTCGTCTTTGTTGTCGCCGCATGCGGCACGTCGGCCGAGACCGAGCGCAAGCTGGCAGACCTGGAGCAGGTCAACGCGCAGAAGGATAGCCTGATGCAGGAAGTGGCCATCAGCTCGCGGCTCATCACTGATGTCAACGTCGAGCTCGCGAAGGTGAAGGTCCGCAACAACCGGCTGCGCATCTCGAGCGAGAGCCCGATCACCGCGCAGAACGACACCCTGATCGCCAAGCTCCGCTACGTCGTGGCGCGGGTCCAGGAAACCGAGAACGCGCTCAATCAGAGCCGGGAGCGGGTCAAGGGCCTCACCCAGCTGTCCGACAGCCTGCGCGCAGCGTACGACTCGACCGTGGGCAACCTCCAGTCGGTCATCGCATCGCAGAAGACCACGATCGACCTGCTGACCGATCAGGTGAGCACGCTGACCGCGGAAAACGTCGCGCTGCGTGACAGCCTGTCGACCGGCTACTACATCGTCGGCACGCGCGATGAGCTGAAAAAGAAGGGCATTCTCACCGAGCAAGGCGGTGGCCGCGTGCTGTTCGTTCTGTGGCGCACGGGGAAGACGCTGCAGCCGGCGCGCAACCTCGATCCCAGTCTCTTCACGGCGATCGACACGCGCCAGGTGACGCAGATCCCGCTGCCCGTGGCGAGAGGGGAATACCGCGTCGCGTCACTCCAGGATCTGGACTACATCGCCGAGGAGCGCGACGACGGGAAATACCGCGGCACGCCGACTCTGACGATCACATCGCCGGTCGATTTCTGGCGTAACTCGAAGTTCCTCATCATCATCAAGGAGGGGTCTTCGAGTCAGGTGGCTAACCGGGAGAGTCAGACGAACTCGGAGTCGCAAGTCACCAGTCGGTAGAGAAGTTGCAGAGTTGCGCAGACGGCGAAGTGGCTCCAACCCCAAGAGGCCAGGAATGCATTCCTGGCCTCTTTCGCTTGCAGCTTGGGACCACTTCGCCGTCTGTGCAACTGTGCAACTCCTCTTGGCTCTTCTAGCTTGAGACTATGGATAACCGCTGCGGCTGGTCGACCTCCAGTGAGCAAATGATTGCCTATCACGACACCGAATGGGGCGTCCCCGTCCACGACGACAAGCAACTCTTCGGCAAGCTCGTCCTCGATGGATTCCAGGCGGGGCTGTCGTGGGCCATCATCCTGCGCAAACGCGACGCGTTCCTGAAGGCGTTCGATCGCTTCGATCCCGATAAAGTGGCGCGCTACGACGCCAGGCGCATCGCGAAAATCCTGCGCGACCCGGGCATCGTTCGTAACAAGCAGAAGGTGAAGTCCGCCGTGGGCAACGCCCGCGCGTACCTCAAGATGAAAGACGCGGGCGAGTCATTCGACGAGTTCTTGTGGCACTACGTGGGCGGGAACCCGAAGGTCAACGCCTGGAAGACGCTCAAGCGCCTTCCCGCCGAAACCAAAGAATCGATCGCGATGAGTAAGGAGCTGGTCCAGCGAGGCTTTCGTTTCGTAGGACCGACAATCGTCTACGCGTTCATGCAGGCCGTGGGAATGGTCAACGACCATCTCGTGACCTGCTTTCGCTACGCGGAGCTTACTTCGCGCGCTCCAGGTACTGCCCCGAGCGCGGGTCGACGCGCACCTTCTCACCCGGCGAGATAAACTCCGGCACCTGAACGGTCACGCCGTTCGACAGCTTCGCCGGCTTGGTGCTCGAGGTCTTGGTGGCGGTCTTCATCACCGGCGAGGTCTCCACAACCTTCAGCTCGATCACCGGCGGGAGCTCGATCGCGATCGGGCGGCCCTCGAGCCACTCGACCTGGACGACCATCTCCGGTTGAAGCCACGGGGTGTCCTCACCCACGGCACGCTCGTCGAGTGTGAACTGCTCGTAGGTCTGCTGATCCATCACGTGCACGCCGCCCTGGTCCTGATACAGGACCTGCATCTCTTTCGTATCGAGACGCGCTTCCTGAAGGAAATCAGTAGCGGCCAGTCTCTGATCGAACGTGTTCCCCGAGACGAGATTGCGGAACCGGACCTGCACGAACGCCCGGAGGTTGCCCGGAGTCCGGTGCGTAAAGTCCATGACGCGGCACGGCTGGCCGTCGATCATGAGAACATGCCCTTTGCGGATATCGGTTGCTTTCATGGGAGCGGGAACTTAAACCGGCTGCCTTAGCACTCCAAGGCCCCGAGTGCTATCCACTTTCCCGACAAGCCACCGTTTATTAGCGTGAGCAGCCTCACACCCGCGGCGCGTGTCGGATTGCAGCTTTGTGCTGCACCTGTTGTACAACGTAGCTGAGGGTTTCTCAGCCTAAGGCATTGCGCAATAGCCAGATAGATGACCGGCACCAAGCTTGCCTCTACAGTCGCCGTAAGGGGGGAAGCATGATCAGGCCCATCATCCATCGCCAGCTGACCCGTGGCGACCTCGCCTGTCTGGTGGACGAGATCGCGCGGATGGATGTCTCGGAAGGACGCGAAGCCGATCAGGCGCTGCAGGCGGGCGCTGTCGACAGCGTGCTCGATTCACCTGCGGCCCTCGAAGCAGTCCTGGGCCGTGGCGGCGCGCCTGCCCCGCTCCCCCTCACGCTGCTCTGGTACGTCCCGATCCGCGCCCAGCTGCGGACGCGCGGCGTGACCGACATCCTGCTGGCCGACTACGCCGCGACGCTCCCCGTCGTCTTCGCGACCTCGCAATCGCAGCGGGCGATCGCACGCGGCGAGGACGGCATGGCGGAGTGGTGGCGCTTCGTCACCGCGCTGCCGCAGGGCACCGTCGCGCAGGCCGAAGCCGCGGCCGACGCCGCGGCGCTGGCCTTGTGGTGGTCAGGCTGTTTCCCCGAGTGGGTCGAGCGCGGCGGTGCCGGGCACGGCATGGTCCGCGCGTACGTGACGTTCGCCGGCCGCATGCTCGCCCTTGCCGCCGATCTGCTCGAGGCATCGGCCCCCGAAGAGGCCGCGCTGTGCGGGCGCGCGGCGGACGCGCGCACCGAGCTCCATGCCGCGCTCGCCGAGGCGCGCGTCGATTACATCGGCGACGATCCGCACAGCAGCGAAAGCCGCCTCAACAGGTTCTTGAAGCGGCTCGCGCAGGATAACTAGGTACGGGCGCAGCATGCTGCGCCCCTACCGACCTACCATTTCGCAATTTCGTCCTGGAACCGCTTCGACCGCTCCGTCAGATCGATCGGCGTGACTGACGGGTCCTGCTTGACCTGCTGCACGCGCTGCAAGTTCGACACCGCCTTGCCGTACGTCCCCTCGATCGCCAGCGCCGCGCGATACTGCGTGATCGCATCGGCGATCCGGCCGGTGTTTTCCAGCGCCATACCGAGGTTGTTGGAGAACGTCGCGACTTTGTCGTTCAGCTCGACCGCGCGCGCCAGCGGACCGATCGCATCCTCGAACCGCCCGAGGCGAATGTAGAGCGCGCCGAGGTTGTTCATGGCCCAGACGTCGCCGCTGTCCCGTACGACGGCATGCTGATACGCGACGATCGCGTCATCGGTCTTGTCCAGCGCTTCGAACGCACGGCCCTGCAGGCGCAGCGGCTCGCTCGAGACGGAATCGAGCGCGATGGCTGCTTCGATGTGGGTAAGGGCGCTGTCCGGCTGCCCGTCCTCGAGCAGGACGCGGCTCAGGTTCAGATGGCTCTTCACGTGCGTGGAATCGAGGCTGAGCGCCTGCACGAACGCGCTTTCCGCCTGAGCGCGATCACCCGACTTCCAGGCCGAGAGGCCCAGCATGTAGAAGCCCCACGGATTGCTGGGACGGTTCTCGGTGTAGGTCTTGAACAAGGTGGTCGCGTCGTCGTAGCGGCGGTCGCGATAAGCGGAATCCGCCAGCTCGAAGGTCACCGGCCCGCTGATGACGAGTGCCGGCTTTTCGCTGCTCACGGTGCTCACAGGCGTGACTGACGAGGATGAAGACGTGACCGGCTCGCTGGCGCGGGCCTGGTCGGGGTTGCGATCGCCGCACGCGGCAAACACGTACGTGGCGGTCACCATGCACACGATCGCGGCCATGAGAATGACCGGGAATCGGAGCGAACGGTTGGATCGATCCAGCTCGAATTGATACGACATGGCTCCTCCGGGAGCGGGGTTCGCCCGGAGGAAAGGCACGTGCCACACCACGACGTAACACGTTGTTTTTCAACGTCCTATTTCAACGATTGTGTTTCGTTGTACACGCCTCGGGGAGGTTCATGTGTCCTTCTGAACTCCTAGCCGGCGCATGATCTTGAGCAGACTCGCGTGATCGGCGAGTCCCAGCTCCTTCGCGGTCTTCGTGATTTGCCACCCGTTGCGCTCGAGCGCCTGGACGATGATTTGGCGCTCCGCTTCCTGCTTCTGTTCCTCAAACGTGCGTGGTGCGTCGGACAACGCGCGTGGTGCGTGGTGCGTGGTGCGTTGGCGGAGCTCCGATGGCATGGCGTTGAGGGTTAGCTCATCACCATCCACTGCGATGAGCATCCGTTCGACGACGTTCCGCAGCTCGCGGATGTTGTTGCGCCGCCAGTCGTAGGCCATGAGGGCTTCCACGACGTCGGGAGCGAGCGTCTTGGTTCGCATGCCGAATCGCTCACAGGTCGATGCGACGAGATGCTCTACGAGCGCGGGCACGTCCGACAGTCGGTCGCGCAGGGGCGGTACGCGCAGCACATGCACGTTGAGCCGATAGAACAGATCCTCGCGGAACCGCCCCTCGGCCACCTCTTTCTCGAGATCGCGGTGCGTCGCGGCGACGACGCGCGCGTTGACATCGATCGTCTTGTTTCCGCCAAGCCGCGTGACTTTCCGTTCCTCGATGACGCGCAGCAGCTTGGCCTGGGCGGCGGCGGGCAGATCGCCGATCTCATCCAGGAACAGCGTGCCGCCGCTCGCCGCCTCGAACGCGCCTTTGCGCGTGGCGTTCGCACCGGTGAAGGCCCCCCGCTCATGGCCGAACAGCTCACTCTCGACGAGCTCGTGCGGCAGCGCGGCGCTGTTGATGGCAACGAACGGGCCCTTGGGATTGGCGCCGAGGCGATGCAGCTCGCGCGCGACCAGCTCCTTCCCCGTGCCACTTTCTCCCACGATCAGCGCCGGGCTCGGCACCGGGGCGATCCGCACGATCGCTTCCTTGAGCCTGGCCAGCGCGGGACTCGTCCCCACGAGTGGCGACTCGAGTCCGAAACCGCGCCGCAGCAGTGTTACCTGCTCTGTCAGGCGCCGCCGCTCGATCGCGTTCTCCACTTCCTGCACCACGCGCTCCATCGGCTCGGCTTTGTCGATGAAGCTGTACGCGCCCAGGCGAATCGCCTGCACACAGCGGTCGTAGTCACCGGTCCCGGTATAGACGATGATCGGAACGCGAAGGCCAAGGCGCTCGACCGAACGCAACACCTCGAAACCGTCCATCCCCGGCATCTCGAGATCGAGTATCACGCAGTCGATGGAGTCGCGCGTGAGACTCTCGAGCGCGGTCCGGCCGCTTTTCGCGATGAGGGTTTCGTAGCCGCGCAGGCGCTTCAGGTCATACGCGTACTGCTCGGCCATGGCAGGGACATCGTCCACGATCAAGACAAGGGTCATTGTGCTGGAAGCTCCACGACGAATCGCGACCCCTTCCCCGGTTCGGTTTCCACGTTCAGAGAGCCATGCGAATCGATCACCAGCCTGCGAACTATGGAGAGACCTAGACCAGTGCCACCTTCTTTCGTCGTGTAGAAATCATCAAACGCACGATCCAACTCGCCCTTCGTCATGCCTCGTCCCGTATCACTGACCGCGATCCGCACCAGTCCGTGGCCGCGTTCGGTCGTGATCATCACGGTCCCGTTCTTCCCCTCCAGACTGTCGACTGCGTTGCTGACCAGGTTCTCGATCACGCGTCGCAGGACAAGCGCGTCGATGGTCACCACGGGAAGCCCATCCGCCAACTTGGCTTTCACCGAGCTGGCCCCCCCCCCTCCAATCGTCTCACGAACGACCGCATTCACATCCGTCGCCTTCCGTTCCGATTGCGGAGACAGCTTCGCATAGTTCGCCGCAAGCGTCTCCAGGTAATCGATGCTGGATTCGACCGTCCCCTGTCGCTCCGTGAATACTTGCGGCAATTCGTCTGGTTTGTCGCGCGCCACCTGGGTGAGATGGCGGAACACATTGCGCAGCGGGGCGAGGCCGTTCTTCAGGTCGTGATTGACCTGCCGGGCGAGGTCGCCGATGGCGATGCGAGCCTCTATGGGCGTGCTGATGCGCGTCGAAAGCCAGCTCGCGAGCAGCAGCGCGGCCAGCGCGGCGACCAGCACGGCGACCGCGAACCAGAGGTTGACGTTGCGCTGCAGCGCCGTCAGCAATGCCGACGAGCGCGTGACGACGAGGTGCGCCTGCTCCACGGTTCCCGGACCATCGACGGCATCGACGTACGGCAGCGTCAACTCACCCACGACGAGCATTCCCGAATCGGGTGCAGCGGAATCGTGAGGCAACCGCAAGGCAACCCCCAGTTCGGGGTCACGAGCAAGGCGTTGGAGAAACGACGAATCGATCGCGACGCCTCCCACCAGCCGAAACGGCTTGCGCGGGATACTCACCGAGTCGCTGGTGACGAGCACCAAAAACGGCCCTTCCGCGGTCGCGGCGCGCACCAGCGCGGGCCCACCGGATGGGACCGCTGGACCGAGTCGGCCGAACTCGTTGCGGAAGTGTCCCGACGAAACCACGCGACCTTCGTCGTCCTGGATCTGGAGAAAATTGAGGCCGGCTAGGCGCATGGCGTTCGTGGCATAATCGAGGACGTACCCGCTATCCCCACCGCGGACCCCTGCGCGAAACGCGTTGTCGTCCCTGAGCGAGCTTCTCAGCGCCGCCAGCCGCGCCGCGACCCGGTCCGTCTCGCGGGCCAGATCGGCGTTGATCACTGCGACGAGCGCATCGACGCGGCGTTGGTATTCCCCCGTGACTCGCCGCGCCATCTCCATGCGGATGCCGAGACCAAAGACGAGCAGCGGAACAAGCACCACCACCCCGAACGAAATGAGGAGGCGGGTGCGAACCTTCATGGGGCGAGGTGTACCGCGCCGTCCTGATCAACGGTCCACCGAGCTACGCCGCGGCGGACGATCGCCGTCGGGCGTGTATCCACCAGCGCCGTGATCGTGGCCGACCAGGCCGGCAGCAGATCCTTGGCGGCACGGCACGGATCAGCCGCGATCCGCGGTAGGGCGACGATGTATCCCCAATCCTTGCCCGCTGCGACGGCGTCGCCGAGATCGTCGGGACCCCGGGCTGAGGCGACGGCGTGACTCAAGGCCGCGAGACGAGCGGCCAGCTCACGGGCCGTCGGATCGGCGCGGTTATAGAGGATCCGCCGTTGACCGGTCGATGCCGGCGGAGAGCTCTGGCCTCCCATGCCGCAGGGGCGAAGGTCCTGCCACCAGGAACCGCCCTCCGGGCGCCGCGCTTCGGCCCGAACGGCCTGCTCCAGCCCGTCGAAGCGGGTTCCGCCCGCCTCTGGCGTAACGAACACATACGTTCGGTCCCAGGGCAGCGCGACGACCGTGAAATTCTTGAGCGAGGCGGCGTAGTCGCGCAGCGCGCGGTCGCGTGTGACCAGCAGGTCGACGCCCGCGTCGAGCAAGTCTCGAGCATCCCCGCTCGCGGCGAAGCGGAACACGAGGGTATCGCCGCTGCTCGTGTGGGCGCGTATTTCCTGCGGGGTCGTTGTGGCGCTCGTCGCCCAATAGCGGCCCGTGCCGATCGGCCAGCTCGTATCAGGAGCGGCCTTCGTCACCGCCAACCCGACGTCGCCCAGCACCGGAGGCACTTCGTCCCTCGGCTTCGCCAGTGTCACCGTAACCGCTCGTGCTTCGAGCGCGCCCAGGGTGTACCCGGCGCCGCTTCGTCCAAACACGATGTCTCGCGCCGTCACCGGCGCACCATCCCAGAATTGCGCGCCATCGCGCAACTGAAACGTCCAGCGCCGCCCGTCGTCGTCCCGCACCCACTTCTCGGCCAGCTCGGGTTGCACATGTCCGTCGCAATCGATGCGCACCGGCGTCTCGTACAGATGGCGGAACACGAGACGTTCGCCGTCGGAGCGCGGTGTGGGGGCGTGGCGGGGGTTCACGGCATCGGTCAGGCCGATCGTGATCGTCGAGCTATGGGTCGAGACATCGCCGGTCGACAGCAGGCAGGCCTCGCTCGGCGAGGGGCTTGGGCCCCCACCGCCGGTCTGCGGGCGCGCGCAGGCCCCAAGTAGCGCGATGGCGCTGACGAGTACGATATGCCGTGCTGGCATGAAATAAGGATACACTACACTATCTCTGGATGGGGCTTGCACGCAGCGTCCTCCTTAAGGCGTCACGCAGTCAGTGGCTTGCGCGGCAACTGCGCGAGCGCCGGTTTTTTCAGCGCGCCGTCCGCCGCTTCATGCCGGGCGAGACACTCGATGATGCCCTCGAAGCCGCGGGCGCATTTGCCAAACAGGACCTCGGCACCGTGCTCACGGAGCTTGGCGAACAGGTGACGAATCGCGCCGATGCCGCGGAGGTGCGCGATCATTACCTCGGTGTGCTCGAGAAGATCCAGCGGCGCAAACTGCCGGCGCACGTCTCGGTCAAGCTCACCCACCTCGGTATCGACGCGAGCCGTGAAGGCTGCATCCAGGATGTCCTGAAGCTCGCGGCCCGGGCGGAACAGGCGCGCTCTTTTCTGTGGATCGACATGGAGGAATCGCGCTACGTCGATGCAACCCTCGAGGTGTACCGCCGCGCCAAGACCGAATGGCCCAACGTGGGCGTCTGCCTCCAGGCCTACCTGCGCCGGACGGCGAAGGATCTCGAGAGCCTGCTGTCGCTGTCGCCGGCCATCCGATTAGTGAAAGGGGCTTACAACGAGCCGGCGGAGATCGCGTTCCCCAGAAAGGGCGACGTCGATGAGAATTACCGCCAGCTCGCAAGCAAGCTGCTGGCGGAAGCCGGGCGGCAGCGCGCGAAGCCCGTGTTTGGCACGCACGATCTCGGGCTGGTGGAGACGATTCGCAAGTCGGCGGCGGCGGAGCGCGTGGACCCCAGTTCATACGAATTTCACATGCTTTATGGGATTCGCGCCGACAAGCAGCGTGCGTTGGCGGCGATGGGGGCCCGGGTCCGTGTCTTGATCAGCTACGGCAGCGCCTGGTTCGCCTGGTATATGCGACGGCTTGCCGAACGGCCGGCGAACGTGTGGTTCGTCGTGCGGAACCTCGTGTAGATTACCGGCATGGTCACTTCCGCCATTTCCCGCCGCTCCGGTCGCGAAACCCGCGACTCCGTCGTGATTCGCTTCGCGGGAGATTCGGGCGACGGGATGCAGGTCACCGGCAGCCAGTTCACGCAGGAGACCGCGCTCGCCGGCAGCGACTTCGCGACGTTCCCTGATTTTCCCGCGGAGATCCGGGCACCCGCCGGCACGACGTTCGGGGTGTCCGCCTACCAGATCCAATTCGGCGGCACCGACGTGATGACGCCCGGCGACGCGGTCGACGTCCTGGTCGCCATGAACCCCGCCGCGCTCACCGTGGAGGTGAAGGACCTGAAGGTGGGCGGGACGGTTATCGTCGATACGGCCGCCTTCAACGAGCGCAATCTCAACAAGGCGGGCTACGCCAGGAATCCGCTCGATGACGACTCGCTGGCGCGTTACCAGGTTTTGAAGTTCGACATCACCAAACTCACCGCCGACGCGGTGAAACCGCATGGGATCTCATCCCGCGAAGCCCACCTCTGCCGCAACATGTGGGCGCTCGGCCTGCTCCTGTGGATGTATGGCCACGAGCGCACGGCGACGATCGACTGGCTCAAACGGAAATACGGCAAGAAGCCGACGATCGCGGCCGCCAATATCGCCGCACTGAACGCCGGGCATGCGTTCGGCGAGACCGCCGAGATGCCTGAGCATCTGGTCGGCTATGTGGTCCCCAAAGCGCACGTACAGCCGGGTCGCTATCGCACCATCAGTGGTACGGAGGGCCTGGCGTGGGGACTCGTCGCCGGGCTGCGCGCGAGTGGCATCGGGAAGCTGGTCTTCGCGGGGTACCCCATCACTCCCGCGTCGGCATTGTTGCACACGCTCGCCAACCTGCGCGCCTACGGTGTCGTAACTTTCCAGGCCGAGGATGAGATTGCCGCGAGTGGCGCCGCGCTGGGTGCGTCGTACGCCGGTGCGCTGGGCGTCACGTCGAGCTCGGGACCGGGCATCGCACTCAAGACGGAGATGCTGGGTCTCGCCATCGCGACTGAGCTGCCGCTCGTCGTGATCGACTCACAGCGCGCCGGCCCGTCGACCGGCATGCCGACGAAGGCCGAGCAGTCGGATCTGTTCCAGGCGGTGCACGGCCGCAACGCCGACGCGCCGCTCGCCGTGCTGGCGCCGGCGACGACCGCAGACTGTTTCGACATCGCGATCGAGGCCGTTCGCGTCGCGACCAAGTACATGACTCCGGTCATCGTGCTGAGCGACGGCTACCTGGCGCACGCGGCCGAGCCGTGGCGGATCCCGCGCGAAGCCGACCTGCCACGCTTCCCCGTCGCGTATCGCACGGACCCGAGCGGCTTCCATCCGTTCTTGCGGGATCCCGAGACGCTCGCGCGGCCCTGGGTCAAGCCGGGCACGCCGCAGCTCGAGCACCGCATCGGCGGGCTCGAGAAGGACTACGACTCCGGGCACATCTCGTACGATCCCGACAACCATGCGCGCATGACCAAGGCGCGCGCGGACAAGATCGCGGGGATCGCACGGGACATCCCGCTGCAAGACGTGGCGCTCGGCGTGGGGAGCGGCAAGCTCGCGATCGTCGGCTGGGGATCCACGTTCGGTTCGATTCATCAGGCGGTGAGGATCGCGCGTGACGAAGGACGTGACGTCGCGCACATTCACCTGCGCTACCTGAATCCGTTCCCGCGCAACCTCGGCGACCTGCTCAAGCGCTACGACCGCGTCCTGGTGCCGGAGATGAACAACGGGCAGCTCGTGAAGCTCTTGCGCGCCGAATATCTGATTCCGGCGGAACCACTGACCAAAGTCACGGGGAAGCCGTTCGGGGTGACGGAAATCGCACAGGCAATCCGGAAAATAGATGGGGAGAAGAATTGATATGACGGTCACCACTGTCACCGACGCCCAGCTCGCCCCCAAGGACTATGCCTCGGACCAGGAGGTCCGCTGGTGTCCCGGCTGCGGCGATTACGCGATCCTCAAGGCGGTGCAGAAGGCGTGCGCCGAGCTCGCGGTCTCGCGCGAGCGCACGGTGTTCGTGAGCGGGATCGGCTGCGCGGCGCGGTTTCCGTACTACATGTCGACCTACGGTTTCCACACGGTCCACGGCCGCGCCCCCGCGATTGCCACGGGCATCAAGCTCGCCAATCCCGACCTCGACGTCTGGGTAATGACCGGTGACGGCGACGGGCTGTCGATCGGCGGCAACCATATGCTGCACGTCCTGCGCCGCAACGTCGATCTGCAAATCATTCTGTTCAATAACGAGATCTACGGCCTGACCAAGGGCCAGTATTCGCCAACCTCGCGGCGCGGCACCCGTTCGCCGTCGACGCCGCAGGGATCGATCGAGTACCCGGTCTCCGCCTGCTCGTTTGCGCTGGGCGCCGGCGCGCGCTTCGTGGCACGGTCGATCGACACGCTGCAGCCGCATCTCGTCGCGACGCTGAAGCGCGCGCACGTGAACAAGGGGGCATCGTTCGTCGAGATTCTGCAGAACTGCGTCGTGTTCAACGACGCGGTGTTCGATAACATCACCGCCAAAGAAGCCGCACCCGATGCGCAGGTCCTGCTGGAGCACGGCAAGCCGCTGCTGTTCGGCACGAACAAGGACAAGGGACTGCGTCTGAAACCCGGCAAGATCGAGCTGGAAATCGTGACCGTCGGCGGGAACGATGTCAGCACCGCCGACATCCTGGTGCATGACGAAACCAATCGCCCGCTGGCGCAGCTACTCGCCGCTTTGGAGCCGCCCTTCCCGGTGGCGATGGGCGTGCTGTATTGCAATCCGGCCGTGCCGTACGAGCAGGAAGTCCATACCCAGCTCGCGGCCGTGCAGGGCAATGGCGACCTGGACGCACTGCTGAACAGCGAACGCACCTGGGAGGTCACTCCATGACCGTTGCGAATCGCAGGCGGGGCGCAGACCGGCGGGTCAAGACTGTGCCGGTCCAGATGGAGCGGCGCAGCGGGCTCGATCGTCGCATGATCGTCGAGTCGGCGACTGCGCAGATCCACGCCGTGCTCGAGCTCCTCACACAGCTGGCCGAGATGGGCGCGCTACGTGACGACAGCCGGCGCCTGCTCGATACCTCGATGTTGCGGCTCCGCTACGCGCTGGAAAAGATGGAGCCGGACTAAGACAGCTGTTGCCGGCCTGCCACAGAAACGGGTCGCCGCGTGCGACCCGTTTTTCGTGTTTGCGAGTGTCCACGGGGCATGTGACTTGCTCTCCAGAGGAGTAATCCCAACTCCGAGGCTCCATGAACCGCTGGCTGATCGCGGCTGCCGCGTTGCTCGCATTCTCGGCATGCGACCAAGGCCGCAAACTCGCAGGACCCGAGCAGAATCCTCCCCTCGCGCAGACGGTAGCGCCCGACGCGGCGATCTACATCGTCAACTATGACGAGACCAGGACCACGCTCGACGCGGTGACGAATGGCATCCTGAATGCCGGTGCGGGTGTGGTGCAGTTCGACAACTTCTCGATGGTGGCGGCGCTCGCGACGCCCACGCAGCTCATCACGATCTCGGCGCTGCCCGGGCTGGAAGGGATCTACGCGAACAAGCAGCTCGAGTATTACATGCTGCACGAGAGCGTGCCGTCCATTCGCGCTGACGCGGTGCATGTCGCCGGCATTACGGGCAAGGGCATCGGCGTCGCAATCCTCGACAGCGGCATCGATGGACTCTACAACGCCGACCTCGCCTACCCGCAGTACACCGTGGCCAACGTCAAAGTCCTCTACAACCAGGACGATCTCTTCACCTTCGGCAAAGATGCGCCCAAACCGATTCGCAGAGGCGCGACACTGATGGTGGAGAATCTCCCGAACTCCGAGACGTCCGTCGGTCACGGCACGCACGTCGCGGGGATCGTGGGAGCCCGCGGTACCTCGTCGAACGGCTACTACACCGGTGTCGCGCCGGGCGCCAATCTCATCGGCATCGGCACGGGCGACGTCCTATTCATCTTCTGGGCGCTCGCCGGCTTCGACTACATCCTCGATCACCAGCAGCAGTACAACATCAAAGTCGTCAACAACTCGTGGGGCACCTCGGGGACCTTCGATCCGAAGGATCCGATCAACGAGGCGACGAAGAAGCTCAGCAGCCGCGGGATCACCGTGGTATTCGCAGCGGGCAACGACGGGCCGGCTCAGAACACCCTCAATCCCTACAGCGTGGCGCCCTGGGTCATCAGCGTCGCGGCGGGGTGCAAGATCGGTGTCACCGATCCCACCAACTCCGAATCGCACTGCATGCTGGACGATGGCTCGAACCCGCTCGTGCCGACCGACAACGAGCCCCGCGCTCACGACCTCGCGGACTTCTCCTCGCGCGGCATTCCCGGCGATCCCCTGTATCACCCCGACATTACCGCGCCGGGCGTCCACATCGTCTCCACCCGGGCATCCACCGGGACCGTGTTGAACGGAGACGACGCGAATCACGACGTGCGGATTTGCCAGATCAACGCGACCAACCTGACGTTCTACACCTGTGCGTCCGGAACCTCGATGGCATCACCCCACATCGCGGGCGTGGTGGCACTGATGCAGGAAGCGGCGGGAGGCAAGCTCACGCCCGCGCAAGTGAGCAACATCCTCACGTCGACCGCCCGGCCGCTGCCCGGCTATGCGCAGTGGGAAGTCGGCGCGGGCTTTGTCGATGCATACGCAGCTGTGATGGCGGCGAAGCGGTAGGATTGTGGAGGGCGGTGGGGGGCGGTGGACCCCCCCCCGTCCTCCACCGACTTCCACCCGTGCGGTAGCTTTCCGCCGTGCCCAGCGGCATCACGTCCCGCCCCGCCGTTCTGCTCGATCTCGACGGCACCCTCACCGACAGCGTCTACCAGCATGCCATCGCCTGGTGCAAGGCACTCGAGCTGGCCGGCATCTCGTTATCGGTTTGGCGCATTCATCGGCGTATCGGCATGAGTGGCGGATTGCTGGCCGAGAGCCTGGCGCGCGAGACGGGGCACGAGCTGACCGAGCATGAGGCCGCGAAGCTCAGGCAAGACCACGCGCGATTGTTTGCGGCGCAGCTGGCCGATGTGAGGCCGCTTCCGGGCGCTAAGGACTTGATGCACCACCTTACGAAAATGCAGGTCCCATGGGCCATCGCCACGAGCGGTGCGCTCGCGAGCGCGGCACCGCTCTTGAAGTTGGTGGCCGTGCCGTCCGGTGTCCCGATCATCACTCGTGACGACGTCGAGCACGCGAAACCGAGCCCCGACCTCTGGCTCGCCGGGGCGGCGCGGCTGGGCGTGCCGGCCGAGTCGGCGATTGCCGTTGGGGACAGCGTGTGGGATCTGCTTGCCGCCCGGCGCGCGCGCGCGCTCGGCGTGGGTGTGCTGTCGGGCGGGTATGGACAGGAGGAGCTGGAGCGCGCGGGGGCCTACCGGGTCTATGAAGACCCGGCAGACCTGCTGCTGCACATCGATGAACTCGGAATCCGCGCGGGCTAGCGGCTGATCCAGTACGACGCCTTGATCAAGAACGTATTGAGCGGGCGCGAGTTGAACAGCTTGCCGAAATCGTCGGCGAACGTCTGATTGCCCGTGTTCGGCTCGTTGTTCTGACGGCCCTGGTTCCAGACCAGATACAGCGTCGAACCTGGACGATATTCCCACCGCACCACGACGTTTGAATTGAAGAATTTCTGGTTGAAGTCTTCCGGGATGGTCCCCGCGTACGGTTGGAACCGATCGCCATAGGACGTAGCCCGTGGCGTCGCCGACAGCTCGCGCAGATTCGACCATTTGCCCTTGCTCACGAACGGAGAGGCATACACCTGCAACGTGAGCGTATTCGTGGCCGTGTAATCGACTCGGAACGTCATCGAGACCGTCTGCTGATCGATATGCGCGAAGAGATAATGCGTTCCGGTGGCATCGGTTTGCGAGTTGATGTCTTGCCGGTCGCCGATGTAATGCGAGAGGTTGAGAACCACCGATCCGCGGAATTGTGAACCCGCCCGCAGATCGATCTCAGGGCTCGCGCTGACCTGCGTCGAACGACCGCCGTCGGATTTGCCCAGGTTGACAAACATGACAGGCGTGACGGGCGGCCGTTGGTCGCCGACAAAGCCGAACCACGGGTAAACGGCCTGATCGACCCTGAAGGCCGAGCCGCCGCGCGCGCAGCGGTCGCAGAACACATCGCCCAAACCGGCGATGGTGCCGCCCATGTGTACGCTCCACTGGTTATTGAACGTCGCGTGCACGTTCGTGTTGAAAGCCCGCTCCGTCGCCAGCCCCTGCGCCGTCCAGTATTGCCACCAGTTGAAGTTCCAGAACGCCCGCTGAAAGACCAGCACGGGCTTTCTCCAGTTCATGGAGGCCCAGTTATTCCAGCCCTGTTGATCCGACTGATACAGGAAACCGAGATCGTTGATCTCGAACCCCGGCGAGCGCCGCTGGTAACTGGTCTGGAAGTTGATGAACCCGTTCTGCTTGGTGAACAACAACTCTTCTGCATTGCCGCCGAGGGAAGTTCGGGTCGGGTCGAACTGCACGTTGTCGTCGGGCCGCTGGAAGTTATGAGTCGAGTTCTGCTGCGTGGCGGCAATCACGGCTGGAGTTCCGCCGACCGTGCTGAGATCGAAGGAGCCCGTGAGCTCGTACATGCCCTTCGCGAAGCGGTGCCGGAAATCGAAAGCCCCGACGTAGGCATGGCTGTGAAAATCGTTCTGCGTCCACGTGTCGTTATTGCGATTGACGGCGGTCGCCATGAAGCCGACGGCGCTCTGACCTGCGCGGAAGTCCTGTGTCATCCGGAGCGCGGCGTAGTTCGTCAGCGGCTCGAGCGTGATATCGCCGCTGTCTCCGACGGCGCGCTTGGTGAGGCCCTCCAGGGCACCTACCGTCAGACCACCGGGAAGGTGGCCGGTAATCTTGGCCGCGCCGACAATGCGGGCCGGATCGTGGCCGATCCGGCGGGAGTAGAACAGGTTTTCGCCGCTGCAGTTCACGACATTGCAGTCGACGTTGAAATTGAAAATGCCCGTCCCTTCCACGAAGAAAGGCCGCCGCTCCTGATAGAATGTTTCGAACGAAGTGAGGTTCACCACCGATGGATCGGCCTCGACCTGTCCGAAATCGGGATTCACGGTCGCGTCGATGGTGATGTTCGACGTCAACCCGTATTTGATGTCGCCGCCAGCCGTAGCCGACTGCGTATGCGCGTAGCCCACCGGCTCATTCTTGGTGAGGGCATACGGGATCAGCTCCAGCCGGGTCGGCGCGGCCAAACCGTCTAACCCGACGACCTCGCCCAGTTGTGAGGAAAACCCCCGCTGCGAGGTCCGGTACAGCGGCCAGCTCACGCGTTCTCCGCCGCGCCGATCGATGTCGCGCCAGACCCCAAATCCGAAGGTGTTGTTCGGCGCATGGGGATAGCGGAGCTGGGACAGGGGTATGCGGAATTCCGCGGTCCACCCGAGCGAGTCGATCAGTGTCGCAACATCCCACACGGCATCCCACGCATCGTCCTCCTGATCGCCGTCACCGTAGATCGCATAGTCGCGCTTCACGCCACCCGGATTCACCGCGAATTCAAAACCGGTACGGCGGTCGTGGTAGGAATCGATGACGATCTTGATTTGATCGCAGCAGACGCGCTGGTCGCGGCGGGCGAGGAGCGACTTGATGCTGTCAGGGTGCGGGTCAAACGCCCGTACAAACACGTAGAAGTTGTGGTCGTCGTAGGCGACTTTGGCCTCAGTCTCGAGGCTCGGCTCGCCATTCTCGCGAGGGACCATTTGCCGGAACCCCCGAATCGGCTGAGCGGTGTGCCAAACTTCGTCGTTGTCCTTCCCATCGATCACAATGGCGGTGGCGGTTCGCTTCGCCACGGCCGTCGTCGCAAGCGCGGGCGTGACGGGAGTGGGATTAACCGAGGTCTGTACCGCAAGCACGACGACGACGACCGGCAATAGCGGCATCATGATGTCCCGGCGAAGGATTCAGGTACTTGGATGTTACGAAACGGGAAATGGTTGGTTTCTGCCATCCATTGCACCTAGCTGAAACCCCGTGCGGGCGATACCTTCGGCGGGCCCAAAACGGGGACTTCCCATGTACAAGCTGATCCACCTGGCCCTCCTCACGCTCGCGTGCGGAGCCGTCCCCGCTTTCGTAGTTGCACAGGGGCTGCCAACATCTCAGCCGGCGTTGGTTCTTAACAGTACCCGGACAATTCAGGCCGCGGCTCGCACCGACCTGAGCTTGGGTGCATACCCCGACCTCGCCAAACCCTCGTGACCTCCACACGAATTTGGTCCGATCGTCGCAGCGGCGTCGACCGCCGCGCTGAGGCGCGGCGTCACGTGGTGAGCACAGTGACCGAGGAGCGGCGCCAGGTGGTCGATCGCCGCCGCGGCGCTGACCGACGCAGCACGCTCGATCGGCGCGGCCGGACGTTCCGGCGCACGAGCGGCGAACGGCCGGTCGAGCATGTGCGTAACGCGCTTCAACTGTTGAAGGAAGTTGCTTTGGTCGGCGAGCTCACGCCCGGACCGAGCGAAGACCTCGGCGCGGCCATCGATCGCCTGCACCGCGCCGTCAGCATCCTGGACCGGCAGTCGGCCAACTGACTATTTCTTCTGAAACACGGCCAGGTACTGGCCGTAGCCTTCCGCTTCGAGACTGTCCACGGGAATAAATCGCAGCGACGCCGAGTTGATGCAGTAGCGTAGCCCAGTCGGCTTCGGCCCATCGGGGAACACGTGGCCCAGGTGAGAGTCCGCGTGTGCCGACCGGACCTCGGTGCGGTCCATGAACAGCGAGCGGTCAGTGTTTTCCTTGATGTTCTTCGGCTCGAGCGGCCGTGTGAAGCTCGGCCATCCCGTCTGCGAATCATACTTGTCGCGTGAGCTGAAGAGCGGCTCACCCGACACGACATCTACGTAGATGCCGTCGTTGTGATTGTCCCAGTACTCATTTGCGAAGGGGCGCTCGGTCCCCTCGTGCTGCGTCACCTCGTACTGCAGCTGCGTCAACTCGCGCCGCAATTCGGCGTCGCTGGGTTTCGGCTTCGTGGTATACATCGCGTGAGTGACCCCTGTCAGTCCTGTTGTCCGTGAGATGCTGACCTTCCCTGCTTCATCACCCCAGATGGCCTGAAGCCGCCGGTCACGGCCGCAGCCGGCGCGATACATCCCGTAGCGCTCCGGGTTCTTCTTCGCATAATCCTGGTGATACTCCTCGGCTGGATAGAACGGGCCGGCCGTGAGAATCTGCGTCGCGACGTCCTTGTGGAACCGCTCGATGATCTCCTGGCGCGTCGCGCTCGCGGCGCGCCGCTGCTCGGGTCCTCGAACGAAGACGGCCGTGTGATAATTCGGTCCGGTGTCGCACGCCTGCCCGTCCGCCTGGAACGGGTCGATGTTGTGCCAGTACGCCCAGAGCAATGTCTCGAAGCTGATCTTGGCTGGATCGTAGATCACCTGCACGGACTCGAGGTGGCCGGTGTTCCCTTCCACGACCTGCTCATAGCTCGGGTTCTTGGTGGTGCCCCCCATGAATCCGGAGGTCGCCGAAATCACGCCAGGCAAGTCGTCGTAGGCGTGCTCCATCGTCCAGAAGCAGCCACCGGCGAAGGTGGCGGTGTCACGCGGAGCCGGCGCCAGGGCCGTGGTCAGCGCTAAGAGGAGAGCGATGTTCATGAACAGGAATGTACCGAGGCGCTCACCGCATGGAAGTGGATCGCGTGTTTCTTAGAGCTTTCTCATCGACTTCACATTGCCTGCCGGCTTCCGACTGCCGTAGGTTAGCGTCGTGCAGATACTTCTCGTCGAAGACGATCGCGACCTGCGTCGCTTCCTGAGCAAGGCCTTCCGCGAAGAGGGCTACGGCGTCACGGAGACCGATTCGGGCGATCGCGCTTTGGAACGGGCGCTCGAAGCCACGTTCAGCTGCGTGGTGCTGGACGTGATGCTGCCCGGACGCGATGGCTTCAGTGTCGTCGCGGAGCTGCGCAAGCGCGGTGTCGCCACGCCGGTGCTCCTGCTCACCGCCAAGGACGAGCTCGAGTCTCGCGTGCGCGGGCTCGAAGGCGGCGCCGATGATTACGTCACCAAACCATTCGATCTGCCCGAGCTGCTCGCTCGCGTGCACGCGCTGATCCGCCGCGCCGAGCTGCGCCACAAGGATGCCACGTTGCAGGTTGGCGACATCACCCTCGACCCCCTGGCGCGCCGGGTCACGCAGAAGGAACGGATTGTAGATCTCTCACCCCGCGAGTTCGCGCTGCTCGAGTTCCTCATGCGCAACACCGGGCGCACGGTGTCGCGCTCGCGCATCGCCGAGGCGGTGTGGAATTACAAGTTCGACCCCGAGACGAATGTCGTGGACGTCTACGTCAACTACCTGCGCAAGAAGCTGAGCTTTGGCGGGCGGACTCCTCCGATCAAGACGGTTCGCGGCGTGGGATACCGGTTGGAGGCAGGGAGCGGTGAGTGAGCGTCGCCTCAGCCAGGTATTGACGCGCCGCTTCAGCCGCGTCTCCTGGACCGCCCTGGCTGGCTTCGCTGCCGTCGTCGTCCTGATTTTCGCGGTCGCAGCCGAGATGGCGTTGCGCCGATCGTTGGAGCATTCCGCCGACGTCATTCAATCGCTCCTCGGCGCGTATCGCGACTCCACGAGCGCGCCCGGTGGTGTGATGCCGTCCGCGCTCGCCGACCAGCTCGTGGGCATGGGCGGCCAGGTCGTCATTACCCGCACCACGACGAATGCGGGCGGCATGCCGCAGGTCTACTACCTGTCTCCCGGGATGCCGGCGAAGCGCCTCGAGGGCCTGCCGAGCGAAGCGTCCGCCGAGCAAATGCGGGCGTCCCTCGTTGCCGCGATCACCGAGCGCGCGCGGTGGCGTTACCGCGTGCTGCATCGCGCCATGGGAGAGTTCGATCTCTACGTCGTCGCCAGCAGGCAGTCCTACCTGGTGCCCCTTGGGGTCCTCGTTGTCGCCGCGGCGCTGCTCTTGCCCCTGGCGGCCTTCGCCGCCGCGCGCGGCGCGCGCCAGGCCGTGAACGAGGCGCTGCAACCCCTGGAACGCGTCACCAGCGAAACCCGGGCGATTGGTCCGTCGGAATTGGGTACCCGACTGACCAGCCCAACCGGACAAGCCGAAGTGACGGATCTTGCAGAGAGCATCAATCGCATGCTCGAGCGCGTCGATCGGGCGCATCGTGCGTTGCAGTCGTTCACGGCCGATGCGAGTCACGAGCTCCGCACGCCGCTCACCCACCTCCGCGCGCAGGTACAGTGGGCATCCGAGGAGGGACGAACGGAGGCAGAGACGCGCGAGGCCCTGGTGGCGATGGAGCGTGAGCTGGACAGAACCACCAAGCTGATCGAAGAGCTGCTGCTCATCGCGCGCGGGGAAAACCGCCAGCTCGCGTTGGCGCATGCCCCCTTCGACCTGACGGCCGTGGTGAATGAAGTGCGCGAGATCACCGAAGCGATGGCGATGGACAAGCAGCTCTCCGTGCGTGTCGAGCCGGCCACGCCGGTGAGCGCGATCGGCGACGCCGGGCGCACCCGGCACATCCTCCTCAATCTCGCCTCCAACGCCGTGCGCTATACGCCGGCGGGCACTATTACCTTCACGCTCGTCCGCAACGGCACCGAGGTCGGTGTCCGGGTACGCGACACTGGCCCCGGGATCGCGCCCGAGCACGTGGAGAAGATCTTCGACCGCTTCTATCGGATCGACCAGTCGCGCAGCCGCGAGCTGGGGGGGATCGGGCTGGGGTTGGCGATTGCGCGCCTCCTCGCCGAACTGCAGGGCGGCAGGATGACCGTGCAGAGCACGGTGGGCGAGGGAAGCAATTTCACGCTCTGGCTGCCTGCCGCCTAGCGGCGTTGCCGCACGCTACTCCAGAATGGCAAAAGGGGCAGGACCATTGGCCCTGCCCCCTTTTCAGCATCTCATCGATTACATCACTTCGGTAAGCGGAGCAGCTCCGAAGTTCACGCTAAACCGCCGGCACCAGATCGACACCGCCCGATACTTCGTCAGGTCGAGCCCCGCAGGAACGTCATAGTTCTGGTCGCCGATATTGCCCTTCAACGGCCCAAGATCGACAAAGCCGGCCCGCTTTGCGGCGTCTTCCTTCTGCACGTCGCTCGCCGCGACCAAGTACACGCGGACATCTGGACCGTTCGACGTCGAGAACGCCGTCAACCGCAGCGCGCGCCGGCCATCGTTGAGGCGGTAGATCGTCGCCACCCCTTTGGTCTCGTGCGCGTTGCTATGGAACTGGCCCGTCGCGAGCCTCGCCGGTTCCGACTCGTGGGCCATCCCCGAGTCGTGCATCATGCCGGAGTGCTGCGCCATCCCCGAGTCTTGCATCATGCTTGAGCCATTGGCCATCGAGGAGTGCGCCAGCGCTGGCGACGCTGCCATCGACGACATGGCCTGCGCGCTGTCGGGGAACGGCTCGTTGACCGTCTTGCTGATGATGAGCGCGTCTGGCCGGAAGAGGTACCAGAGCAGACCACCCGCCACGATGGCCAGGCCCACCAGTATGGATCTGCGCTTCGTCATGCACGTATCTCCTTTAGGTATTTAGAAAGCCGCGAGTCCACGGGTCCCCGCGGGCAGGCCGCCGACCGGTCCCAAGGACTTTAGGCTGCCATCGTTCTGAATCCGAAATGCGTAGATCGCCTGCTGGCTACTGGTGCCGAGCGCGTACAGATACCGGCTGTTTCCACTCAACGCGATGTCGTTCACCCCCCCCGCGATGATGGTCGTCGCGGCGTCGCTGTCGAGCAACCGGATCGAGCCATCAGGTGCGACCCTGAAGCCCGAAACCGATCCGGAGCCGTTGCCGGTGAAGCCGAAACGCCCGTCGTTCGTCACGACCGCCCAGCAGGGAGCGCCCCGGTGCGTCAGCACGACGCCGCTGACGAGCTGCAGGCTGCCAGACCTCAGCGTGTACGAAGACGCGGAGCCGGGAGCCGCGGCCTCGGAGACGAACACCAGGTTGTGCGATCCGACCGCGAAGCCGAACGGCGTACCGCCGGCGGAGGCGAATGACGTCCGCTCACCCGCCACACCATTCTCGTCGACGGGGTAGACATCGAGCAGGTTCGTATTCTTCTCCGAGACGATCAGCTGCCGTCCATCGGCGCTGAACGAGATTTCCGCCGGACCGGCGGCCGCGCTCGACAGTGCCTTCGTCGAACCAGCAACCGGCGTCAGCGTTCCCGCATTATCGATCCTGAATCCCGTGATGTTGCCCGCGCCTCCGGCATTCAAGACGTACACGAGATCGCGAGATCCTGTTACGCTGATGGGAAGGAGTCCGCCTGACGGCGTGCGACTCAGCAGCGAAAGCCCCTGCGGTCCGACGCGAAATACCGACACATCGTTCGAGCCGGCGTTGACCGCGAAGACGAGGCGTCCATCGCTGCTCAACGTCACGGCGCCCTGAGAGCCCAGACCGGCGCCCGTCCCCGCTCCACTGGTGGCGAACGTGCCGGCCGGCGTGAGCGTGCCATCGGCCGCGCGCGCGAATACCGCCACGGCATTGCCGGCGACCTGGTTGGTGAGTGTGTACACGGCGCCCGGACCATTGTCGCCGTCCAGGTTCTGCTGCCCCGCCAGCGCCGACTGAATCGACGCCTGCGGCTCCGTAATTCCGCCGTTCGGCTCGCAGGCCGCGAAGAGCACGGCTGCGAGCGCCAGAGTTGTGAGTTGCTTCGTCATGACGTGAACCTCCCGAGAGAATGAATGACAGTGATTGCTGCTCGGGAGAATGAACCTGGAGGAACTGAAAAGCGGAGGGCCTGTTGCTTCTTATGAGAGACTTCTCATACTACTGCCATGACGCGCACGTCCATGCGCGGCGTTCGCTCTAATCAGGGTCCTCCAGACGCGCTCACACGTCCTGCGTCGTCGCCCCAGATCGCCGCGCGAGGTTCATAGGGTCACGCTATCATTATTGTCCATGCATCGGGCCTACGTCACGCTGCTTTTTGTCACAGCCCTGCAAGGCACATCGCCGCAGGACGACGGCCAGTGGACCATGCCGGCAAAGAATTACGCCGCCACCCGTTACAGCGGCCTCTCGCAGATCACGCCAACCAACGCCGCCAAGCTGCGCCCCGTCTGGAATTTCTCGACCGGCGTGCTCGGCGGGCATGAGGGGCAGCCGCTCGTTGTCGGAAGCACGATGTACGTGGTAACCCCGTTCCCAAATGTCCTCTACGCCTTCGATCTCACGCAGCAAGGCTATCCGCTGAGGTGGAAGTATCGCCCCGACGTGAATCCCGCCGCCGTCGGCGTCGCCTGCTGCGACGCGATCAATCGCGGCGCGGTGTACGCCGACGGCAAGATCATCTATAACCTGCTCGACGGTCACACCGTCGCGGTCGATGCGCAGACGGGACGTGAGATCTGGAAGACGCAAATCGGCGATATCGGGGAGGGCGAGACGACACCCATGGCCCCGTTCGTCGCCCGCAACCGCGTCATCGTCGGTCCGTCGGGCGGCGAGTTCGGGATCTACGGCTGGGTGAAGGGACTCGATCTTGCCACCGGCAAGATTCTCTGGACCGCACACAACATGGGCCCCGATTCGCTGATGCTCGCGCAGTCCGGGCGAGGCGCATTTGGCGGTGCTGCGAACATCGGCGTCTCGACCTGGAGCGGCGACGCGTGGAAGCGCGGCGGCGCTCCCGTGTGGGGCTGGATCTCCTACGACCCGCAGCTCGACCTCATCTACTTCGGCACGGGAAATCCCGGACCCTACAACACCGAGCAGCGGCCGGGCGAGAACAAATGGACGAACAGCGTGCTGGCGCGCCGCCCAGCGAACGGCACGCTCGTGTGGGCCTATCAGTTCACGCCGCACGATAGCTGGGATTACGACGCCAACGCCGAGATGATCCTCGCCGATTTCGTGGTCGGCGGGCGGATGCGCAAGGTGCTCGTGCACTTCGACAAGAACGGCTTTGCGTACACGCTCGATCGCGCGACCGGCGAAGTGCTGGTCGCGGAGCCATTCGCCAATGTCACGTGGGCGAAAGGGATCAACCGGACAACCGGCCTGCCGATCCTCGATACCACGAAGACGACCGGCGTCTCCAAGGGCAACGTGAAGGGCATCTGTCCGAGCCTCGAGGGCGGCAAGAGTCCCGCGTCGCCGGCGGCGTATTCGCCACGCACAGGCTGGTTTTACACCGCGACGAACAACCTCTGCATGAACTTCGAAGCGTCGCAGGTGACGCGGATCCCCGGAACGCCGTACATCGGCGCGAGCACGCCCTACATGGCCGGTCCCGGCGGAAACATGGGGGAGTTCATCGCGTGGGATGCGGCACGCGGGCGCAAAGTCTGGGGCATCAAGGAGAAGTATCCGGTCTGGAGCGGCAGTGTCGTGACCGCGGGCGGCGTGGTCTTCTACGGGACGCTCGACGGCTGGTTCAAGGCTGCGGATGCGCGCACCGGTAAGCCGCTCTGGAAGTTCAAAGTCGGCTCGGGCGTCGTTGGCGCGCCGATCTCGTTCCGAGGCGCCGACGGCAAGCAGTACATCGCGGTGTATGCGGGCATCGGCGGCGACTGGTTCCTGCTCTCAGGCGACGTCCGCTCCGACGACCCCGCCGATGTGCGCCCGCCCGCCGATTTCGCTCCCGACCTCGCGCGCCACACGAGCCAGGGAGGGACGGTCTGGATTTTCGGCCTGTAGTTGCCCTCGTCGTAATCGCGGCGTGCAGCCGCGGCGAAGGGTTGCCGCCCTCAGTGCGGTACCCGGAGCACGTGTCGGCGGGCGGCAACGCGCCACCAGCGGACGACCTCACCAATCCGTTCGCCAAGGATTCCGCATCCATTGCAGACGGCTCGCAGATCTTCACCCGGATGAATTGCGACGGCTGCCACGGCGCCGGCGCGACGGGATGGGTGGGGCCGAGCCTCGTGGATGGACGGTGGCGCTACGGCGGCTCAGACGGATCGCTGTTCCAGTCGATCTTCTACGGTCGCCCGCGCGGCATGCCGGCGTACGGTGGCGTCATGTCGGCAGGCGCGATTTGGAGAGTCGTCTCCTATATCCGGGCCCAACCTGTCCCTAGCACCGTACCGACCGAGCGCTGGGAGCCGCCCCAGAGGCCGTAACCAGAAATCTCTCAATGCCTTGGCGCGTGTGACACAAGGCCACCCTCACAAAAATGGCGTTCATTATGTTGTGCTCCGAGTTCCCCGGTCGGAGGACCGTATGCGCGTCATGCGTGTCGTCAGCTGCTTCATCATCACCCTGATGATCTTCGGTTGCGGCGGCTCGCACCGGCCGGTGCACCAACGCGTGCTGCTGCCTCCGACGCTGAATCTCGTCCCGCATAGAAACATCGGTCTGTTCGTGTTCTCGGTGGAGAACGCGAAGGGCAATCTCCACGAGTTCGCGACCCAGCGCTTCGAGGAGTACGTCCTCGCGGCGCAAAGCGGCATCGAGATGCGCGAATTCACAGCGGCCGACTCGGCCAGCGTGTTCAAGCGCGCCGCGGACTCGGACGGCTGCCCCGTCGCTTTCTTCGGCCATCTCAAAATCTCGAACGTGAAACCGCACGCCGCGCTGACGTCGGGTTTCTCGCCCTACATGCAGGCGACCGTGACGGTCGAGCTGTCGGTGTGGCTCGTGAATACGCGGACGGGTGGCGTGATGTGGCGGCGGAGCTCGGCGGAAACTGAGAACGTGGGCGGCCTGTCATTCGTTGGCGGGATGCCATCGTTCTCGGCCAAAGACCCGAATGACGCGTACGGGCGTCTCGTCAATCAGCTGGTGTACAATGTGACCTATGACGTGCGGAGTACCTGGGTAGATCAATAACAAACCGGAAAACGGGAAGTGAGAAACGGGAAACGTGACGGCAACCACGTTTCCCGTTTCCCGTTCTAGGTTTCCCGTTTAACACGAGTGGCCCCAATTCTTCACCGACTCGACGAACTGCTGCGCCTGCTTGGTCAACTCTGCGTCCGTGATCTTCGCCTTCCCGGTCATCTTGAGAGCCCGATCGAGCAGCGACCAGATACTACGGCGCTCGGGATCGAGCTGCGCCGCGCGCGCCAACGGGCCAATCGCCGCATCGTACCACCCGTGCGCGACGTACATGCGCGCCAGGCTCACCATGGCGGCGGCGTCGCGATCGTTGCTTTGCAGGTACACCATCATCGAGTCTTCCAACCGCCCCGCGGCATCGAGCTCGGCGTCTTCGGGCGACGTCTGCATGGTCACTCCCGGTTCCTGGTTCATCACCCAAGAGGGCGCGTGACGAACGGGTACAGGGGGTTCCGGCCCCGTCACCAATGACGGGTTCCCCATGATGCAGGCGACGTCGAACGCGATGGCGATCAACAGTCCTTTCCAGTACATGGCTCCCCCCTTTTTGAGGGGAGTAAAAGCATGAGGCGCGCCAGGCGAATTCCCTGCTCGGCGCGCCTCGATTGTGTCGGGCCAGACACCCCCCGCGAGGGGGGTGTGTGTTTACTCGGACACCGGGGGAGTATCCTCTTTGCGGTCCTTCTTATTCTTAAACCACCAGAACACCGCCATCACCACGCCTACGATGAGGGCGATCTTGAAGACGAGAAACACGAGCGGCAGGAGTAGCGCGGAGGCAATCTTCCAAAGAGCGATGCCGACGAAACCGACCGCGGCGAGTGTCAGAATAGGCCTGAACATCCAGTGTGCTCGGGAAAAGGGATGACCACCTTACGGGCGGCTCGAGGAAAAGGTTCACGAAGTCGACGGACTGACTACTTGGATGGAACAATCTGCTGCGCGCGGCTGCGAAAGTACAGGATTCCGCCGCCCTCATTCCCCACGAACAAATCTTTCACTCCGGTTCCGAACAGATCGGCAAACCCCGGCGCCGCATAGGACGGCAGGTCGACCGCGAGACTGGAGTCGCGCACGAGCCGGCGAAACACCGGCGGTGCCCCACCCTGCTCCGTGCCGATCACGAGTTCGGCGACGCTATCGCCGTTCAGATCGACAAAACGCGGCACGGCGCGGTGGCCGGCACGCACCCCGAGATAGTCGTCGCTCACGAGCGTGAAATGCGGGGCCCGGGTGTTCCCGTCGTTTCGGAAGAAGGCGATCCGCCCGGACGCATCGCCCAGAAACAGATCGAGATCGCCGTCGCCGTCGATGTCATACAACTCGGGCACGCCGTTACTGCCGCGCGGCAAGCGGACGACCGCGGAGTCAACGAGCACAAACCGTCCCGCGCCGCTGGTGCCACTGTTGTGATACCATGCGACGGCGTCCTGGAACTGTCCCACCACGAGGTCCGGCAGCCCATCACCGTCGAGATCGCCGAGCGCCGGTGCATCGTGAAAGACAGGGAGAACGGTGAGGTGCCCGCGCAATTGGAAATTCGGCAGGGTGCGTGAGCCCACATTCTCGAACCAGTGGAGACCGCCGGTGCGCGGGTTGTCGGGCTCGATCTTGGTGCCCACGACGAGGTCGAGATCGCCATCGCCGTCGATGTCGGCGAATGCCGGAATCGACTCGGTGCCCAGATCGATGCCATCGAGCAGGTGTGGCGTGACGACGGTCCAAACATTCGGCGCCGTCTGATCGATCTCATAGAGATTTGCCGCGCTGGTCTTCACCGGATTAAACGCGCCGCCCAACACACCCACCACCAGGTCAGCTCGGCCGTCGCCATTCAGGTCGCCAAAGGCGGGCGCATTGTAGCCACTCGTTTCTATCGGCTGGTTCGGCGGGAACGCGATGCGGTCTCCGTGGAAATCGGGCTGCGCGCACGTGCCTTGATTCCGGAGCCAGAGTAGCCCCGGCTCGAAGAAATCACCCCAGAGAATGTCCTGGTCGCCGTCTCGATCGATATCGAACACCGCCATCGTGTTCGCTCCATGCAGTGAGGGCGCGCGCGTGCCGATGATCTGAATGTCTCCAAACCGCTCGGTGATGAGCCGAAACCGCGGCGCGCGAAGCGAATCGAGCCCTTCCATTTCGTAGCGCGTGATGGTCCCATCGACTCGGCCCAGCAGCATGTCGAGCTTGCCATTGCAATCGATGTCGGCGAACTGCGCGATGTTCTGGCGATCGGCGTAGATGGCGGTGCCCTGTACGTCTTTCAGCGTGTCTGCGGCGACGACGAATGCCGGCGCCGTGCGGGTGCCAACATTCCGATAGTAGCGGATGTCGCTGAGCGGCGACTCGGCAAACAGGTCGTAGCGCCCATCGCCGTCCAGGTCGACGAAGCGATACCACTCGCCGATGTCGATGTTCTGGAAGCGATCAGTGGTCAGCGTCCAGCCAGTAGCGCTCTTCTGAAACAGCTCGAGCTGTCCAGAATTCTCCTGCACAAAGAGATCGAGGCTGCCGTCGCCGTCGATGTCCAGCAGCTGGGGGCGCGGATGATCGAAACCGCCGAGGAACGGGAGAGCGTACGCCCGCCCCATGGAATCGGTGACGCGAAACGGCGAGATGACGCGTTCAAAT